>CAZYOS010000009.1:3023-11799 GCA_964649245.1 uncultured Clostridium sp.
AAATCAACATCTATAGTTTCATCTATCTTAATTGGTCGTAAGTGTACTTTAAATATCTCTCTTCTATCATTAAGGTCAGGTAGCTCTACATATATTTGTCTGTCAAACCTTCCCGCACGTAATAGAGCTTTGTCTAATACATCAGCACGGTTAGTTGCTGCAAGAATTATAATTCCTTCATTTTCTCCAAAACCATCCATTTCAGACAATAATTGATTCAGCGTTTGTTCTCTTTCGTCATGTCCACCACCAACACCAGTTCCTCTTTCTCTACCAACTGCATCTATCTCATCTATAAATATTAGACAAGGTGCATATTGTTTGGCTTGCTTAAACATATCTCTAACACGAGAAGCGCCAACTCCGACAAATAATTCTACAAAATCAGAACCACTTATAAAGAAAAATGGAACTCCTGCTTCTCCAGCAATTGCTTTTGCAAGTAAAGTTTTTCCTGTTCCAGGAGGACCTACAAGTAGAACTCCCTTAGGTATTCTGGCACCCATTTTTGTAAATTTCTTTGGATTCTTTAAGAAATCTATTAGTTCTTGAACTTCTTCTTTTTCTTCTTTTAATCCGGCAACATCAGCAAAAGTTTTCTTTCCATTTTCTTCTGATAATTTGGCTTTACTTTTTCCAAAATCAAAAGTACCTTTTCCATTATTACCAAGTTTTACTAACATAACATATACTATAACTCCAAAAAATATAAATGGTACAACATTAAATAATATTGAAATCCAGGTACTATTTTCAGGATTAGTATTTGTTTTTACAGTTAATCCCTGTTCTTCTGCTGTCTCATAAATTCCTGATATAACGGTATCTGTATATGGCACAGTTACTTTAAATGATTCGGTCTTTTTATAGTCTTCTAGTTTTCCAGTTAAAATATAAACTCCAGAAGCACTTCTTGGAGTTACTGTTAATTCAGTAACATTACCATTAGATAACTCCTTAGATAATTCACTATAGTCTAGTTCATTTACTTTTACACCTACAGTAGATAAAAATGCATATGCACATAAAATTACTGCTATTAACATAATATAAGGAATAAAACTTAACGATTTTTTGTTATTTTTTTTAATACTCATTGTCTTTCCTTTCTCTAATAATACTTTAGTATTATATCATACACTTTACCAATATCATTGTCAAGTTTAGATTTTTTTAATCCTGGAATCCAAACAATTTTATTTTTAGAATCTAAAACAACTGGCCAAGTGTCTCTTTCAGACATTTTTATCTTATCGTCTATAAAAATATGATTGACTTTTTTTGTCCCATCCATACCCTTTACTTCCATCTTATCCCCATCACGTTTATTTCTTACGTATAATGGAAGAGCAACATCTTTACTATTAATTCTTATAACAAAGTTACTTGTATCTGATATATCATCTATCATATCAATATTTTTACCATTTGGAAGATTAACGTGCTCAGACAATTCTATTTCATATGATATATCTCTATCTTCATCATAACTAAATGAAATCTCATTGTATGACTTGATTACTATTACATTGTTTGGCAAATGTACTGAACTATTTGCTTTATTGCTGTTTATTAAGTTAAGAATTAAATCTACATGTACATCGCCAACTATTAATAAGTCATCACCATATATTTTTTCCAATATATCATATATTATTTTTGTTTTAATTACTTTATCAACTTCATTAAATTTATCAATATATATTATGCCGTCTTGAACTACTTTATTAAATACTTTTTTAGCTTCATTTTCTATAAATTCACTATTTTCTAATAGTGTTTCACTAAATTTTAAAAACTTTTTATGAACATTTTTATCTTCTTTTTTTAAAAAAGGTAAAACAACATGCCTATATCTATTTCTAGTATAATGATCTTCATTATTTGACTCATCAACAGCATATGAAATATTATTTTCTTCCAAATATTTTAATAGTTCAAATTTTGTTTTTGTAATTAATGGTCTTACAATTGTATAATTATTTTTATGCATTATTTTAGAAAATCCACTATATCCTTTTAATGTTGATCCTCTTACTATTCTCATCAATATTGTTTCCATTAAATCATCAGCATGATGTGCTGTCATTAAATATTTTGCATTATATTTTTCAATTAATTCTTCAAAAAAATTATATCTTGCCATTCTAGCTTCATTATGAAAGTTGTCATCTCCCCAGTCTTCAATTCTTAGGTACTCAAAAATAATATTGTTCTCTTTGCAATATTTTTCTAGATTAATCTTTTCTTGATCACTTTCTTTTCTTCTTGTGTGATTAATATGAGCACAAATTATTTTAATATTATATTTTTCTTTTATATCTATTAAAATAGATAATAATGCCATTGAATCTGGACCGCCAGATACGCCTACAACTATATTATCATTTTCAATTAAACCTATATCATTTCTAATGTAATCTTTGATATCATCCATGTTAAGCATAATTACTCCTCAATTTTAATAATTATTTCATCATCAGCGGAGTATAAATATTTTTCCCTAGTATATCTTGCCAAATACTCAGGATCTTTTAATTTATTAATTTCATCCTTTAGTTCTTCTTCTTCAGCTAAAGAATTATTATACTCGTTCCCTAACGATGTATTTTCATTTACATTACTAATCATTTGAGAAAGATTAGAAAAAAATGTATATATGAAAAAACTAAATGATATTATAACACATATCATAAGAAAAGATACTCTAAATTTTGCTTTAGGACTTAATTTTCTCATATATACTCCATTTTTCTATAATAATTATACATTAATCATAATCCACAAACAATAAAGAATACATTAATTGACATTCTTTTTGTAAAATACATTCATAATTAAAAATGAACTAAATGATGATAAAATAAAATATATATGTATATGCCCATTATTAATAAAATATAGTACTAAAAAGTATACAATAGACACATCTGTAAAAAACAGTAATGAATTTAAAAATTTATACACATTTTTAACAAAATATATGTATTTTTTTATATATTTAAATGCTATATAAACAATAATTCCATATAAAAAAGAAAATACAAAAGATAAAATTTGTATATCTATTGACATTATTTAAATAGTCTTGCAAGAACATTTTCTGTTCTTATTTTTTTATTGTTTGATTCTAAGTATGAAAATGAATTAATTTTACCCTTTATTGATAGATTTCCCTGAAAAGTGTCTAATTTTAATAATTCTAGTCCTTCCCCTTTAATTATTATATGTCCTAGTACAGTTTCAACAAAAAATTCAGAGTCATCAAAACTATCGAGCTTTTTAACTCCTGATACAACTAAATTCTTTCTGTCTGTAATGCTAACACTATGATTTAAACTTTCATTAATATTTGTTTTATCCATTTATATCCTCCATAATATATATTATGAAAAATATAATTAAATATGAAAAAAGAATTCATCATGAATTCTTATTATCATTATTCTTCGTCTTTTGCCTCTTCAGCATCTTCATCAGCTTTTTCATACGCATCGAATATTGTTTTTTCAAACATAGTTCTAACTTCTTGATTAATTGGATGAACAATATCTTTGTATTCACCAGCTGGTGTCTTACGACTAGGCATTGCAATAAATAAACCTTCTTTGCCTTCAATTATTCTAATATCATGAATAGCAATAGCGTCATCAATTACGACAGATGCAATTCCTCTCATTCTAGAATTTTCAGTATTCACTTTGTGAACCTTAACAGATGTAATTTCCATAGTATACCTCCTTAACATTTTGTTTACTTAATTGTACTACAATTTTTTTTTAATAGCAACTATTTTAATTAAATTTTGTTATTACTACATTTTTTATTAAAATATCAGAATAAGAAAAAGACTTGATACCCTGCATTGTTTTAATTGTAAATATATTTGGATGCAACTTTTCTATATATCCCTCATAATATTCATACTTGTTTCTGCCCAAACTTATTTTAATCTTGACTTTTTCGTTTTTTAGTAATAACAATTTGCTTTTTATAGTATCTATATTCAATTTTTCTCCTTTCGAGGAAAACCACATTTCATCGTACCACAAGTTATTACTCCACCAATTCCTTTACTGCCATAATGAGTTTTGTTAACTAATTGCTCAACATCCACATTTTTTGTATTTTCTGTTAATGCCAGATAACTTGCTACTATAGCTGGATCAAGAGCGTGAATATTTATTCTTTCTGGACTTGATGCATAAGTAGAACCTGACTTAATTAAATTTTCAAAGTCGCTCTGACACGCTCCTGCAAATACGATAATATCATTACTTACTTTTTTTGCTGTTTTAACTGCTTCTGCAAAATACTTGCTGTTCTTATAATAATATCCTGCTTTCATATTTTTATAGTATGCATCGTGTCCTGTAATAACTACTATATTAGGGGAATATAGTCTAATATTTTTTTCTATAATACTGCTGAAATTTTCTTCATTATCAACAATACCATATGCACTAACATGCTGATTATTATAATATTTTAAACATCTATTCAAATATTCTTTGTCACTATCAATATGCAGTACTAATCCTGGTATATAGAAGAATTTCTCCTTATTTAATGATCTTAATATTAGATTTTCATCTTTTTTTTTAGGAATAGATGTTAATACTATATCATTTATATTTGCATCAGCAATTAGCCTAATATCTACGCCTTTGAGAAAAACATTATTCTCATCTATATTATCAATAATAAAAACTATGTCATTACCATATTTCTTTCTTGTAACATAATCACCTTTTTTAAACATATTTCACCTATTTAAGTATATTATTATAAGAAAAAAATATATCTAAATAATATATTTTATTAATTATATCAATTTGCTTAATTCTACAAATTCATCAATGGTCAGTTCTTCAGCTCTGTTTTTTAACGATTTTCCTTTTGTTATTAGATATTTTTCGATTGTCAATAAATTATACTTTTTTAAATTATTATTTAGATTTTTTCTTTTATATTGAAATGCAGCTCTAATCAATTCATTAAATTTATTTATATCTATGGAAGAATCTCTTTTGATTTTTTTCATTTTTATCACTATACTATCCACTTTTGGCACAGGATAAAAACAATTTTTTGAAACTAAACATACTTTACTAATGTCAAAATAATACTGTAAATATACAGATATTGATGAATACTCTCTAGTAGATGGTTTCGCCATAAATCTATTTCCCACTTCTTTTTGAACCATAATGATCATTTCTTCTGGATTACCTTCATTAATTATTTTAGTTATTATTGGTGTTGTGATATAATATGGCAAATTTCCTATATATATAACACTACTATACTTCTTTTCTTGAAGGAATTTATTGAGATCGATTTTTAAGAAATCTTCAAAAATGACTTTAATATTTTCATTTTCAATTTTTAATAATTTATTCATTAATCTTTTATCTATTTCAAAAGAATATACCTTACAATTAAAATTACATAATTTTGAAGTAATTGCACCTTCTCCAGGGCCGACTTCTATAATTAAATCATCTGTTTTTGCATCTATACTTTTTATAATATTATTAATTATATTATTATCAATTAAAAAATTCTGTCCCAAAGATTTTTTATAGTCAAACTTATCATTCATTATTCCATCCTTGTCTTAACACTTCAAACTCTTGTGATCTAACCCTTCCTATACTCTTTATTGCATTGTCTTCGCTATCAGTTAGTAAATCAATATCGTTACCTCCAACTCCACGATCTAAAATAATAGCTATTATTGGTTCATCTGATAATTTATTAACATTAAATCTGATAATGGTTCCACAAGGATAACTTTTACTACTAGCAACAATTCTTATAGTTCCATATGTTGAATCATCATAATAAATTCCTTCTTCCAATACATTTGTTCTTGGAGGACAAGCTAAATATCCTGAACATAGAGGACAATCTCCGGCATAACCAGTTAAATCACCTGTAAATGAATACATTGTATTATATAATCCTTCATTATATATTTCATTTTGACTATTTTCGATGATTTTGCTATCTAAAACTTTATTTAGGTTAGTATTTAATGCAACAGCTAATATAGAATTATTATAAGTGTTTTTTTGTAACATAAACAAAGCGCTAAACACTATAGCAATTTCGAAAAACATAATAATTCTACCTATAATATATTTTTTCATATGAATACACCTAGTAAAATTATACAACGATTATTTGTGCAAGTCAAAAAGTTTAATACAATTATTTGTAGTAGTATTAATTACCTCTTCTATAGTAATATTTTTGATTTCAGATATTTTTTTTGCTACATAGTAAACATTACTTGGAATATTTTTTATACCCCTATATGGTTCTGGTGATAAAAAAGGACTATCAGTTTCCAATAATATATTTTTTAAATCTATTTTTTCTATTACTTCATATAATTTGGAGTTTTTAAATGTAAGTACGCCCCCGATGCCTATGTAAAAACCATTATTAATAAACTTATTTGCCATTTCTAAACTTCCTGAAAAGCAATGAATTACTCCTCTACATTTATATTGATTTATTATATCAAAAGTGTCTTGAATAGAATCTCTAGAATGAATTATAATTGGTAATTTGTAATTAATGGCTAACTCAATTTGTTTCTTAAAATACTTCCTTTGTAAATCTTTATTCTCCTTATTACAATAATAGTCTAGCCCTATTTCTCCAATTGCAACAATTTTATTATTATCTAACATTTTCTCTAACTCAAAGAAATCACTCTCCTTATATATAAAAAGATTTTGAGGGTGTATCCCTATTGAAGAAAACAAAAAGTTTTGATATTTACGAGAATATTCAATAACTTCTTCAGCACTTGATATAGAATCTGAACAATTAATTACGCCTAGTATATTTGAATTTTTTAGTTTTTTAACTAATTCATCAATATCATTATAATATTCTTTTAATATATGAGAATGTGAGTCAATCATATTTTGTCTCTATAGTTATTAGATATGTACATTTTATACAATAGAATGCAAATATAAAAGCAAAAGGCATCATATAATATTTTAAATTAATATATTTAATAACACAAAAAAGAATAATTAAGACGAGCAATCTTACAGCACCAAATATAATATACTTTTTTATTAATAATAATTTATCCACTATATGCCTCCTTGATTATTATTACAATTAAAAAGCATTTTTTCAATGCTTTCGACAAAAAATACAATTTATTTACAAATATTTCTACTATTCTAAAATTTTATTAATAATCAACCTAGAAATCACTTTAGCAGCCTTTTCCATTGTATCGAGATTTACATTACCAAACATTATTAATGCTGCAATTAAATCTCCATTAAAAACTATAGGATATAATATATTATTGTATAATATAGATATACTATTAGTTAACAAATTATTATTAACATTAGAAATAATCCTTCTTTCATTTATTGCTCTTTGAAAGAATGGACATATGTTTTCTTCACTTCTTATTTCTTTGTTATTTACTATAACATATGTTTTAAAACCATAAATTGAATTATAAACATCTATAATACTAATTATATAGTCTTTATTATTTTTTGCTTTAGAATATTTCTTTAATATTATATTATTATCATCTACAACAATTTCCAGATCATCTCCAGAATTAATATTCATTTTGTATCTAAGTTCTTTCGGCAAAACTATTCGCCCGAGATTGTCTATCTTTCTTACTATTCCAGTTGTTATCTTAATCACCCTTTATTATTTTGATAATAAAGTACTAATATTATACTTCATTTTTAATATTATTAATTAATTCTAATAGTTCTATACAATAATATATATAATGCTTATCTAATGATGCTTTTAATAGCGATATATATATTGATTTATTTTTATATGTAAAATTAAACTTTGTACTAATTTTTGTTGTTTCAACAAATAAATTTTCTATATTAATTCCTTTATAATTTAATTCATTTAATTTAAATGTGATTTTTAAGTTATCATTATCAACAATTAAAACATTTGTAATAATAACTAACTTTTCAAAATATTTTTCATTTGCATATATTCTAAGCTGTTCATTTGTTTTACCAAAGCGATCTTTAATTTCCAATAATACACTATTAAGTTCCTTCTTAGTAGTTATTCCATTAATTTTTTTATGTAATTCAATTATGATTCCATTTTCATCTGAAATATCACTATTAATATGTGTTTCAACGTCAATAGCATTTATATCATTTGATTCTTCTTCATTAGTTCCATCTATTTCTTCTTTAATAAGTTCTAAATACATATCCACACCCACAGAATCAATAAATCCTGCTTGTTCACTCCCAAGAATATCCCCGGCCCCTCTTATCGATAAATCTCTCATTGATATTTTATATCCACTACCAAGTTCAGTAAATTCTTTAATTGCTTCCAATCTCTTAATTGCTACACTTGATAGTATTTTTTCTTTTTTATACATTAAATATGCATAGGCAATTTTGTCACTTCTTCCAACTCTTCCTCTTATTTGATATAGTTGTGCTAATCCAAATTTATCCGCATCCAATACGATAATTGTATTAGCATTAGGTATGTCTATTCCATTTTCAATTATTGTAGTGCTTATTAATACATCATATTCTTTATTTGTAAAACTATATATTACATCCTGCAATATATTTTTTTGCATTTTACCATGTGCATAAGTTATTTTAACTTCAGGTAATAATTCAGAATATTTTGAAATAATGGAATTCATATTTGTTATATTATTATAAAGAATAAAAACCTGCCCGTTTCTTGATTTTTCTTTTAAAACAGCTTC
>CAZYOS010000009.1:11809-23249 GCA_964649245.1 uncultured Clostridium sp.
CATTGTATTCAATTACATATGTTTGTACTGGATATCTGTTCCTTGGAGCACTTTCAATTAAACACATATCTCTTATTCCAACTAAAGACATCTGCAATGATCTAGGTATAGGTGTAGCAGAAACTGATAAAACATGTACATTAGATTTTAGAGATTTGATTTTTTCTTTCTGTTCAACACCAAATTTATGTTCTTCATCAATTATTAGTAACCCTAAATCTTTATATTCAATATCTTTTCCCAATAGTCTATGAGTTCCAAAAATTATATCAGTTTTGCCTTCTTTTAGCAAATGAATCTTTTCTTGCACTTGTTTGTTAGAAAAATGTCTATTTATAATATCAATATTTACTCCATAATTACTGAATCTTTCTAATGCTGATTCATATTGTTGATGTGATAAAATAGTTGTCGGACATAAATATGCAACTTGTTTCCCATTCATAATGGTTTTAAAAATTGCTCTAAAAATAACTTCAGTTTTGCCATAACCAACATCTCCACATAATAATCTTTCCATTGGATATGGTTTTTCTAAATCTCGCTTAATCTCTTCAGAGCACTTATACTGATCAACTGTAACTTCGTATTGGAAGTCGTTCTCAAACATTAGTTGATTTTCATCATCCTTTTTAAATGGAATTATTTTAGCTTTATTTCTTTCTTTATATATTTTAAGTAATTCACCAGTTATGCTTTTTATTCTTTCTTTTATTCTAAGTTTTGTTTTAGTCCACTCTATACTATTTAATTTATGAATTACAGGTTTTGCTCCCTCTTTTGAAACATATTTATATAGTTTATCAATATCTTCTACTGGAACATATAGTTTGTCGTTGCCTTTATATGCTATTAATATGTAATCTTTTTTAAATCCAGACTTTTCTATTGTCTGTAATCCCATGTAAATACCAATGCCAGATTTTTTATGTACAACATAATCTCCAACCTTAAGTTTATCGAGAGAATCTATTTTATTCCCCATATGATAATCAGTTGTAAGGATATTATTTTTATTATTTTCATATAAATCATTTAAAGAATAATAATAATTATCATTGTATATAAAGCCATGATCTAAATACTCATCTATATAATTTATATTATGTTTTTTTAAATTTTCTACTATATGAGTATTTATAGTATACAATGTTCCATTATTATTAATAATATCTGAATAAAATCTTTCTTTATTATTGTTATAATAGTCAATAGACTTAGCCTGAATTTTTAAATCGCATTTATTATTATCAATAGTATTAACAAACACATCTTCTTTACTTTTGAGCTCTTCTAATGTAAATAATTGTTTTTTTAAATCAAGAAAATCGATCTGAGGTTTAGTCATTTTTTCTACTTTTTTAATTTCATTATAATTTGTATATATAACGCATGAATCATTTAAATAATCAATTATACTAGAATTATTATTACCAAAATCATCTTTTATTGCTTCAATAGTATATTCATTTAGACTTTTATCTATAGTAATTTGTGTCCCTGGATCAAAATATTTAATTGATTCAACTGTATCATCAAAAAACTCAATTCTTATTGGGTTCTCAGAGTGTATTGGAAATATATCAATAACAAATCCACGTACTGCAAATTCAGATGTATTCATTACTAATGTTTCTTTTGTATACCCAATTTCAACTAATTTATTTATGATTGATTTCCTATCTATAGAACTTTCTTTTTTTATAACTATTTTGTTGATATTATAATCTAATATTGATGGTAATTTTCTTATTAAACTATTATAGTGAACAATAACAATCTTTTTTCTATCACTAGGCAAGTTATTTATTATTTTTAATCTTAAAAATAATAGCTCTGGTGACATTGCTACTGCCTTTTTTGTCATAAAATCATCTTCGGGAAAAATATAAACATCTTCTAAATATTTTTTTAATATGTTATAAACATTCGTTGCATCATTTAATGTTGGATAAATAAGCAATAAATTTTTATTTGTATGATAAAACATATATAGTATAAATTGACTATATATTCCATTATAAGAAACATAAAAATTTTTAAATTTTGTATCAAAATCAAATAACTTATCATACAGTTTTTTATTCATATTATTCCTTTTTATTATATTTTGCCATTAAATCATCAATACTAGTATTATTAGCAAAATCTTCTATAGCATCAGCAATTTCAGGCAATATTAAATTAATTCTATCAATATCATCTTTTGAAAACTTTCCTAATACATAATTAATCATTGATATATTTGATTTTGATGTACCTATTCTTATTCTATTAACGTCTTCGGTTCCAAGTTTATCAATAATATCTTTTATTCCGTTGTGCCCTGCAGAACTTCCACCTCTTTTAATTTTAAATGTTCCTATATTAAAATCGACATCATCATAAATCACTATTACGTCGTTTAATGATAAATTATAATAATCATAATATTTTCTTACCACATCCCCGGATAGATTCATAAAGTTTTGTGGTTTTAGTATAATAAACTTGTTATTATTAATTTGGGCTTCAGCATATAATCCGTTCATTTTATTTTTAAATAACAATTTATTCTTATTTGCATAATAATCTATTGCGATAAACCCTGAGTTATGTCTAGTCTTTTCATATTTTTTTCCTGGATTACCTAACCCAACAATCAATTTCATAACAACTCCTCTTTACACTTATTATATAAGTCATTTTTGGATATTCCGTAAATGTCAGCCACTTCTTTTATTGCAGAAGATACTTTGTATCCTTTTAACATCAGTTCTTTTACTTTTTCTATATAATTTACTTCTTCTGTTTCAGCATTTCCCTCTAGAACTATTACAAATTCTCCCTTAGGTTTCTGATAAGTATTAATAGCTTCATTAATATTTCCCCTATAAACTTCTTCATAAATCTTTGTTATTTCTCTACTTATAGAGATAGGCCTATTTCCAAATATTATTTTCATACATTTAAGGGTTTCGATTAGGCGATGTGGTGCTTCATAAAAGATTAAACTATATGGCACACTAACCAACTTCTTCATTTCGCTTTCTTTAATTGATTTTTTGCTATTTAAAAATCCATAGAAAACAAATCTATCCGAATCTAATCCTGACATACATATAGCAGGTAATAAGGCACTTGCGCCAGGTAATGAAATTACATCAATATTATTTTCAATTGCAAAATTAGCTATAATCCCTCCGGGGTCACTTATTAATGGTGTTCCTCTATCACTGACATATGCAATGGACTTTCCTTCATTCAATAATTGAATTAGTCGCTCTTTGCCTTTTTCTTCGGAGTACTTATGACATGATGTCAACTTTTTGCTAATATTATAATGTTTCAAAAGAATTCCAGTTACTCTAGTATCTTCTGCATAAATTTCATCAACACTTTTTAATATATCGATGGCTCTGAATGTAATATCTTGCATATTTCCTATTGGCGTTGGAACCAAATATAATTTACCTTTATTATTTTTACTATAACTTCTTTGTATCATTATCTCTCCTATGAAAACATTTTCTTTATTTTATCACAATAATTATCATATTTATCATGTATTATTAATGGAGACAATACTCTTATTCCAGGTTTCCCATTTTTTGTTCCAGATATCATAATCAATTTTGAATCATCACCTTCATGGGAATAAATGAATTGAATTAATTTTGGTTCAATGTTATATTTTCTCATTAATTCAACTATATCAATCAAACGTTCAGTTCTATGTATAATATAAAGTTGTCCATTGTTTTTTAATAGTTTTCTAGATAATTTAAAAATATCTTCTAATTTAATATATATTTCATGTCTAGCAATTGCTTTTACATCATTATTATTTTTTATACTTGAATCTATATATTTAAAGTAAGGAGGATTGCACGTAATTATATCAAACATATCAGATTTAAATTCATTATATATGTTATTAATATCATTATTTATTATTGTTATTTGATTATCCAAATTATTAATTTTTACACTTTCTACTGCTAAATCATATATTTCTTTTTGTATTTCAATACCATAAATTTTTGCTTTTGTTCTAGTGCTAAGTATTAAAGGAACAGGAGCATTTCCTGTACATAAATCCAATATATTTTTTGTGGTTTTATTAATTATTACAAAATTAGGCAACAATACTGAATCCAAACTAAATTTAAAATAATCACTTTTTTGTATAATCTTGATTTTATTATAATTTAAAAGATCATTAATTTCTTCTTTTTTTTTCATTATAATCACTTTTTTCTTTTACAACAATTTCTTTCTTTTCATTATTTTCATTTATTAATGTATATTTTTTACAAGGAATATTTAGATTTGTTACAATTCCTTCAAATCCTTCAACATCTTTTACCTTTTTTCCATATTCTGGCAATATTTTTCTGTTTTCGGTGTATAAATCATCTTCATACTTCAAACAACACAAAAGTCGGCCACATAGTCCATTAATTTTTGTAGGATTTAGTGCTAAGTTTTGATTCTTCACCATATTTATGCCAACTGAATCTAAATCATTTAAAAAGCAAGAACAACATATTTTTCTTCCACATGAACCAATTCCAGAAACTTCTTTTGCTTTATCTCTCACGCCTACTTGCCTTAATTCTATTCTAGTTTTATATATTGAAGCTAATGATTTAGCTAATTCTCTAAAATCAACACGAGCATCGGCCAAAAATTGAAAAACAAGTTGTTTTTGATCGAAAGTGTAGAATGCATCAATAAATTTCATATTTAATTTTAGTTCGTTTGCAACATCTTGTGCTTTAATTACAGCTTTCTTTGCATCCTCTATATTTTTTGTGTTTTGTTCGATTTCTTTTTCACCAGCACATTTAATAACTAGTGCATGATCATCCTTACATTCACTATTTGAAATCTTTTTAACTTTTCCAAATTGTAGTCCTCTTTCCGTTTCGACTATTACATAATCTTCTATATTTAGTTCAATATTATTATCATAAAACAAATACTGTTTACCATTTTTTTTAAATTCAATTGATATTAATTTCATTATTACACCTCCATATTTCTATTATTATCTTGTCTATTACTAAATCTTTATTTATATTTATATCTTTTTTTTCTATAATATTATTAATTATCAGTACTTTTTTACATAGATTATTTATGTTTTTATTTGGAATATTTACAATTGACACGTTCTCTTTATAATTAAGTAAGCAATACAATTCATTCATATAAATTCTAAATATTTCGGTAGTAAAGGATCTTAAATTATCTCTATCTACTATTATACTATATATTTCATTATTTTTTGCGATTGTTTTTAATTTGTTTTTTTCTACTTTATTTATAAAATCAATTGCAGTACTTCTCATATCAGCGTCGTCAGACATAATCACGTTAGAAGAAATAAATATTTCTTGGCATCTGCTTCTCAACGTGTCCACTACATTTTCAATGTTTGATGTGATTAAAAAAGCATATATATTATCTTCTGGTTCTTCTATTGTCTTTAACATTTTATTGTAAATTTTATCAGATAGTTTCTCGCAATTTGAAATTATATACACTTTTTTCCCATACACCTGTGAGGTTTTAGAAATATCTAAAAGCAAGTCTTTAACCTGTTTAACATTTACAGTGCTGGTATCACTAGAATCTAATATTAATATGTCAGGATTATTATCTATTTTAATATTATCAAAGAAAATAAAATCTGAAAGTATCTTTTCTAATTCATTTTTACACTCTAAAAAGTCAACATTTCCTATTAGAAATGCATGACTCATCTTTTTATTTTCACTAATTCTTTTAAAATAGTTGTACAACTTATCCATTTTTCCTCACAACATATATTTTAATAATAATATTCCCATTACTCCAAAAATTCCAAAAATAGAAACAAGTATAATAGAAAATAAATTAACAGGTACTATTATACCATAAATATATATAACTATGTTTATTGAATATAACAAACACAAAGCATAAACAATTCTTTTTAGTATTTTTTGCATATTTATCACCAATAAATGTTATGCGATATATTAAATTATTGAACTACTTTTCTGTCATCAAGTGCTTTAGAAATCATCATTGGATCAAGATATTCTATATCAGAGCCCAATGGAATACCATATGATAATCTTGAAATTTTAACATTTTTGATTTCTAATTTTTTTTGTATGTATAGTGAAGTAACCTCCCCCTCTATTGATGGGTTAAGTGCGATAATAACTTCTTTAATATTATCATTTATGTTATTTATTAACTGTAAAATATTAATATCTTCAGGATTAATGCCATCAATGGGAGATACCAAACCATTTAGAATAAAGAATTTTCCATTATATTTATTAGTTTTATCAATCGAAAACGCAGTTTTTGAATCTTCAACTACACATATTGTTGTATCATCTCTAGCAGAGTCTGCACAAATTGGGCAAATATCTTCATCAGATAAGCAATTACAAATCTTGCACCTCTTGATTGACTTTTTGAAATTCTTTATTGCTTCTACTAGATTTTCCACTTCTTCTGGTTCTCTTTTTTCAATTGCATAGACAAACCTTTCAGCGGTTTTTTCACCCACACCCGGTAATATTTCAAAATTTCTTGTGAGGGTTTCAAAACTCTTTGGAATTAGCATTAAAACAGTCCTCCTAATCCGCCAGTATATTTGCCTAATTTATTATCTTTAGCATTTTTAATTTGTTTAATAACATTATTAATAGCAACGAGTAAAACATCTTCTAACATTTCTTCATCTGTTAATAAATCTTTGTTTTTAATGTTAATTTTCTTAATAGAGTTATTCCCATTTGCAATAATTTCTACATTATTATCATTATAAGTAAATTCTGTTCCCTCCAATTCCTTTGTATCCTTTTCTAAATTTTGTTGCATTTTTTTTGCTTGAGCCATTATAGCTTGCATATTCATATTAATCATCCTTTCATTCAAATGTGACTATTTCATCACCAAATATGTTTTCGGCTTCTTTTTCAAGAGCGGTAGTTTTATTTTTTTTATTATTTTTTATAATTGAAGACTTTTTTTCATATTTTATTCCATTTTTAATATCATCAATGTATTTATTTTTAATATTCTTCCATTCCTCTTTTGTAACGGCAATAACATTGTATTTTTTTGTATATATTTTTTTTAATAATTTTTGAATTGATTCAAAGTTTTTGTTAAACAGTACAACTTCGAATGATTTAATAAATGAAAATATTATTTCACCACTTGATACGACTTCAGGAGTTCCTTTTTTTAATAATGTTGCAACACTGTTGAATTCCTTTATAGAAATGTAATCATCTAGCAAATTATAATTTAAAATAAACCTTTGCTTAAGTTCCTTATCAGCGCCTGCAAGTGTATTATTAATCATAATTTGTTTTTCTTCATTATCTAATTTCTCATTATCAGGGTTTGATTTTTCTATGTCATCATTATATTCTATTTTTTTCTCTTCCTTTTCTTCTTTTTTCTCTTTTTTATCCGCACCTTTTGTAGCAAATTTTTGTTTGCTTTCAAACAATAGTATCATTTTTATGAAATACGTTTCAAATAAAGTCTTTTGATTATTTGACTTTTTTAAAATGTTAGTAAGTTCAAATGATAATTCAGATAATTTAAGCATTGTTTCTATATTGATATTTGAAAATTTTTCCAATTTTTCTTCGTATTCTTTAAAAAAATAATTATGGGTATTATCATATATTATTATATCGCGAATAAAATTTAGCAGTCTATTGCCAATTGTATAAAAGTTTTTACCAGAATTATATAAGTAATCAATAAATTTTAATCCAGATTCAACATCATATTTTATTATATATGTCGTAAAACTATATATATCATCATCCGAAATATCTCCTATCAAATCATATACATCATCTATTGAAATACTTTTTTTGTTAAAAGCAGTTAGTTGATCTATATAATTAATGGCATCTCTAAATGATCCATCGCTAATTTGAGATATCAGTTTAATAACAGCATCATCAAGTCGATATTTTTCCTGTTCTATAATATATTTTAATCTTTTTTCTAATATTTTTGGTGGAATTTTTTTAAAATCTATTTTTTGGCATCTAGATAACACCGTTAATGGGACCTTGTTTAACTCAGTAGTGGCTAAAATAAAAATAACATGTTCAGGTGGTTCTTCTAAAGTCTTTAATAATGCATTAAAAGCACTTCCCGAAAGCATATGTACTTCATCTATAATATATACTTTATATTTTAATGAATTTGGAATTAAAGTAACACTATCTCTTATTTCTCTGATTTCATCTATCCCATTATTACTTGCCGCATCAATTTCTATTATATCTATATTGTTGTCTTGCATGTTTTTACAAACGCTGCATTCATTACAAAGATCTCCATCAACAGGTGACAAACAATTAACAGCGTGAGAAAATATTTTAGCAGTGCTAGTTTTTCCAGTTCCCCTAGTTCCGCTAAATATATATGCATGTCCAATTTTGTTATTTTTAATGCTATTTCTAAGTATTGTAATTGCGGTTTCTTGACCAGCAACATCAGCAAACTTCTTTGGTCTATATTTTCTATATAACGCTATATATGTCATAATTTCTCCTCATTTAATTATATCAAATTATAGATATTATTTCTATCTTTTATCATTAAAAAACACTATTATTTTTTCTTTAAATATAGTATAAGCATCATTAGTATTTAGTTTTGTATATTTGGCAGTATCTACTATATTTTTTTCTGAATTAATAAAATAGTATACTTTCTTAATTCGGCTTTCACCAATAACACTCCTGCACATATTACACGGCATTAGTGTACTGTATAAAGTACAATTACTTAAATTCCATGAATTTAGCTTTTTAGCTGCTTTTCTTATACAAAGAATTTCTGCGTGTGCGGTAGGATCATGTAATCCAATTTTCTTATTGTGAGCACTTGCTACTATTATATTATTAAATGTAATAACAGATGCTATTGGTACTTCATTTTCAAGAATTGCTCTATTGCATTCTTTTAGAAGTCTTCTATATATTTTTTCCATACTGCCTCGCAAAATAAAATAGTGCACATATGAATAACATTTATGGCTGCTATTTTCCAATTCTGACCCGTTCATGTTTTTCACATTGCACTATTAACATGATATCAAAATAGTCAGATAAAATCAATATTTAATTTAATATAATTATGTTTCACGTGGAACATTTGCTACTAGTCTAAAACATTTATTTAAATACCATGTATGTTTCACGTGGAACATTTGCTACTAGTCTAAAACATTTATTTAAATACCATGTATGTTTCACGTGGAACATAAATCTTTTTTAGCTATTAATAATAATCACATGTTTCACGTGGAACTATATATATTATATGATAATTATTTCCCGGGAAATAATTTTTTAAAAAAAAACAGAGGAATATTATTCTTCTGTTTCTTGTGGCTCATCTATTTTATCTACAATAGATATTGAAGCAACAACATTCTCGTTCTTTAAATTAATTAATTTAACTCCTTGAGTCACTCTTCCCATTGTAGATACTGAATTTACAGGAATTCTAATAACGATACCTTCATTACTAATAATCATTAAATCCTGATTGTCATTTGTAGATTTAAATCCAACAACTTTTCCGTTTTTTTCGGTAATACTTATTGTTTTAACTCCCTTGCTACCTCTTTTTGTCTTTCGATATTCTTCTACGTAAGTTTTTTTACCATATCCTTTTTCAGTAACGACAAGTAGCATACTATTTATATTTGACACTTCAACACCTATACAAATGTCGTCGCTTAAGTTAATTCCTTTAACTCCAGATGCAGTTCTTCCCATAACTCTTATTTCATTTTCGTTATATCTAGCCATTTTTCCTGATGAAGAACACATTAATATTTCATAATCACCTGTAGTCTTTTTTACAGATATAAGTTCATCGTTTTCCTTAAGACTAATTGCTATTTTTCCACTTTGTCTGATATTATCAAATTCGCTTATTAGTGTTCTTTTAATTAATCCATTAGCAGTACT
The DNA here is from genome assembly GCA_964649245.1 of uncultured Clostridium sp. Taxonomy (GTDB): domain Bacteria; phylum Bacillota_I; class Bacilli_A; order RF39; family UBA660; genus CAG-1000. The sequence goes on from CAZYOS010000009.1 coordinate 21,814, forward strand.
AAATACTAAATATTTAAATTCATTTTCTTGCTCTATTTTTACAATAGCATTTACCTTTTCATCTTTATCAATTTGGATTAAATTAACAACAGGTAATCCTTTAGCTGTTCTGGAATATTCCGGTATTTCGTATCCTTTAAGTCTATATACTTTTCCTTTGTTAGTAAAAAACAATACATAATCGTGTGTCTTTAAAGAAATAAGTTGATCAACAAAGTCTTCTTCATTAGTAGTTATGCCTTTAACACCTACGCCACCTCTATTTTGCAAATGATACGTATCAGTTGGAATTCTCTTTATGTATCCCTTGCTTGTAATTGTTAATAAAATGTTTTCTACTGGTATTAAAGACTCATCCTCAATGAATTCTATTGCAGTATTATCTATTTTTGTTTTCCTAATATCTGAATATTTATCTTTAATTTCCTTCATTTCGTTTTTTAATACTTCCAATAATTTTGATTCATTATTTAAAATTTCTTTATATTCTTCAATTAATTTAATTAATTCAGCTAATTCTTCCTCTATTTTGTCTCTTTCTAAGGCAGTCAATCTTCTTAATTTCATTTCTAAAATTGCCTCAGATTGCAAATCAGATAATCCAAATCTAAAATTCATTTGTTCTTTTGCTGCTGCATCACTCTTTGAAGATTTAATAATTTTAATAATTTCATCAATATTATCTAAAGCAATTTTATATCCTTCTAATATGTGTGATCTTGCGAGTGCTTTATCTAAGTTATATTGTGTTCTTCTATATATGACGCTTTTTTGATATTCAATGTAGTATTTAATAATATCTATGATTCCTAATGTCTTGGGTTGTCCATCGTGTATCATAAGCATGTTTATACCAAAGGTTGATTGTAATTGAGTATACTTATATAAATTATTCAATACCACATTTGCATTTGCTTCTCTTTTTAAATCAATAATTATTTTCATACCATGTTCTAAATTTGAATCATCATGCAAGTCTGAAATACCATCTATTGTTTTATCAGCTACTAATTCTGCAATACGATGAATTAGCGCATTTTTATTTAATTGATAAGGTATTTCAGTTATAATAATTTGACTTTTATTATTATGCTCTTCTATTTCAACTTTTGACCTGATAGTTATTGTTCCTCTACCGGTTTCATATGCCTTTTTAATACCACTTGATCCCAATATTATTGCCCCAGTAGGAAAATCTGGTCCTTTTATATATTGCATCATTTCAGTTAATTCTATATTTGAATTATCTATATAAGCAATACATCCATCTAAAACTTCTCCCAAATTATGAGGGGGAATATTTGTAGCCATACCAACAGCAATTCCCATAGTTCCATTTACTATTATATTTGGAAATCTACTTGGTAAAACGACAGGTTCTTTCAAGCTTCCATCATAATTATCAGTAAAATCAACAGTATCTTTATTAATATCTC
>CAZYOS010000010.1:0-17405 GCA_964649245.1 uncultured Clostridium sp.
GTTTTATATACTTCTAACATTCTCATTGTTTCTTCTTTAGCTTCTGCTTCACTACTATGACAAGTATGTCCTTCTTGCCATAAGAACTCTCTACTTCTTAAGAATGGTCTTGTTTCTTTTTCCCATCTTACTACATTACACCATTGATTATAAAGTAATGGTAAATCTTTATATGATTTAACATGTTTACTATAATAATCACTAAATACTGATTCACTTGTTGGTCTAATTGCTAATCTTTCTTCTAATTTGTTATTACCGCCTTCAGTTACCCAAGCAACTTCTGGGGCAAATCCTTCTATCAGTTCTCCTTCTTTTTTTAATAAATTTTCTGGTATAAAAACTGGCATATAAACATTAGTATGTCCTGTATCTTTAAACATTTTATCAAGTATTCTTTGCATATTTTCCCATAATGCATAACCATTAGGTTCAATTACCATACATCCTTTAATATCGGTATAATCTGCTAATTTGGCAGCCTTTACTACATCTGTGTACCATGCTGCAAAATCATCTTCTCTTTTAGTTATTTTCTCATTCATATTTTCCTCCTAAAATAAAAAGAATGGATACAAGGAGTCTATAATAGACGGTACCATCCTTTATTTATCTTAATTATTTATAACGGAACAATCCGGAAGTGTTTTCACTTCTTATATGAAGGTAGGAATTAGTAATTATTATAATCTAGTTCACACTATCCTAGAATCACTTTTATAATTAAATTAATAATATTCCTTCAAGTTATTAAAATACTAACACAATTAAATATTAAAGTCAATTATTTAGCTGGCTTTGTATCTAATTTTTTTTGTAAATCTTTTACAACTTTTAATGCTTGTTTTCTTACTTCATTAGCAGCATCTTCTACTACAGGTGTTCCTTTTTCAATAGCATATTTATATAATTCTTCTGCTTTTGATTTAATTACTTGTGCTTGAGCTAATGCCATTTCTTTAACTTTTTCTTTATCTAAAGTAGCTAATTCACCCTGTAATGTTTCAATTTTGAATAACATTTCATCTTTTACTTCATCAAGATCAACTTCTCTTACTTTAGACATTAGTTCATCTAATTTCTTTTTTAATACTTTTCTAGTATTTTCACCTGTATCCGGAGCAAATAACAATCCTAGCCCTGCTCCTATGGCAACTCCTCCTAAAAATTTTCCAAATCCTGATCCTTTACTCATCTTCATTTTCCTCCTCTTTTTTTAATTTATTTCCAAATAATTTGTCAAACAATCCTGTTATAAAACTAACTGCTGCATCGCTTATTACTGAGAACCTATTTGTTACTAAATTAACAATATTAAATATTTTGTCAAGTGATGATACTTTTTTTGATACATCATCAACTAATCCTTCTATTTTAGTCATTGTTATTATTAGTTTAATACCAAATATTATGCAAACTACTAATAGTATTATTAACAAAAAATATATTACTATTGGTAATCCACTATTTAATGCTTCCATATCTATTCCTCCTTATCATCATACATAGAATCAATTAAATTAAACAAATCATGTTCTAAGGTATCATCTGATACTGTCTTATCATCATCTGAATCTAATGATCCAATTTCTTCTGTATCTTCGAATTCACCTTCTTTTGCTTTTTCTTCTGCTTCTTCTATTGTCATATTATCATTAGTATTCTCTATTCTACTAATTAAATCCTCTATTTTAGCAGTTTTTTCATTTAATTTATCCATTTCACTTTCAATATTATTTACTGACTTTTTAACATCCTTTGGTGTCTTTATCATAGTATCTTCTAATTGATCCTCAAGTGTTCCATATGCTTTTCTTCTTACTGTGTCATAGTCTACTTTTTCTGGAGTAACTGTTTTTATACTATTTTTTTTCTCTTCTATTGAATCTTTAGTATAGTCTTTATCTAGTATTCCATATATTGGACTTATTACTGGACTAGGTCTAAATACTTTAGGTGTTTCAACACTTACTGGCTTTTCTGAATCTATTCTTGCTGTTCTTCTTTCTAAGTCTAATACTGTTTTTCTTTGTGGAGTAGGATCATCTTCATCATCGAATTCTGTAAAATTAAATGTTCTTTCGCTTCTAAATAAATCTCGTTCACTAAATGTATTATCAGTTTTGACTTCTTCAACCACTTCATCTTTAACTTTTCTTATTTCATCTGGTAATTTAATTTCTTCTGTTTTATCTTTCACTTCTTTTTTTGATTCGCTTTTTGGTTCAATCTTTATTACTGGTTCTTCTTCTACATCATCATAAAATATATTTTTTAATTTTGCAAATACTCCCATAAATGCACCTCTTTCTATTTGTTATTGATAGTGTTTTCATTTTCATCAATGTATTTTAATACGTTATCATTGCTTTTATCTTCCGGTGAAGGAATTTCATATATTGTTTCTGTTGATTCCAAATTATTATCACCTATATATTTTTCTATTATTATGTCATTATATTTAATAGAACTTAATATAGATATCCCTCTTGAAACTGCATACTTTATGTCTTCCTCTTCTACCTCTACTTCTATTATAGCATAATTATAACATAACTCAACAAAAAAGTAATCATTATCTTTTACTATTCTTAGGTAACCTTTTTTATCATTATTTTCAAATGAAAAATACTCATAATCGTCTAATTCATGATTGGATACCATTTCATTTTTATAGAAATATCCTACTATATTTACATACATATAATATTTATTTTCATTAGATATTAATACTTGGTTATAGTCTTCATCACTATAAACATTAAACCCGTTTGGTAAATAGTATCTATATCCTTTATTATTAACATTATATAGTTCATTATTTGCTTTAATTGTTAAATTAACTATGTCTTCTAAACTTTTATTATTAATTAAATACATACTACATCCTGATAAAAAAAACAAACACATTATTAATATAATTTTCTTATACATTTTGTACTCCTACTATTGAATTATAGCAAACTTTTTATTTTTTAACAATTACATGATTGATATTTTTTCCTAAATTATAAAACTTTGTTTCATATTCTGTTTTTATTTCATCATCATAATTAGTATCTAATTCTAAAACTTTGTACCCATTCTCTTCTAAACTTATAAGTGAATAATCAAAAAAATCATCATTATCTGTTTTTAATTCTATAATTTTGTCTTTTTTAAATAATGAATCATATTTTTCTAAATAATATGGTGAAGTTAATCTTCTTTTAGTATGTCTTTTTTTGGGCCATGGATCACTAAATGTTAAATATATTTTATTTATTTCATGATTAAAAACATCTTCTATCATTGATGCATCATAACATAATAATTTTAAATTATTTATTTTAATATTTTCTAGTGTTTTAACTGCTGTTACTAAAGGACTATCATATTTTTCTATACCTATATAATTTATATTTGGATTTTTAATAGCTTTATTTATTATAAAATTACCTTTTCCAGTACCTATTTCTATTTCTATTGGATTATCATTATTGAAAACTTCATTCCATTTACAAAAATATATTATTGGATTATTAATAATATATTCACTCTTATTAATTATTTTTTCTGCATTTTTTATATGCTTAAGTCTCATAAAACACCTCAAAAGATATTATACACTAAATAGTTATATTTGTCATATATTATTATAGGTGAAAAGAATGAATAATAGAGATATGTATTATCAAAATCTAAATCAAGGATATCAAACTCCTCAACAGTATGTACCACCTAGTGGCTATAATTTAAATACTCAATATCAAGCATACGGACCCAATCTAATGAATAATCAAAATAATCAAAGTTTTGAAAACTATATTGAAGATAAATTTAATAAGATTGATAGACAAATTAAAAATTTAGATTCTAGATTACAAAAGTTAGAAACTACCACTACTAATACAACTGATAATATTTATATGATATAAAATACTATAGAAAATCTATAGTATTTTATTGTTTAAATGTCATTTTTAAAGGTTCTTCTTCTGAAGCTATAAAATATGCATATGTATCATTATATGTTGCATATGATTCTATATATTTTCTATATAAACTGTTTTTAAATCTTTCTAATGATTTTATTTTATCTTCATAATCTTTTTCATATAAGAATCCATAAACACCCACTATTATATCAAGTCTTTTATTATTATGTAATTTTTCCCAATTATATAATGATTTTTTACTGTAAGGGTTTTGTGTAAAAACGCCCCTTATTCTTAATAACTCTTTATCACTATATTTTTTATCACTTATCTTTCTAACTAATGGTGTTCCATCAGACATAACATAGAAATCTCCTTTTACTAAATAGTCATGATCTATACCTTCGTAAAACGGTGTAATTATTGTGCTTTCACTTCCTTCAACTAATGTATCAAATGATCCTTTTCCTATTTCTGCTGAGTCGTTTAAATCAATTTCATTACATTCTAAAAGTGATAGATATATTCCTTCTATTTTTTTTTCTATCAACAATCCAAGAACTAAAATCATCAAGAACACTTTTGTTTTCTAAATCTTTAGTAATAGTTCCTGTTGCTAAAGTAAATTGTACCATTAATTTTTCTATATATTCTTCCATTATAATCCCCTTTAACAATTTGAATATTGTAGCATAATAATTATAAAAGAGCAATAAAAAACTATAGAAATCAAATCTATAGTTATTTATATTAAGATAATATAACTCCGGCTATTGTTAGTATTAACATTGATGCTAAAGCTATACATACTATTACTTTTGCTGACCATTTTAACCATGTAGTATAGTTAACTTTTGCAAGAGTAAGTCCACCCATGATTGCACCACAAGTTGGTGTAAATAGATTAACAAGTCCGTTAGCAGCAACAAATGTCATTATTGTTGTTTCAACACTAAATCCTAATTGAGCTGTTAAAGGCCCCATAATTGGTGTTGATAGAGAAGCTAATCCTGAACTAGATGGTACTAGTATTGATAAGAATACATGTAGTAAATAGTTACCTGGTACAAATAATGCAACTGGTACATTTTTTAATGCTTCAGCAGCATTATATATAATATAGTTATCCAAGTATGTTGTAGCCATTAATACACTTGCTCCACGAGCAACTGCAACAATTAATACAACTGATAATATATCCCTAGCTCCATCTATAATAGTATCTATTATTTCATTAACTCTAAATTTATTAATTATTCCTATTAAAATTCCTGATAATAAGAACCATAATGCAGCATCATAGAACCACCATCCACCTAATGGAGCTCCAGTTAACCATGCAGTCCATGAATCGAAGAATGTAATTCCGAATTCTCCCCAAGGAATAAATCCTATAATCATAACTAAGAATGTTAAACCAAAAATCCATAAAGTGATTTTTTGTACTGTAGTAAGTGTTGCATTTTCTACACCACTTTTATCAGTTTGGAATTTTTCTGCTTTCTTTTGTTCTTGTAATGATAAGAATGTTGATCCTTTATCTGCCTTTACTTTAGCAGCATATTTCATTACGAAATACATTGAAATTCCTAAAGATGTTAACCAAAGTAATGTTCCTAATGCTATTAGTATACCTTGATTAGCAACTATTCCATCTGGTAATGCAGCTACAGCAGCACCTGTTGCAAAAGGGTTAATAGTTGAACCTAAAACTCCACTTCCTGCTCCCAATAATACTGTTGCTGATGCAACTATTGTATCCATTCCAGCAGCTACCATTGTAAATGCAAGTAGTGCATAGAAACCTACTGTTTCTTCAAGCATTCCATATGTTGTACCACCAATTGAAAATATAATCATTAGTATTGGAATTAATACTATTTCATTTCCTTTCAATTTTCTTACTAAGACCTTAATTCCATTTTCAAGAGCTCCTGTCTTTGTTACAATTGCTAAGAATCCACCAAGAACTAATACGAATATACAAACATCAACTGCATCTGCAAATCCATTAAATGGTGAAAGCAATACATCTGGTAACGTAGCTCTTATAACTCCACTACCATTTATAATTGCATCTCCATCAAATTTAGCTTCTGGTAGTACAAATGTTACGGCTGCTAATACAAATATCAAAATAATGATAATTGAAAAAGCAGACATAAATTCTCTTTTTTTACCTTTTTTAGCCATTATCTTACCTCCTTTTTGACTATTAGTAAGTCTTGTACCTGTTTTATTTAATAATGCTTCTTTAGCACATTCAAGTGATGTTATTATGCCTATTCCATCTTTTTTATAAGTTAAGTAATCAACACATGATTCAATTTTAGGAAGCATACTTCCCTTTGCAAACTCTTCAGCTTGCATATACTTTTTTGCTTCTGTTATATCCATTTCATCTAAATCTTTTTGATTAATGGTATTAAATCCAATAGATACTTTATCAACTGCTGTTAATATTAGTAGTTTATCTGCATTTAATTCTCTAGCTAAAAGTGAACTACTTCTGTCTTTATCTATTACTGCATCTACTCCTCTTATTTCATCTTTTTCTTGTATTACTGGCACTCCACCACCACCAAGTGCAATAACAATATTTCCTTGATTTAACAGGTCTTTAATTAAATCAAGTTCTACTATTTTTATAGGTTTTGGAGATGGTACAACTCTCCTATAACCTCTACCAGCATCACTAACGAATGTATATCCCTTTTCTTTTGCAATCTTTTCAGATTCATTTTGTGAATAAAACATTCCGATAGGTTTAGTTGGATTCTCAAAAGCAGGATCTTTTTTATTAACAATTACTTGAGTTATCACTGTAGCACATTCTTTGTTAATATCCCTTGCTTTTAATTCAATTTGAATAGCTTGTTGTAAATGATATCCAATATATCCTTGTGACATAGCTCCACATTCAGCAAATGGCATTAATGGAGTTCCACCACCATTATTATGTGAAAAGTCATGGGCAAGATTAATCATTCCAACTTGTGGTCCATTTCCATGTGTAACCACCAAATTATACCCTTCTTCTACTAAATCAACTAACGATTTAGCAGTTTTCTTAACTAACATTAATTGTTCTTCAGGTGTCTTTCCTAATGCATTTCCACCTAAAGCTACAACAATTGTTTTCATTAGTCCTCCCTATATAATGGCATTGACATACATCTAGGTCCACCACGTCCCCTTGATAATTCAGCACTATGCATTTCTAATACTCTTAATCCATATCCTCTTAATACTTCATTTGTAACATTATTTCTATCATAAACAATGACAACTCCGGGAGCTATACATAATGTATTACTTCCATCATTCCATTGTTCTCTAGCAGCACCTATATCATCTCCTCCAGCACATGGAATAAGAGTTATATCTTTGCCTAAATATTCTTCTAATATTTTTTCAAGAGATGCATTCTTTTCTTTAACATTGAATCCACCCTCTTTATCATCAGTTATTTCAAACACTTGTAATGTTCCCATGATTCCAGGATGATATGTAAATTTATCATAATCAACTTGTGTAAATACAGTATCTAAATGCATAAAAGCACGACAATTTGGTATTACAAATGCAAGTATAGTATCTATTTTAGTATCTTTATCATCAAATATATTTCTTGCAAGTTGTTCAATAGCATTTGCTTGAGTTCTTTGTGATATACCTATTGCTAATATCTTATCATTAAGATTTAATATATCACCACCTTCAATATGAAATTCATTATATCTGTCATAATATTTCTTAACATTATCCTTATAGTCTGGATGATACTCAAATATGTATTCAGCATATATTGTTTCTCTGTTTCTTGTAACAGAGAACATTCTATTGAGAGATATTCCATTTCCAATACTTGCAAATGGATCTCTTGTAAAATACAAATTAGGCATTGGATCTACTACAAAGGCATTATCTTGTTCAATAGAGTCCACTAAGCTTTTTCCTCTTTTAGCTTTTGCTTTTATTAGTTCACTATTAACTATTCCTTCCATAGTTTTTAGAACTAATAGTCTATTATTCTCAATACCATTTAAGTATTCATAAACTAAGCTTCTATATTTTGGTGTTCTAACACCAGCATCATAAATAAATTCTTGTATAAATTTTTCTCTTATTTCTGTATTTAAATCAAGAACATCAGTCATTAGATCTTCTAAATAAACTACTTCTACTCCATTATCTTTAAGTATTCTTACAAATTCATCATGTTCTTCTTGTGCTACTGGAAGATAAGGAATATCATCAAAAAGAAGTCTTTGAAGACTATCAGGTGTTAAATTTAATAGTTCTTTTCCAGGTCTATGGACTAATACCTTTCTTAATGGTTTTATTTCACTTCTAACATTAATTGGATACATATTTCCTCCCTATATTACTCTAACATAATTCTATCACAATAATAATTTTAAGTAAACATTATTAAATAAAAAAAAGAGATAACTACTTATCTCTTAATACAGCATTATGATTTTTAACAACATTTTCAATTATTTTATTAAATATTGGATTTATTTCATCATCACTTAATGTTTTCTCAAAACTTTCAAATTCTAATGAATAAGCTATTGATTTTTTATTATTATCAATTTTATCACCTTCATAATAATCAAATACTGTAACATTTGATAATAACCTTCCAGCACTTTTTCTTATAGTATTAATAACTTCTTCACTATCTATGTCTTTTGATAGAATAAATGCTAAATCCTTTGTAACAGTTGGAAATTTTGAATACTCTTTATATTTAATTTTTCCAGTAATAATATCAAATAAATATGATAAATTTATTTCAAATGCATATACTTCTTCTTTATATATATTTGGATGTATTGCACCAAAATATCCTATGTTTCTACCATTAACATTTATAAATAAACTTTTTGTTGGATGCATCTCTTCTGGTAAATTTCCTTTAACAAAACTATATCTATTTCTATATCCAAGATAATCTAATAAATCTTCTATTATACCTTTAACTATATAAAAATCCACTTTTTCATTTGATATTCCTAGATTGAAGTCTCCTGTTAATAATGCACATAATTTTTTTTCTTCTATATAGTTTCCATCTCTTAATGAGAATCCATTTCCTATTTCAAAAATTGATAAATCTTTTATTCCATGTGATTTGTTATAATCATATACATTTGTAAGTGAAGATATTAAGCTATGTCTTAATACACATCTTTCTTCTGTCATTGGATCTAATACTTTTATTAAACCAAATTCATCTGTTGTGAATTTAAAAATATCTTTTTCATTTATTAATGAATATGTTATAACTTCAGATAATCCTAGCGAAGATAGTTTTTCTTTTATTAGTCTTTCTTTATTATCATATTTAGGTACTATGCTTTCAAAATATGGTAGTTTACTCTCAATGTTATCTACACCATATATTCTTCCCACTTCTTCTATTAAATCTTCTTCTATTGATATATCTATTCTTCTAGTAGGTACGCTTACTTCAAATAGTCCATCTTTTAATTTGTATTTAAATTTTAATTTATCAAATACTTCACTAATATTCGCATCTTTTAAATTACTCCCTAAAACATTATTAATTTTAGTATTTGTTATTTTAATTATTTTTGGATCTTTTGATAATGTATTATATTCTAATAGTCCAGTTAATACATTTCCACAAGCATATTCTTCTAATAGTTTACATGATCTTTCTATGGCTAAATATGTTCTATTAACATCTAATCCTTTTTCAAATCTTATGCTCGCTTCACTTCTTAAATGTTTTATAGATGTATACCTAATATTATATGGATTAAATATAGCTGACTCTATAACAACATTTTTTGTATTATTATCTATTTCAGTATTAAATCCGCCCATGGTACCAGCTAGTCCGATTGGTTCATCTTTTGAATTAATAATTATAATGTCATCTTCTGTTAATAATCTTTCTTGATTATCTAATGTCATTATTTTTTCACCATTATGAGCCATTCTGCATCCTAATACTTTTCCTAATTTATCAGCATCATAGAAATGTAATGGTTGACCTGTTTCTAACATAATATAATTTGAAATATCTACTACATTATTAATTGGTCTTATTCCACATGCAATTAATCTATTTCTTATAAAATTCGGACTCTCTTTTATAGTTATATTAGCAACTTTTTTTGATAAGAATGTATAACAATTTTTAGTATTTATATTTAATTTTAAGGAATCTTTTATGTTTTCAGTTATTTCTTTATATTTAATATTTGGTTCAGTTACTTTTTCATTTGTAATAGCTGATACTTCATAAGATAATCCTAACATGCTTAATAAGTCTCCTCTATTAGATGTTAATTCAAAATCTATTATTTCATCATCAAGTTCTAAATATTCTATAGGATTTGATCCTACAAGAGCATCATTATCTAATTCTTCAATTCCTCTTTCATGAGATTGTTTCATATATTTACTATCTATTCCAATTTCATCTAAAGCACACATCATACCATTTGATTCACAACCTAATATTTGTGTTTTTTTAATTGTTCCACCTGGTAATATAGCTCCATCTTTTGCCACTATTACTTTTATACCTTTTCTAGCATTTGGAGCTCCACATATAATATTAAGAACTTCAGTTTTAATATCTACTTTACAAATATGTAAATGATCACTATCTGGGTGATTTTCACATGATATTATTTCTCCTACTACTAAATTAGTTGAATTTATTAATTTTGTAACCTTTTCATATTCATTTCCAATCTTAACCATTTTATCAGCTAATTCTTGTGTAGATATACTATCAAGTGATGTATAGTCTTTTATAAAATTTCTACTTAATATCATTTAAATCTCCTTTCTATTAAAATTCTTAAGGAATCTATAATCATTTGTATAAAATAATCTAATATCATTTATTCCATATTTTAACATTGCTATTCTCTCTACACCACAGCCAAATGCAAATCCAGTGTATTTATTAGGATCATATCCACATCCTCTTAGTACATTAGGATGAACCATACCACTTCCTAATATTTCTATCCATCCAGTATTTTTACATAATGAGCATCCTTTTCCATTGCATTTAAAACATGACACATCTACTTCATAACTTGGTTCTGTAAATGGAAAATAACTTGCTCTAAATCTAACTTCTCTATCATTTCCAAACATTTTTTTTGCTAAAGTTTCTAATGTTCCTTTTAAATCTGATAATGATATGTTTTCTCCTACTACGAGTCCTTCTATTTGCGTAAATTGATGACTATGAGTAGCATCATCATCTCTTCTATAAACTTTTCCAGGGCAAATCATTTTGAATGGTTTCTTATCACTTTTAGCTAACATATATCTTATTTGCATTGCTGAAGTTTGTGTTCTAAGTAACATTTCATCATTAATATAGAATGTATCTTGAGCATCTCTTGCAGGATGTCCTTTAGGAACATTTAGCATTTCAAAACAATATTTATCTGTTTCTATTTCTGGTCCATCACATATATCATATCCCATGGATAAAAATAAATCTGATAATTCATTTATTACTAAAGTTATTGGATGAAGACTTCCTGTTTTTCTTTTTTTACTTGGTAGTGTTAAATCAATTTTATCTTTATTTAATTTTTCATTTAATGCTTTTTCTTTTATTTCATTTGATTTATTTTCTATTTCCTTTGTTACTTCAGTTCTAAAAACATTTGATTCTTTTCCAACATTCTTTTTTTCTTCATTATCTAAATTCTTCATATTATTCATAATATCTGTAAATTCACTTTTTTTACCTAGATATTTTGATTTAATATTATTTAATGATACTTCATCATTACAACTATTAATATCATCAATAGCACTTTCTCTTAACTTAATTAATTTTTCTATCATCTATTCCTCCAATAAAAAAATATTATAATTTAAGGATGAGATATTCCCACGGTACCACCTTAATTCATAATATTCTTATGCTTCTTTATATTGTTAACGCCAATGTACGTTCTTAATATATGAAGGTGAATTCATAAACCATTATCTATTGATATTACACCTTAATTATCAATTCTCTTTAAAATAACTTTTGTTTATTACTACTTCTTCACTCAAGATATAATGATTTTAACACAATTCATTTTTTTTTTCAATAATTATTCACATGAAATTAAATTAGTTGTATCTGATTTAACTATACTAGAGACTTGTGAATCTTCAGGGTTTATCCCAGTGGTAGTATTACTTATATAAACATAAAACTCACTATTTCTAACTTTTGATTCAGTTACTTTTCCACCTGTTATTCTAATACAATAATCAAACGTTGCATTAAATCCTTTTAATTCTTGACAAGTAGAATCTCCTAAAGTGCACTTATTACTTAGTTTTATATTTACTGAAGATGTTGGATTTTTTAAATTCTCTTGTATTATGTAAGTTTGAGCACTCTTAATAAGTGTTTGATTATCTGCTACAAAGATTTTCTTTTTTGATTCAGTAAACATATTTATAACATTAGGTACAGTAATTATAACCAATATTGCTAATATTGCTATTACAGCTAATAATTCAACTAAAGTAAATCCATTCTTTTTATTATTTCTTTTCATATTTTTATCACCTACTATACATAGTATACCATACTATATATCAAATATTAAGAACTTTTTTTATTGATTCTAATATTTCTTCTTTCTTAATTTCTTGTTTTTCGTTTTGTGATCTTAATTTTAATTCTATTATATCATCACTATATTTATATCCAATTACTATTCTTATTGGTATGCCTATTAAGTCAGCATCTTTGAATTTCACTCCAGGACTTTCATTTCTGTCATCCAACATTGTTTCTATTCCTAAATCATTTAATCTATCATATAAATCATTTCCATATTTGTGAGCTTCTCTATCCAACATATTAACAATAATAATAATTACTTTATATGGTGCTACATCAATTGGCCATATTATACCATTATCATCATGATTATTTTCTATTATTGCTGATAAACATCTTTCTATTCCTATACCATATGATCCCATCTGTACTCTATTATATTCATTCTTTTCATCACTATATTTTAGATCAAACAAGTCACTATATATTGTTCCCAATTTAAATATATTTGCTATTTCTATAGTTTTGTAAATGTTTACTTCTTCTTTACACAATGGACATTTATCCCTTTCAGTAAACAATTTAATATCTGCATATTTATTTATTTTAAAATCTTTTTCTGGCGTTACATTAATATAATGATAATCTTTTATATTGCTTCCACATACTAAATTAGTTAAAAACTTAATACTAAAGTCAGCTATTACTTTCATTGTTGCTTTTATAGGACCAATGTATCCAATATAACTACCCAAATCATTTATTTCATTTTCAGTAGCTAATCTTATATTTTTGCCTTTAAATATTCCATTTAATTTAGATTCATTAACTTCATCATTACCTAATACTAATATCAACACATATTCATTATCTATTTTGTAAATTAATGATTTTATAATTTTATTTTCTTTAATATTTAGATAATTACTTATATCTTTTATTGTTTTTATATTTGGTGTATATACTTTTTCAATTTTTTTATTTTCTTCTTCTTTATTATTCCTATTAGGTAATGCAATAGCATCTAATCTATTAGCTGTATAACTACATTTAGTACATTTAACTATTTCATCATTTCCTATTTCACTTACAAAATGAAATTCTTGACTAAAAGTTCCATTCATATATCCAGGATCTGCTTCAGCTACTAAATAATCAATATTCATTCTTTTAAATATTCTACTATATAGAGAAAACATTTCATCATAACTTATAGATAATCCTGATTCAGTACTATCAAAGCTATATGAATCACACATAAGAAATTCTTTTTGTCTAATTATAGATTTAGTGTTTTCTTCATCTCTATATTTATTACTTATTTGATAAAGAATAAAGTGTAAATCTTTATAACTTTTTATTTTTAAATTAGCTAATATTGAAAATAATTCTTCATCTGTAGGAGTTAAACACAATTCATTATCATCTCTATCTTTTATATTAAACAATTCTTTGTTAAATAATTTTATTCTATTAGATTTTTTATATACTTTATTATTAATTAAACTTGGCATTAAAACTTCATTATAATTGTTTTTATTATGTTCTTCTCTAATAATTTTTTTTATATTTTCTAGTACTTTAAAACCTAATGGAAGATACATATATGTTCCATCATTATTCTTATAAATCATTCCACTTTTAACAAGTAATTTACCTACCAATGTTTCTTCATCATTAGGTATTTCTTTCCTTGTTATAAAAAAACTATTAGATAATTTCATGATTCCTCTTTATTCTTTTTTAATTATTCAGATAATGTCGCAATTAGAATTCTTTTATCAAATCCATTTTCAACATAATATCTAATACACACATTGTTTCCATTTAGGCTTTCACTATTTCTTGGATCAAGTATTTTAGTCTTATTATCAGATGTCCCTGATAAGTATCCTTTTGATATTAATTCCCCCACTGTAATATTTGCACATATAGTATAATTACTACTCGAATCCAAAGTTAAATCCAAAGTTAAAGGTAATTCATTTAAATTATCATATGCCCAATCTTTAGCAGATGTTTCAATAGTTGATTTAATTGATTCATAATTTCTATTAAGTGTTTCTTCTCGTATTTTCATTATATTTGGTATTAATATAACAGATAATATTCCTAATATTGCTATTACAGCTAATAATTCAATTAATGTAAAACCATTCTTTTTCATATAATATCCTCTATAAAAGTATATCAAAAAAAAAATATAATAACAATATTTTATTGAAATGAAATTAATAATAATGTATAATGATTATAGAATAGGAAGAGGTATCATATGAAAGAGTTTGACTTTGAAAAAAGGCCAATTGTTGAAATAGTAAATGAAATAATTATGGATGCTGTTAAGAAGAACGCTAGTGATATTCACTGTGATCCTTATAAAGATAAAATAATTATACGTTTACGTATTGATGGTATTCTTGCTAATTATGCTTTAATACCAGGTGCATATAAAAGAAATATGATATCTCGTATTAAAATGATAGCGGGTATGAACATAATGGAAACAAGATTACCTCAAGATGGTGCTATTAAAAGTAGAATTGGTAGTAAAACTCTTGATTTGCGTGTTTCTAGTTTACCTACTAATAATGGAGAAAAAGTTGTTATTCGTATTCTTGATTATAGTAAATCATTAAATGGTCTTGAAACTTTAGGTTTTAGTAAAGATAGTTTAGATAAAATTGACAAAATGACTAAAGTACCTAATGGTATTATTCTTGTTACTGGTGCTACTGGTTCAGGAAAATCAACTACTGTTTACTCTATTTTACAAAAAATGAATAAAGAGGATGTTAATATAATTACTGTAGAAGATCCTATTGAAATGGATATCACAGGTGTTAATCAAGTTCAAGCTCAATCTGATATTGGTCTTACTTTTGCAAGTGTTTTAAGAAGTATTTTACGTCAAGATCCAGATATCATTATGATTGGAGAGATTCGTGATGATGAAACTGCTAAAATAGCTGTTAGAGCTTCTATTACTGGTCATGTTGTTTTATCAACAATACATACAAATAATTCATTAAATACAATAGAAAGACTTACCGATATGGATGTAGAAAGATATTTATTAGGTTCAGCTTTAACAGGAATTATTTCTCAAAAACTTGCTAGAAAGTTATGCCCTAAATGTAAAGTATTAAGAAAAACTACTGATTATGAAAAAAATGTATTTAAAAAAGCATTAAATAAAGATGTTATTGAAATGTATGATGCTAATAAAGATGGATGTAGTGAATGTTTTAGAGGATATAATGGAAGAATTGCAATATTAGAAGTATTATTAATAAATGATGATATTAGAGATGCTATAACAAATGGATTTAGTAAACATGAATTAAGAAAACTAGTTTATAAAAGTGATGTTATTACCCTACTTCAAGATGGTCTTACTAAGGTTCAAGATGGTGAAACATCATTTTCTGAGATATTGAAAATAGTTGATTTAGAAAATGATTTAACTAATTATGAAGGTGATTCTTTAGAAAAAAGTATAAAAGATATTGAATCAAATAAAAATAAAAATGAAAAAGATAAAAGCAATAATGGTATAGTAGATACTGATGAGGAATTTAAATTATTAAATGAACCTGAAGAAGTTGCGGATGATAATAGTTATGTTATTGATGATTATTCAACACTAATACCAAAAAATACTGATAATAATAAAGATATACCTCATGATGAAAAAGAGGCTAAAACAAATAGTAATACAATAGAGTTCTTTAATATTTAGAACTCTTTTTTATTATAAGTTCATTATATAATATTTAATTCATATTATTTATAAGGAGACATTATGTTTCAATATAAACAAAATATTAGAATTAAATTTATTTTATTAGGATCTATTTTTTTATTATTTTTAGTTTTGCTCAAAATATTCTATATTCAAGTTATAGAATATAATAAGATTCATTCTTTAGCAGATAATCTATGGAGTAGAAATTTGCCAATTCAAGCACTTAGAGGAAGAATATTGGATAGAAATGGAAAAATAATAGTAGATAATAAAACAACTACTGCTTTAGTACTCGTTCCTGCTCAAATAGTAGATAAAGAATATGCATCTAAAATGTTAAGTGAAATACTAGGTGTTAGTTATGAAGAAATGTATAAACATGTTAGCAAAAAAACATCTATCGAAAGAGTACATCCTGAAGGTAGAAATTTAGATAATGATATTTCATCTAAAATTAATGATTTAAAAATAGATGGAGTTTATCTATTAAAAGAAAGTAAAAGAGATTACATATATGGAGAATTATTATCTCATGTTATTGGATTTACAGGTATTGATAATCAGGGACTTAGTGGAATAGAACTTAAGTATGACAAAGAATTAACAGGTATAAATGGTAGTATAAAGTATTATAGTGATGGTCAGGGGAAAAGACTTGATATATCAGAAAAATATGAAGAGCCAATTAATGGTAAAGATATTAAATTAACTATTGATTTAGATATACAATTGTCACTTGAAAACGAACTTAATTTAGCTATGGAAAAATATAATGCAGATGGTTCTATTGGTATAGTTATGGATCCAAATACAGGAGAAATAATAGCTATGGCTTCTAAGCCTAGTTTTGAGCCCCAAAATTATAAAAATTATAATGAAGAAGTAATTAATCGTAATTTAGCTATTTGGTCAAATTATGAACCCGGAAGCACATTTAAAATTGTTACACTGGCTGCTGCTATAAATGAAAAAAAAGTAAATATATTTGAAGATACTTATTATGACGGTGGAAGTATAAAAGTTGAAAATGCTACTCTTCACTGCTGGAAAATAAAAGGACATGGACAAGAAACATTTTTACAAGTTGTTGAAAACTCATGTAATCCAGGATTTGTAGTATTAGGTCAAAGACTTGGAAAAGATTTATTATTTAATT
>CAZYOS010000011.1:0-4871 GCA_964649245.1 uncultured Clostridium sp.
TTTATAGCAGTACTATTACTTTCACTAGCACCACTAGTAAATATTATTTCTTTAGGATGGCAATTAAATATTTCAGCTATTTGATTAGTAGCTTGCATTAATAACTCTTTAGATTTAATTCCAAGAGTATGAATAGAATTAGCATTACCTATATATTCTTTACTTACTTTTACATATGAATCAAGTACTCTATCATCAACAGGAGTAGTAGCACTATAATCTAAATATATCATATATTCTCCTTATATTTCTTGTATAACAGTAAGAATTACTGGTCTACATTGTGTTTGTCTATATAAATATTCTCCAAGTTTTTCTCTCATATCATTTCTAATTTTAGCATAATCAGCAAACTTAGAATTATGTGTATTATCTTTAATTATTTCTAAACTCATTTTCTTAAGCTCTGATATTAATTCTGTGTTTTCTTTAACATATAAGAATCCACGTGTTATTATTTCAGGTTCGATCATTATTGTTTTATCTTTTTTACTTAAAGTAGCAGATATTACAACCAATCCATTATTACTTAATAATTCTCTATCTTTTAATACAAGTTCGCCTACGTCTTCACTACTTTTTCCATCTATTAAAATATCATCAACAAATATATGATCAAAATTATCAACAAGATTTCCATTTTCAAAAGTAACTATATCTCCATTTTCTTTAAGTAAGATATTATCTTTAGATATACCTACTTTGTATGCTAAATTAGCATTTTCCACTTGATATCTATATTCACCCTTAATAGGCATATAATATTTTGGATTGAATAACTTAATAAGTAACATTATATCTTCACTTGATGCATGATGTCTTACACTTTTTTCTTTAGGTATTGATATTATATTAATACCTAATATAGCTAGTTCATTCATTATCTTAACAATTGTTTTTTCATACGCATCATAACTTGGTTCGGCAAAGCATACTGAATCTCCTTTATTAAGAGAAATAAATTTATCATGTCCTGCGATTATTCTATTTATATTAGAATATGGTGTTTCTCGATCATTACTAATTAGTATAATAGTATCAGGAAGTTTTAAATCAGTAAGATTACCTAACATATTTTCATCTATATCTAAGTATCCATTTTTAATACATAAATTAACTATATTATGAAGTTCCTTTCCCATGATAACTACTTTTCTATTTTTATTTTTTAATGCATTAAAAATTTCCTGTATTGTATATATATGTAAAGCAAGTACACTAAATAGTATTCTTCCTTTATTCTTATCCACTACTGATTTAAAGAAACTTTCTAATTTATGATTTGGTGAAGTATGTCCTTTTTTTTCAGCAAATACGCTTTCACACATTAAACATAATACACCTTGTTTACCAATATATGCTATTTTGCCTAAATCCATATCATAGTTTCCAGTCATAGTTGGATCTATTACAAAATCAGCCATATATATTATTGCACCATCTTCAGTATTAACTGAATATCCCACTGTTTCTGGACTACTATGAGTAACACTAAATGGAAATACACTAAATTCTTTAAAATCTATTTTTTTATGAGCTGCTATTACATGTAAATTTTTAATATCTACTTTTTCTTCTTCACACTCATATTTAATAATCTCGCTAGCATATTTAGTAGCATAAACATTTATATTAGGAATTGCTTTTATTAAATCAGTAAGTGCCCCCATATTTTCATTATGAGGATGTGTAATAAATATACCAATTACATCTTTTTCTCTTTGCACTAAATATGAAAAATCAGGTATTACATAATCAACACCATACATTTTATCTGGAGCATATTTTATACCACAATCAAATATTAGTATCTTACCATCAATTGATATAGTATATAAATTCTTTCCATTTTCATTTAAGCCACCTAAAGCCATTACATTAATTTTTTTCATTTTTTCATCTCCTAAAAGTTAAATTAGTATAAGTATTATAACATATAACTAAAAAAAATACTAGATATTTCTAGTATTTAAAATATATATTTTATCCAACTCCATTTATTTCTTTTATTTCATATTTATAATCTTTTGCATTAATAACTCTATATTTCATTGATAATGATAATGATACTGTTTCATTACTTTTTGCACTATTAATGGATACATATACTATATTTTCAGTTCCATCATTTTCAATAAATGTAATAACCGCACTAGTATTTTTTAAATCTTCTGATGAACCATTTGTAAAATCAAATTTAATTGTTGCTGATTCCTTATCATCTTTATCAGAAGTAATAGTCATATTTGATATAGTATAATCAAGAATCTTATGATCTTCTTTTACAAGCGAACTACTATTTTCTCTGTTTCCATTAGACTCTTCTTTGTAATTTTCTAATGTACTTATATTGTTATTATAATTAGACACATTTTTATATGTAGTATCAATATAAGTGTCATTTGCATTGTTATCAATATTCTTATTACCACAACTACATAATAACACTAAGCAAAGTATAATTAATATTTTTTTCATTTAATCTCCTACTAATATACCCAAGTAGCTGTAATCCAACCACCTGAACATCCACTATAACAAGTACAATTACTATTCCAACAGTTATTAGCAGAATTTACATACAACCATATAGGATTAGATCCATCACCAGTATATGTAAAGTCATTAACTGACAAACCATATCCAGCAGGAATAAGTCCTTTTGAACATCCTCCAACATAAGTTCTTACAAAAACACCATTAGCACCTTCAGTAAAGGTTGTAAAATAGTTTCTCGCTAAAGTAACTATAGCGTAGTAACTTGTGTTTCCTGTTACATATATATTATTTCCTTGATTAACACTGGCATATGATGCATACTGACTAGTGTTCCATCCCTGAATATTGAACAAAGATGAATATGAAATTCTATAATTGCTTCCCCACATATTATTTATATATGGTGTTGCTACATAACAGCCACTTCCAGGAGCTGCAGTACATGTTTTTGTTGTACTACTGCCATTCCATCCTGCTTTGTTATAATAAAATGTAACAGTATATGTAACAGGACTATAAATTGTATAAGTTAAATTTATGCTATTATAATAATTTCCAATTCCTGTAATAACTGCTGTAGCAGTTCCTGCATTTAAATTATTTTGATAATAAACAGTATAATCGCTTCCATTTGACAATAAGAATCCATTATCTATTATAGTAACACCAGGATTTATATAGCCTCCAGTATATTGAAAACTAGTTCCACTTAATGACGAACTTGCAAGTTGAATATTTCTACTAGTTATTGTAATAGTAATTGTAACATCTTTATAAATATTATATACACTATCATAAGCTCTTACTGTTAAATAGTATGTTCCTACTGGAGTTTTTCCAGTTATACCTATAACATTGTTATTAATATAGAAATAATTATTAGTATTTCCACCTATTATAGAGTAAGCAATAGTTCCGCCACCACCGGTTGCCCCTACGATTGTTTTATTTTGACTAGCTGTGCTATAAATAATTGAATCCTTTTGATTATTAAATGTTAAACTCATTTGTTTCCATTGTGCACACAAAGTAATAACATCTCCATCATTAAATTCAAAATTTGGAACTGATCCACCAGTATATTTTACTCCGCTATTTGCACATGTAGTTTCCTTTTTAGTCCATCCATCAAATAAGTATCCACTTCTTACATATGAATTATATGCAATTGTTCCCTGATTAACATAAGTATGAGTTGTATTAGCAGTAGTACCACTAGTAGCCCCATTTCCATCATAACTTATAGTATATTGGAAAGGTCTCCATCCTGCATAAACATATGATCTAGCATATTCATTTCTTGTAAGTTCTTCTTTAAGAGTTTGTCCTGGTTGATACTTATTATTGCATTCTGAATCAGTACACCATCCATTAAATACATATTTATTTCTAGTAAATAAATTATCATCTAAAGTAACTCCATTACTAATTTTATAATTTTTTACATTCATATCTCCAACAGCATCACTTGCATTTCTAACATAAATCAAAACTGCACTTCCACTGTCATCAGTACTACTGCATCCGGCGTCTCCATAACAACCAACATATGATGTTTTTGACCTAGAAACAATAACATATTTATCATTTAATAAAGTATTATCTATTGGATTATAAATGCAACCATTCGTTGTAATACTCTGACCGGTTTCTGTTTCATATTCACCTAAGCATCCATTTTCTTCACTCTCTAAATAATTTTCATTTAAAAGTTCTCCAACATATACTTTAGCAGTATTTGTTCCGTAAAATAATTCTGTATGATTGCTAGCATATAATTCTGCAGATGAAACAATAGTATCAATTTTACTATTATATGTCTTGTTCTTAATATTATTGTTAATATAAATAATACTAGGTACCGCTATAGCTATTATTACACCTATAATTGCAATAACAATCAATAATTCGATTAATGTAAATCCTTTTTTTAATTTTTCTTTCATGCCTACTCCTTATTATAAAATTATATAATAAAAAAAATCTTTTTTCAATAAAAAATACACTAATGTGTATTATTTAATCATTATCTTTTATAGTAATTAGTCCTTTTTCAATTTCTTCAAGTGCTCTTCCTATTTCTTTTTTAGATTTATACTCACTTTCAGCCATTTGATAATGTTTATGTTCTTTCATAACTCTAGCTCTATCAGCAACAATATGAACTAGCTTATATTTAGAATCTACTATATTAAGAAGTTTATCAATTGATGGATATATCATATTCTCATCTCCTCTATTATTAGTATATTAAAACATTAAAATATATACAACAAATTAACAATAAATTTGACAAATAATTTACAAGTAATAATTAGTTACTTTCTTCTATGAAACTTTTACTTTTATGTGGTTCATCAAATAACAAGTTG
>CAZYOS010000011.1:4881-17220 GCA_964649245.1 uncultured Clostridium sp.
ATTAAGTGCTCTTACATTGTCTGTCATAGGCATTCTCATACATTTATTTATATATGGTTTTAATATTTTAGTTGGAATACCTGTAGATTCTTTACCAAAAAAGAAATAATAGTTTTTGTTTATATCACTATAATCAAAAGAAGTATGAGGTTTATGTCCATATCTAGTTAAAAAATAAAATTCTCCATCATTCTTACTAAAGAATTCTTCTAAATTTTCATAAACATAATATTTACAGTGATCTATATAATTGACACCACTTCTTTTAATATACTTTTCATCTAATCTAAAACCAAGTGGTTCTATTAGGTGTAGATGTGTATCTGTTCCAGCACATGTACGCATAATATTTCCAGTATTTTCTGGTATTTCTGGTTCAAATAATACTACATTAATCATACTTACTCCTAATGACTTTTTATCAAAATCACTACATAATTATATCATATTTTAATGCATAACTAATTATTATCTATATTTTCAATTTTACATAATGAAATAAAGCAAGGATTCTGATCATTTTTATTTGCCATTACAATCATTCCTGGTTTATTCTTAATTACTTTTCCTTGTGCTATAGTTTGAGATCCTGATTTAACCAGTATATCGGTTTTTCCTTCTGGCAATAAACTGCTTATTACAGATGAGCAATCATAACAACAAGATTTTGTATTCGTAGAGTCATCTAAATATTTAATGTTATTATTATAAGCAGAACCGGATATTGAAATAGATGTTATATTACAAATTGATAAAGAATTGATTACTTTTCCTGATGGATTTTTTAAGCGAAAAACTCCAGCTAAATTATTTGGACCATACAAAATATCATATGCTTTTCCACTAACATTTGCTCCGCTATCCATATTTATTATTAATGTGTTTTCTGGATATAGTTTTATTATTTGACTGACTATATTAAGCATTTGACTTATGCAAAAGCAACAATAACCATTTTCACCCGATGGTCCCACAGGTCCTGTTGGTCCAGCCATTCCCGTTGCTCCTGTTGCTCCTGTTAATCCGGTTGCTCCTGTTGGTCCGATGTTTCCTGCTAATCCACTTGGAATAACAAAATCTAAAATATGATTAGGGCTTCCAGTTGAATCAATTACTTGTGCAGATGTTCCGGGATCTCCTGTAGTAGTATTTCTAATTGTAATTATATCTGCTTGTCCTTGACTTCCTGTCGCACCAGTTGGCCCTGTTGGTCCTGTTGGTCCCATCACATTTAAACAACAGCATGTAGTTGAACAATTATTTTTATATTTTTCTATTTTTTGAATAGCTTTTATATAATTATTATTCATTTTATTTTCCTTTCTAATAATAATTTATGTATATTTACTATTACTGATAATTATAAAACATTAAAAAATGGATATTAAATATCCACTTCATTCACAATTGTATTTTATTTTAATTTAATTACAATATTCTCTTCATTAATTCAGTAATATAAATTCAATAGCGACAACTCCATACTTTTCTTGTTCTTCTTTAGAATAATACTTTAAAATATCATTTTCATCTATTTCTTCATTTTCTTTGAATCCCAATGATACCTTATTTAAGCTTTTATAAGCCTCCTTAAAACTATTAAATAAATATAATTTTGTAACTTTTACCTTTATTATTTCTGCTGTTATTCTATTAGTAAAATATATTAAATCACCATTTTTAATACTTCTTCTTTTTTCATCATTAATTCTTAATTCAATAACTTTTGAACCGTCTTTTATAAGTTCAAATGGTTCATTATGCAGTCTCATATTAATTATCATATTATATTTCTCCATCATAATTCCATAATCCTAATTTTCCTTTAATATAAATTGGCTTATTATATTTTTTAATATTCTCTAGTTTCCATGCATATTTTTCTGAATAATTTCTTTTGTCATAAACAGTTGAATCAATTTTACATAGTTCATTTATAAAATTTTCACTAACTTTAATACAATCAGTAATATATGCTTCTCCAATGATAGCACCTTTAGAATAATTAACATTATAACTACTAAATTCATTAATTATGTCTTTATCTATACCGAGTCCAGCATGAATTAATATTTTACCTCTATAATTTGTTTTCCAACTTCTAAACTCATACTTTTTATATCCTTCTACTATAAGAGTAGCCCAAGGTTCTCTAATTGTTAATACTTTCATAAATACTCCTTTTTAATAATTATTTTATAATATATAAATATATATTGCTAAATAATGAAATAGTGTTCCAAATAAGCAAAAGAAGTGAAATACAGAATGCATATATTTCTTTTTTGATCCTACCCCATAAAGTATTGCACCTATTGAATACATAACACCGCCTAATATTATTAGTATTAATGCAGTAATTCCACAATTATTAATTATAGGTTTAATTACTATTAATGTAGACCATCCATTTATTAAATGACAAATGACTTCAAAGAGAGAATACTTATCCACATCAATCGCTGATAATACAATTCCAACAACAGTAACAGTTCCAACTAAAGAAAATAGTATCCAACCTAGAGTTCCTCCAGCAGCTATTAAAGCAATTGGAATATATGTACCAAATACTAATAAAAAAACATTACAATGATCTAACACTCTAAGTACTTTCTTACCCGTTATATTCTTAGATAAAGCATGATAAATACAAGATATTGTATATAGTAATATCATAGTCGTTCCAAATATAGAAGCACATACTATATTAGTAGCTATACCTTCTTTAATTGTTTTTAGTAGCATAAATATTAAAGCTATTATTCCGAATATTGCCCCTATTCCATGCGATATTGAATTTGTAATTTCTTCACCTAAAGTATAATCAGGTATACTTATTTTCTTACTCATATTATTCTCCAAGATTTATATTTTTATCTATTCCTTTATATCTATTTTAATTTCTTCAATAATATGACCAATATTTCCTTCTCCTGCATACTTAGTCATATCAAAAAAATTATCATTTATAGGTACCCATTCTAATTTATTAACTTCTTCTATTAATTCTACCTTTTTATTTAAAATACCATAATATACTTCTAATTCTTTATTCCATTTTACATATGTTAAATTCATAAAATAATTCAAAGATATATCATTTTCTTTTATATTAGTTTCCTCAAATAGTTCCCTATAAGCCTCTTTAAGTCCATTTTCCGCTTCAATTTTACCACCAACCAAATTATACTTTCCTATATATGGTTCTTTAGTTCTTTTACACATAAGAACATTCTTCATGTCTTTATCAAAAACTACAATAACATTCATCCTTTTCATCTTTTAAGCCTCTTCATTACTAAATATTACATAAATAATTATACTACAAAATAATAAATATTCATTAAACAATTAAATAAAAAGACTATTTTGTATAGTCTTTAATGCTACATAAACTTATTACAACATCCTTCATTTACACTACATATTTCATTTTCTTCACAGCATGTATAGCAAGGACTATATGTATGTTTATAAATATTAAAAGGACATTTCTAATAAATGAATACACAAAATATAGAATTTGATAAAAGTAATCATAGAATAATAGTAACTAAAAAGCAGCACCTCAAAATTGAAGCGATGTTTTTTATATTAAACTATTATAAAATAATACAAAAGCCCTAATAAATACATTAATGTACTCTCTCGGCATATCATTCATACATATTCTTATTTTGAATTTTCCATCTTTATAATTTTCATAACAATCAAGAGAAATATAATCAAATCCAAAACTAACTGCATGAAATACAGGAATTTGTTTTCTTTGCATATCACAAAAATTAATTATTTCTTTTTTTATTCTTTCTAAACTTAAATTATGATTTTCAAAATTAATTAAACAGAACAGTTTATGATTGGGAATCGAACAATCAATACCTTTTTTAGTCATTAGTTTAAAACAATATTTATTATTTTTGCAAACATATAACAATCTCTTTTCGTTTAACAATTTAATTTCTTTATTTAACATAAATTGTGGAAATCTTTCTGGTGGCAAACATGCTCCCATAACCCCAATTAGGTGTCTACATTCATTCTCAATTTTATTGAATAATTCATTTTGTCTATTTTTATCTGAATATATAAATGACACAGATCCAACATGCGAAAATTCTGCCCCCATTAAATCTAATTTTGTATGACTTCTAATTAAAATACACATCTTATTTGATTCGAGAATAGTTTTAATCATTTTTCTATAATCTTTTCCTAAATAACAAGTAGTGTCAATTACAATTCCTATGTAATTATCTAACGAAATCTTATCAATAAAATTGAAATCACTTGCAATTGAATCAATATATAACATTTTTTTATTACTTTTATTTTTCATAATCATTGATATATATTTAATTGTTTCAAAATAAGTCTCTTCATACATTAAATCAATATTTATGTTGTTTGAAGATATGATAGAAGATAGCAAAGAACAAATCGCACTCATTCCACAATTTGAAAAATAGCTATTAGTATAAATGCTTTTATTTAACAGATAAAAATCATTAGCAAAATTATTTATTTCAATAAAACCATTAAATCTTTCATAAGTATATTTATATACAAATGGGTTTTTTATTTCGTACCTATCTTTATTCGTTAATTCATGATAATACTTTTCTGCATAGTATTTTTTTAATTCTTTTGTTATTTTTTCTTTTTCATTTAGAGCATCTAAAATTGTAGATGGGCTTACAAATTTGTAATTAGGTATGTATGCACAAATTAAACGAAGTTCTTCTAATTTCCTATCCAAATAATCGTGCATAACATTATTTCCAATTATTAAATATAAAAGTTGTTCTATTTAGTTTTGGAAATTCGGTTTTATAATTATCTTTTGTATATTCTTTTATTGTCCTTTCCCAAAATCTTTTAGCACCTTCACTTCTTGGAACAGGTTTTACTTCCCAAGTGCCTTTATGCATATCAAAAACTTTATTTGCGACAATATTTCCGATTCCTTTTCCCTTGTAAGCATTTAATACAAACATTTCTGATAAATCAAAATTATTATTATCTTTGGTTAAAACCATAAAATTATCATCTATTAATACAAATCCTGCTATATTACCGCTAACTTTTATAAAATATGCAAAATGCTTTGAATCATTATTAAAATAATAATCAATTTCATTATATTCAAATAAACCGTGTTCATTAACATCCATAGATAACGATGCAGTTATGTCATGTAAATATAATTGAAATAAATTGTTTAATACACTTTTATCCTTATTTTCTATTTTTTCTATTTTAATATCCATAATTTACTCCTTATTTTTTTAATTTTTTTGTTCTATTTAATTCTTGTAATTCTTTGGGAACAAAGATTCCATTTTCTTGAATTAATTCATCATCTATAATAATTCTACCACCTCCATATTTAGTGGTCAACATATTTACCATATCCCAATGGATTGATGCTTTATTACCATTATCGCTTAAAAAATGACTATTTCCTAATGCTATATGGAACGATCCAAGTATTTTTTCATCAAACAAAATATTTGATCTCGGTGTAAGAATATTAGGATTTGTACCAATAGCAAACTCGCCAATAAAACCATTTCCATGATCACTAGAAACTATTTTTCGAAATAATTCATCGTTAGTATCTGAATGGCTTTCCACGATTTTCCCATTTTCAAATCTTAAAAAGACATTTGAAAAAGAACTGCCTTGATATCTTGTTGAAACATTAAATCTTATAATTCCACTAGCTGATTCAAGTTCAGGCGCAATAAATACTTCACCATCTGGAATATTTATTTTGCCACTACATATTTCTGATATAAAACTAGTTATTTCAAAAGTTAAATCAATGTTGGGTGATAGTATTTGTATATGACTGCCTGAATCTAAAATTGCTTTCAATGGTATCATTGCTTCATGCAACTTTTTATAATCAGTATTAACAGCTTGGAAAAAGTATTTTTCATATGCTTCAGTACTCATACCAAACTGCTGTGCAGAAGATACAGATGGATAATCTACAGTTAACCATCTTAATTTTGGTACAATGATTTCAAAATTTATTGGTCTAAAATAATACTTTTGATATAAAGTTCTCTTTTCTTGTGGAACATCTGACATATCAAAACAGTTATCTGAATCCATCATATTAATATACACATCAATTTGTTCTAATAATGCTGCTTCATGTTTTTTCATTATTTCAAACTGTTCTTTGGATCCATGAATTATCAATTGTCTTTTTATTTCATTTTCTTTTAATAACACCAAAGGTATTGCTCCTCTTTTTGAAATAAGTTCAATTAAATAAATAATCATTTCACTACAATTCTTTGTAGAATCGATTAAGACTTTTTCACCCTCTTGTATATTTAATGAATAATCTACAATTGTTTTAGCCATTTTTTTCAATCTATTATCAATCATATTTATCTCCTTCTTGACGGTCTATCTAAATGGTCAACACTGCTGTTCATTGCCATCAAAAATAAATCTTCATTTCTAGAATCAAAGCTAATTACTTGTTTTTCCACTATTTCTCGACTTCTTTTTAATTTATAACCATTTGGTCTTTTTATCAAACTTCCGTGTCCACCAGTTAGTCGAGTAACAATCATAGGTAGGTCGAGCATTTCTGAAAGTGGAGCATTACCAGGAATAATAACATTATCGTTTACATGAGTAATCTTTTCATAATCAACTCCCATTGCAGATAAAGATGACAATACTGCTCTAAATGTCTCTTTGGGAGAAGAAATCTCATATTGCATAATAGGTTCTAATAATTGCATTCCTGCTTCCTTTATACTTCTCATTAAGGCAAGTGGTACGATTACATTAAAATGTGATGGATCAGAACAAACTGAATCACTTTTGCCTCCAACTAAACTAATCTCAGCATCAGTAATTTCCCAACCATATAACCCTTGTTGAGTATATATTTTAACCAATCTCTCAATTTGCTTTTGGTATTTAGTAAATAAATAATCGGTAGAGAATTTTGATACATATTGTAATCCTGAACCCCTTGGAAGTGGTTTAATTTCCAATTCTACACCAGATACTCTATCAAATGTTGCCTCACCATGACCACAATTAATAGGGGTCTCTTTATGAATAATAATCGGATCTGAAAATAATGCTTCTACTTGAAATCTTTCTTTTAACAAATCAGCAATTATTTCAGTTTGTAATTGTCCCATTAGGTCAATACTAATTTGACCTGTATTTTTATTATAATTTAAATGTAAATCGGGATCTTCATCATTCAATACTTCTAGTCCTGTAACTAATTCTTGCAATTGAGATTTGTCAACAGTAGTTACGGTTGTATGAAATAATGGGTTTACAAATGATGCTGATTTAAAGTTTGGAACATCCATTCCTATTATATCACCACATTTTGCATCGATTCCTGTTATTATTCCAATTTCACCAGTTTCTATGCTGTCAGTTCTTACTCTTTTTGTTCCATCTATTTTAGTAACCGTCCTTACTCGTTGCTTAACACCAGTTGATAGTTCTAATTCTTGTCTATTTTGTAAAGTACCATTTAAAACTTTAACATACAATTCTCTTACTCTTTCATCTTTTTTAACTGTATAAATATACCCGGAAAATTCATCAGATTGTTTTTTTTGTGAATATGGCAAATATTTTGAAATGCCATCAATTAATCTATACATACCATCATCTAATAAAGCACTCCCACCATACACAAAAAACAAATTAGCACTTTCAGTTAATCCCTTGATTTTAGTTCTTAACCATTCTCTAGATATTTTTTCATCATTAAGAAACATTTCTAAAATTTCTTCATCGACATCTGCTAAATTTTCTATAATTGTTTCTTCCTTAACATCTTGATATTCTAAACTTCCATCATTATTTTTAGAAACTTCAACAATAGGAACTATATTAGAACTTAACTTACTTTGTAATTCATGAACAACTCTATCATAATTTGCTCCCATTCTATCCATTTTATTTATAAAAACAATTGTTGGTATTTTTCTCTCGCTTAATATTTTCCAAATAACTTGTGTTTGTGGCTCAACTCCTTCAACTCCTGACACTACTAAAACAGCACCATCTAAAACATTTATGGCTCTCTCAACTTCTGCTGAAAAGTCTACATGACCTGGTGTATCTATTAATTGAACTTTTCTGTCGTCAAATGGTAAAGTTACCATTGATGCTCTTACAGAAATACCTCTTTCTTGCTCAACTTTCAAATTATCAGTAGTTGTATCCCCATGATCAACTCTTCCTCTACTTTTTTTAACATTAGTATGATAAAGTAGTTGTTCAGTTATTGTTGTTTTTCCTGCATTTGCATGAGCAAAAACACCTAATGTCATAACTTTTTTATCTTTCATCATTTTTCCCCTTAACTAGTTCACTCAATGTATCTTCTAAGCTAATATAATCTTTAGATTCAATTATTTTTTTATTCTTATAAAGAATATCAAATAATTTTTTATTTTGGGCTTTTATTATTTCAAAATTATAATTATCAATTTTATCTCTAAATAATTCTTTTGAAAATAAATAATATTCTTTGTTCGGAATGTCAAACCACAATGCAAATGGTAATTTTTCTTTTATATAGTAATTTTCAAAATCATATTTACTAATAACATTAGGAATAAATTGAATATGATACTTTGTTTTTTCATAAAGCAAACTTAATTTTTCTAACACTAGTTTTGAATTACTATTCCTGCTACTAATTTTATTTTGTTTTGCTCTTCCCATATTTGATGTTAAAACTAGTTTTATATTTCTTATATTTAAATAGTTTAATCCCAATTCGGCAAGTTCTTCCATTTGTTTGATGTTTAAATCGTTTATTGTCATTTGAACACTTGTCTTTTTGTCAATTTTTCTTAGATAATTTAAGACTTTGATAATATTATCATATGACTTTTCGTTTTGTCGAATATAATTATGGGTTGCTTTGTTACCGTCAATACTCAAATTTATATAATCAACTAAATCAAATATTTCCTTATTAAATATCATTCCATTTGTAAAAATTGTTACTATCATTTTTAAGGATTTAGCATATATGATTAATTCCTCTAAATAAGAGAAAATCATACATTCTCCTCCAGTAATCATAATGTTTCTAAATCCATCATTATGCAATTTATAAATTATTTTTTTTGCATCTTCTAATATTCTTTTGTAATCTTCATTACATGACTTAGCATCAATGTAGCAATGTAGACACCTTAAATTACAATTATTAGTTATGATTATATTAACTCTATTCATCATCCATTATCTCCATTTTAACATATTCAATGATAGGCATAAATTCATAAGGATAATTTGCTAAATATTTTATAAATACATTTTTACAGTAATTAACAAACTTTTTGTGATTATCATTATTTATATAAGCAAGTAAAATATTCTCGATATTGTCATGCTTTATGTTACCTATATACAATTTTGAATCAATTAATCCATGTGGATAAACATTATAATTTTCTGTAATTGTTAATACCTTTGGTAATGTGCTAATTTTTTTATGACACTTCCAACCATTACACAAGTAAGCATTACATGGATGCTCTCTCATAAGGAAACTCGGCACTAGGTATCCATCCAAATTTATTTCCTTATCTTTAACTTTGTCGAAAAGTTCTATAAGATTATTAATGCAAAAGGTAATTTCTTTAACATTAATGTTAGGATTAACAATTATGTTAGCATCATCATATATTAGGTTACCAATTAAATCAATGTTGCCAGAATCCAAAAACATAACTTGATATATATTATCACTTGTAATCACCTTAGTACTATTAATATTAAAAATTATAATATTATTTGGAATTTCTATAATAGGAAGTTTATTTAATTTCATTTTTAAAATTATTATTGGTAATTTTTCGACAGAAAGAGAATTTATCATATTAATAAACTTTGCTAGATCACTTTCCTCAATAGTCATAGTTATTCTTTTAATATTTAATTCATTAATAGAGAAAATATTATTCTTTAAAAAATCACAATATTCTTGAAATGATGATAATTTAATTTCTAAACTAGCGTTTTCCATATCCAGGTATTTAATCATTTGTATCACCAATTTCATTTATAATACAATAAACATCATCTTTGGCACAAATATCATTATTCATTTTTAATGCTCTAGCTCTACAACCACCTTTACAATTTCCACATTTTTTACACTTAGAACTACAAACAAGAAAAGAAAAATTATTTTTCATTTTTTCCCATATTTTTTCAGTAGAGTAATCATAAATGCTTCCCATTTTATATTTTTCTTCTATTAAACTAGGGCATATATATATATTTCCATCAGATTTAATATATATAAATCTATTTCCAATCCCACAATGAACAGAAATTGCATTTTTGTCTATTATTTTATAATAATTGTCATATATTCGTTTTATTATTTTTGCTGAATCTTTAATATTCTCATTCAATTCAGTGCCCCTTCCTTCGGGAACTATGACATCTAAAACACTTTTAACATTTAATTCAGAAATAAACATTACTAATGTATCTATATCATCTTTATTGTGATTACCAATCATTGTATTCACTGAAACAGGCATGTTTTTCTTTTTTAGTATTTTTATAGCATTTATGGTTTTATCAAAGCATCCATTTTGACCTCTAAAAATATCATGAGCATTTGCATAACAGGAGTCTAAACTTGTAACAATTTCTTTTACCCCATATTTGATTAACATATTAAGGTTTTTTTCAGTTAACAAGGTTAAATTAGTAAATATTCTTACTAACATTCCCTCCTTATAAGCAAATTCTAGCAATTCATTTATGTGTGGATAAAGCATTGGTTCTCCACCTGTTAAATCTAATTGATAAGCACCTGACTCACTTGCATCATGAATTACATGCTTTAATTGTTCAATATCAAGACTTTTATCATTATTAAATCCAAACCCACCATAACAATGTTTGCATCTTAAATTACATTTATTAGTCAACTCCACAAACAAACGAACATTATTGAATTTTTTAATTTTTTTAACATTATTTACATAATCTTGCTTATCAAATGTTAAAATATTTAATTCAAAAAGTTGTTGAATAAAATCTTCTTCAAACATATTATTCAAACTATCAAGATCATAATTTTTACTTTTAATATCTTCTATACAATTAAAGGTTTCCTCATTAATTTTATATTCGTTTCTATATTTTCTATCATATATAAACAGTTTCCTTTCAAAATAATTATTAATAACAACCATTGAATCATTAAGATATACTTTCATTTTGCCTCCCTCTTTATAGTGAAAGAGCATTGGCTAACTTGCCAATGCTCTTTACTAAAGATTTAGTTGCAATGACATGTGCCAACAGCCATGCAAGTTTGTGAATTATTTGTCCTCACTACTACTATAGTTGGCTTTACACTATTTTTTTTCATTTGACATCCTCCTCTTATATGTAAAACTTTTTTTCAAAAGTTTCCATCAAAACAATCAACTACACTAGAAATTATTATGCTATCACATTTTATAGGAATTTGTTTCTAATACTATTGTCAACTATTATAAACTTTTTTTCTTAAAAGTCAATAGTTTTATGCAAAAAGCCATTGTCCTACATTTTACGTTTCAAGACACTATTTACTATTAATATCAACTTTAATTTCTTCAATAATATAACCAATATTTCCTTCTCCTGCATACTTAGTCATATCAAAAAAATTATCATTTATAGGTACCCATTCTAATTTATTAACTTCTTCTATTAATTCTACCTTTTTATTTAAAATACCATAATATACTTCTAATTCTTTATTCCATTTTACATATGTTAAATTCATAAAATAATTCAAAGATATATCATTTTCTTTTATATTAGTTTCCTCAAATAGTTCCCTATAAGCCTCTTTAAGTCCATTTTCCGCTTCAATTTTACCACCAACCAAATTATACTTTCCTATATATGGTTCTTTAGTTCTTTTACACATAAGAACATTCTTCATGTCTTTATCAAAAACTACAATAACATTCATCCTTTTCATCTTTTAAGCCTCTTCATTACTAAATATTACATAAATAATTATACTACAAAATAATAAATATTCATTAAACAATTAAATAAAAAGACTATTTTGTATAGTCTTTAATGCTACATAAACTTATTACAACATCCTTCATTTACACTACATATTTCATTTTCTTCACAGCATGTATAGCAAGGACTATATGTATGTTTATAAATATGATGATTTATTATTCTAGTGTTTACCGGACAAACATGTGGCACTTCGTGTATGATTTCCCTATGTACACATTTTTCTATAGGACACTCATATATTGGTTCACATACCATTCCTTT
>CAZYOS010000012.1:0-17013 GCA_964649245.1 uncultured Clostridium sp.
TTCTTCTTTCACTAATATCCCATTTTTCACTAGCTTCTCTTATTTGCATAATTTCTCCTCTTTATACAGATTATACCGTTCTTGGAACAATCTGTCAATATATTTTATTCCGTTTATGGAATAAAATATTTAAAATTTATACTTTTATCGCCTAAATCTCGCCTAACCAGATTTTTGAAATTGTTATGCCATCACAAGCCCTTATAAATAAGGGCAAAAAAAGTGGACCAGTCTTTCGACTAGTCCTTCAGGGGGTTTTGGTTGAAATACTTCCATTTATATTCGTAGAAGTACTTCTATCAGCGTATCTCTACGCTAAATCAATTATATAATGAAATTAATATTTTTGTCAACATTGATTTTGATTTTTACACATTTACATTGCATTTATTGTATACATAATAATATAATTCATTCCAGTTATCTACTCTTCTTAATGCTATTTTTCTTTCTCTATTAAGATTACTTGTAAATAATACAGCATCAACTCCATCATTATGTAGTTCATTTATTGTGTCATATGCATCATCGAAGAAAATATCTATTTTTTCTTCTTTACAAATTTTTAATTTATAAACATGTCCTGTTAATAGTTTAGTATATTTAATACCATTCTTTCTTAAATATTCTTTTGTAACAACATATGAATCACCGAAATACTCATTGCTTCTTGCGGTTATAAAGAATATTTCATGTCCTTCCTTTAATAATTTATCTATTATATTTTTTGCATTCTCTTTTACATCAACCGATAATATCATTTCAAAACAATATTTTCTAAAAAATTCATCGGTTTGCTTTTTTGTTTTGATTCCTCTTACTAAATTAGGTATATCATCTAGTATTACATTATCATAGTCTTTATTATATTTTTTAGCATATTTAAACATAACATCTGATGTGTTTGTTAGAGTATCATCTATATCTATTCCTATTCTCATTTTCCCTCAAAATAGTTAATTCCTATAGCGTTTCTTACTCTTTTTAATGTATCTGCTGCGATTAACGATGCTTTCTTGCTTCCTTCTTCTAACATTTCATATATTTTTTCAGGATGTTCACTAAGTTTAATTCTTCTTTCTCTTATAGGTGTTAATTCATCATTAAGCACTTCGAATAGAAACTTTTTAACTTTCATATCACCTAGTCCTCCTTTTTTATAATGTTCTTTTAATTCATCTAAATTTTTATATTCAGGTAAATACTTGGTAAATGAATCTTCTTTACAAAATACATCTAAATATTGAAATACTGTATTGTTTTCTAAATGTCCTGGATCTTCTATTTTAATATGTAATGGATCTGTATACATTCCCATTACTTTTTGTTTTAATGTTAGTTCATCATCTGATAAATAAATCGAATTTCCAGCACTTTTACTCATTTTTGCATTTCCATCTGTTCCAGGAAGTCTTGCACATAGTTCTGTTTCTGGAATTATTGCTTTAGGATATACTAATGTTTCTCCATAAGTCGAATTAAATGATTTTACTATTTCTTGACACTGTTCAACCAATGGTAATTGATCATCTCCTACTGGAATATAATCTGCATTGAATGCAGTAATATCTGCTGCTTGACTTATTGGATATGTTAAAAAACCAACTGGAACACTTTGTTTAAAGCCCCTTTGCTTAATTTCAGTTTTTATTGTTGGATTTCTTTGTAATCTATTTAATGTTACTAAATTCATATATATAAATGTCAATTCACATAATTCATGTACAGCTGATTGTACAAATATAGTACTCTTTGAAGGATCTATTCCTACAGCTAAATAGTCTAATGCTACTTCAATAATATTGTCTTTAACTTTTTGTGGATTATCTGCATTATCTGTTAGTGCTTGCATATCAGCTATAAAAATATTCATTTCATATTTTCCACTATTTTGCATTTCAACTCTATTCTTAAGAGTTCCAACATAATGTCCTAAATGTAATTTTCCTGTTGGCCTATCTCCTGTTAAACATATTTTTTTCATATTTCACCTCTTTAAGATATTATTTATTATAACATCATTTTACAATAATACATAATTATAATAACAATATATTTACATTGTTAATTTTTTAATGATTTAAAAACCTTTTTCCATAGCTTGTTTGATGAATAATTTAATATTCCAACTTTATATACTCTCATTCCATATTTATATAAAAGGTAATTTACTATAAGTAATAATACTATTGATACACATAGTTCTATTATTGTTACTTGTCCTAATGCATATAATACCGGTGCTAATATTCCTGAAATAAATGGTACAAATGATAGCACTTTTATAAATGTTGAACCGTCATATACTGTTGCTATTATTGCTAAGTAATACCCTATCATTAAAAATATCATTACTGGAGATTGTAATTGTTGATAATCTTCCATACTTGTAGTCATACTTGCTAGTACACCTGTTAATAATGAATAAGCTAAAAATGTTAATATAATTATTATTGTAAATAATGGAAGCGCATTTACTATTTTGCTTAATGCACCACTTTCAATAAATGCTGTAAAGTAATTTCCTATATCACCTAATCCAGACATATCCATATTTGAAATTGCAATAGATGTGCTACTTGTCATAAACGCTCTTATTATTATACCTATTAATAAGTAAACTATTAATAATAGGCCTTGTGTTATAGCAAATACATTTGATGATGCTAATTTAGACAAGAAATGTACCTTAGGGCTTACACTTGATATAATAATTTCCATTCCTTTTGATGTCTTTTCTTCATTTATTTCTGCGCCTATCATTTGAACTATTATTATTATTAGGAAAAATAAAGGTAGTATGAACACAATAACAATAATACCACTTATTGCTTCCATCATATCTGCATCTTCTTTTAAATCTTCATTTAATAAAGTTCTTGTTATAACAACATCAGATTTAACATTATTTAAAGTATCGATATCTATATCACTTAATTCTAATGCTTTTATTTCTTTTACTTTGTTTAAATTATTTATTATTTCTTGATATAATATTGTATCTATATAATCATATGAAACAATATCTGCATCAAATAAATTATCTGAGGGAGTTATATTAATTATTATATCTGTATTTTTTTCAGATATAATATTTTGTTTTAATGGTTCTATTTCTTCATTATATTCTTTAACATTAATATTATAACTTTTAAGTAGTGTTGTGTAACTATTTTCTAATTCTTCTTTAAACTCTTTATATACTCCTACTTCATCTATTACTTTAACATTAATAGATTCTTGAAAGTCTCCTCCAAAGAATTTAATTATTGAATCTATATTTATTAAGCAAGGTAACAATATTAATAATATAATATTTACAATAGTAAACCATTTAGTACATATTTTCTTCTTTATGCTTTCTTTGAATAAAAATACAAATTTACTTTTCATATGTTTCACCTACTTTACTTATAAATATTTCGTTTAATGTAGGTTCTTCAACTACAAATTTTATTATGTTTTTATATTTTGATATTTCTTTAAATATAGAATTTACATACTTTTCTTCTTTTATTTTTATTGTGTATTCATTAGGTGTTCTATCAATTTTTTCAACGCCTTCTAATGATTTGATTTTGTCTATATCTATTTCACCTTTAACTACTATATTTTTCTTTCTATATTCTTTTTTGATTTCTGATAGTTTTCCTTGTAATACTGTTTTTCCTTTCACTAAAATAACTAATGAATCACAAAAATATTCTATATGTTCCATCATATGTGAAGAGAAAATTATTATTGTTTTTTCCTTTTTTAATTTTAGTATTTCTTTTTTAAACATTTCTACATTTATGGGATCTAATCCGCTAAATGGTTCATCTAGTATAAGTAATTTTGGTTTATGAAGTATACTTACTATAAATTGTATTTTTTGTTGATTACCTTTTGATAATTCTTTTATCTTTTTATTTTTATATTCTGTTATTTTAAATTCTTCTAAATATTTATCTAATCTTTTTTCTATTGTTTTTTCATTCATTCCTTTTAGAGTACCATAAAATATGGCTTGTTCTAAAACAGTTTTCGATAGTAAAAGGCTTCTTTCTTCAGTTACAAATCCTATGTTGTCAGTAACGCTATAATTAATAGGTTTCCCATTCAAAGTAATATCTCCACTTGTTTTATCTAAAAGTCCTATAATCATTCTAAATGTTGTTGTTTTACCTGCTCCGTTTACTCCTAATAATCCGAATATTTCTCCTTCATCAATATCAAAAGAAACATTATCTACAGCCAAAAAGTCCCCATAATACTTAGTTATATTTTTTACACTAAGCATTATCTTTCTCCATAAATACTTCTACATAGTCCCCTAATTGTAAATTATAGTTTTCTCCTTCATCTTTTCCAATATGAAATTCTAAACTACATGTTTCATCTGATTTAACAAATATATTATTAATTATTTTACCATCTTTCGTAATAACTTTAACAATATCACCTTTTTTTAATGTAGTTTGTTCTAATTCTTCTTTGCTGAAGTGCAAATGATTATTTGCAATAAAAGCTCCAGTATCAAACGAGTATTCTCCATTTGGTCCTACTAAAGTGAATGGAATTGTATTTTCAATTTCACCGCTATTTTTTCTTACATGTTCTACATTAAATAAATCACAATCTTTGTCTAATAATTCAACTTGTGTATATTTTCTATAAGGTCCTATTAATCTAACATGTTCTAATTTTATTCCATTAATGATTATATCAACTGTTTCTTCACATGCAAATTCACCTATTTGTTTTAATTCTCTTTTTAATGTTAATTCATGTTCATTTCCAAATAAAATATATCCCACTTCACGAGTAACATGTACATGATGATTTGAAAGTCCTACTGGTATTTTCATAACTATCCTCCAAATTAATTATACATCATTTTGTTTTCATTTGGAATCACATTATAAATTTCATTTCATCTAATATTATTAGGAGTGAAGTATATGAATGGAAGTTATTATCAAACACCGGTTTTTATTAATGATATAGAAAAAAGGCAGAGTGAAGACTATAATAGTTACGTTAAAAATTATCCTGTTGAACAGAGTTATATAGAAAATATATTAAGAAACAATATAGGTAAAAGAGTTAGAGCATTTGTGTCATTTTCTGATTCTTTAGAATGGAAAGATAAAATATTCGTAGGTAGAATAGAACACGCTGGTAGAGACAACTTAATTATTACTGATGAAGAATCTGGTAATAGTTATTTAATATTGATGATCTATTTAGATTATGTGGAATTTGATGAAAAAATTACTTATGAAAAGTAATTTTTCTTTTAAATGAATCTATTTTTTGATATAATACTTTATAGGAGCATGGATATGAGCAAATTAAACATTATTTTATTAATTACAATTATTATAGTTTTTATTATTTCATTATTAATTTTATTATTTTTATTTTTTAATGATAAGATTAAAGAATTATTAAAGAAAATTAATAATTCTGAACTGAATATAAATGAAAAACTTAATAATAAATATAATATTTTATTAAAAATTACTGACTTAGTAAAAGATAAATTTAAGATTGATAGTAAAACTTTTGATGAAATAAGGAAAATTAATGTTAATAATTTGTTTAAAAACGAAAAAGAATTAAATAAATGTTTTAAAGAAATAATGGATATTAAAGATGATAATCCAAATTCCAAAAGATTTAAAACATTTAAAGAAGCAATTAAAGAATATGAAGAAAATGAATTACATATTATATCTCTTAGAACATTTTATAATAAATATACTATGGAATATAATAATTTAATTAAAAAGTTTCCTTATAATATTGTTTCTACTATAAAGAAATATAAACTTAAATTACTATTTGAAGGAAAAGAAATAGAAGAAGAAGATTAAAGGAGTGAAAAATTCACTTCTTTTATATTATTTTGTTTTAAAAAATTATTTGCTCTTGAAAATGGTTTACTTCCAAAGAATCCACTTCTTGCAGAAAATGGACTTGGATGAGGACTTTCTATTACTAAGTGCTTTTTGTTTGTAATAAATTGTTTTTTACTTTTAGCAAAATTACCCCATAAAATAAATACTATAGGTTCTTCTTTCATATTTAATAATTTAATTATATGATCTGTTAATAATTGCCATCCTAAATCTTTATGTGATGCTGGTGAATCTTTTCTTACAGTTAATACACTGTTCAAAAGTAATATTCCTTCTTTTGCCCAGGGAGTTAAGTCGCCTTCTGTTTTATTATCTATCCCTAAATCATTATACAATTCTTTGTATATATTTAATAAACTAGGCGGACATTTTATACCTTTTTTAACACTAAATGATAGTCCATGAGCTTC
Source organism: uncultured Clostridium sp. (assembly GCA_964649245.1). Taxonomy (GTDB): domain Bacteria; phylum Bacillota_I; class Bacilli_A; order RF39; family UBA660; genus CAG-1000. The sequence goes on from CAZYOS010000012.1 coordinate 6,317, forward strand.
ACCTTCTCCATGATAAGGATCTTGTCCTAATATTACTATTTTTGTTTTATTATATGGGGTTAATTTTAATGCATTATAAATATCTTCATATTTTGGGTAACATGTATATTTATTATATTCATTTTTTACACTATTCATAAATAATTTATAGCCACTACTTTCAAATACATTTTTCAATAATTCATCCCAATCATTACCTATCATGATGTTCACCTCTTAATAATTTAATTATACTATAACTATTAATTAAAATCATAATATACATTAAAATATCTAATATTTTCCATATATAGTTATTTTCTATATATACACCTATTATTACAAATATTATAAATAATACATTAAATATAAATTCATATTTTTTATTATTAAATATATTTATATTACTTTTTCCAATATAAAACCCACTTAGTAATGTAGTAATTCCAAATAAAATAATTATTATTGTTATTATAAATAATCCTACTCTACCTGAAGTAAAACAATATAAATTACTTACTAATAAATTATAGTCAGGCATTGTTTTATTATAAATAATAAGTAATAAAGTTATTAAACTAGTTATTATAAATGAAATAAAATAATTTCCTAATACTTGTATTTTACTTACACTTTCAATATCATTATTATCAATGCCTGAACTAATTGATGTTGTTCCAATAAGTGTTTCATTCATAAATATACTTCTTTTAATTCCTATTATTAAACCAGGTATAAATGTTTTAATATTAAATAGTTCTATTGTTTTAATATTATTAAATAATAATTCATAATTACTAATTACTCCATATAAACTTATTATAATAAATAATAAACACATTATTGGAACAATTTTATTCATTGTCCTAATTATTTCTTTTATATTTAATTTTATGGTACAAAATATTATAACAATAAAACATATTGTAATTATATTTTTATTGATATTATAATTAATATTTAATATGTTGCTTATAGTATTTGATTGAATCATTTGAAATAAAAATGAGTATGTTATTATTAATAATATTAAACTAAAAATAGCTAGTTTATTATTTTTAATACCATTTTTTATTATATAATAAGGTCCACTAAGATTATTAATACTATATTTTTTTCCTAAATATGCTTCATAATATATAAGTGAACTTGTTATTAAAGAGAATATCATCATCCATATTACACTTCCGTATCCTCCTAATAATATAGATGATATTGTTCCTATAATAGAACCTACTCCTATTTTTGTGCCAAGTGACATAAATAAAGATGTTTTATCATTTTTAATATACTTTTTAATTAATATTTTGTAATTATTAAACTTTATATATTTGCTTACTACAATGGAAAGAAAAAATAAAAATATAATTAATATTATCCACATGTTAATATATATAAAAAGTTACCATTATTTATGATAACTTTCATTGTTCATTATTTTAAAACTTCTATATATTTGTTCTAATAGAATTCCTCTAAATAAGCCATGTGGAAATGTCATATCAGAAAACGAAATTAATTCATTACTTTTTTCTTTTATGATATTGTTTATTCCATCAGAACCACCAATAATAAAAGTAATATTACTTATTGAATTATTAAATAATGATTCTATTTTATTTTTGAATTCTATAGAATTATATTTTTTACCTTTTATATCCATTGAAATAATATAATCATTATTATTAATATATTTGATTATTTCTTTTGATTCATCATTTATATTTGAATCTTTTAATTCTATTATTTCAATATGATGGTATTTATTGATTCTTGATTTATAATCATTTACTAAATCTATTAAATAGTTTTCTTTTAACTTGCCAACACAAATAATTTTTATCATTGATACAACAAGAATGGATTCATTAGGCTTCCATTTTTTTCAATTTGAAAATGCAAATGCTTTCCTGTACATGTTCCTGTACATCCCATGATACCAATTATTTCTCCTTTTTCTACAGTTGCTCCTTCACTTGTTAATATTTTAGCAAGGTGCATATATGTAGATGTGTATCCATTTCCATGATCTATTTTAACATAGTTTCCACTACCATAACTTGACCATGTTGCTGCTACTACTGTTCCACCTTGTATTGCATAAATATTATCAGAACTTGTTCCAGTTATATCTACTCCTTCATGGAATTTTGCATATCCATATACAGGGTGTATTCTGTATCCAAAGTATGATGAAATTCTATATGGTTGGGTTGTTGGCCAAGCCCAATATGTAGAACTTCCTATATAAGTAATATTGTATCCACCATAAACTATTACTCTGTCTACTGGTTCTGATATTACTTCTTCTTCTACCATTGCAGTTTGCATGATTACACCATTCGTATATTTAGTAGCATATTTAACTTTACTAGATCCATTAGATCCTTCTTGCTTTACATATGTTTCTTCTGCACTTAATGTCTTATCATATTCAATTTGTGTATTATACATAATATCTTGTATCGTTGTATCAAATGATTCAACAACGACATTAGCAACAGGTTCTATTGGAGCTACAGACACTTCTTGGCCTATAGCAAGCAATGCTTTTTCATTTACTATATCAGGATTAGCTATTAAGAAGTCTGAAACACCTAACTCATTATTATAAGCAATCGTTTCTATTGTATCTGATGGTTGAACAGTATATTTATCACTTAAATCAGTTGTACCAAATAAGAAATAGATTGACAGAGTATCAGGATCCGTTATTATTCTTTCTTCAGTAGAAATATATGTTTTCTTTAATATAACATTTTGTTCAAAATATATATCTGTTATTTCAGTTCCTTCTCCACCATCTAACTTCTGATTATTTGATAAATAATTATTATAATCATCTTTATTAACAAAAGCTTCAACAGTATGTTCCATTGCGACATCTAAATCTTCTTTATTTAATATATAGAAACTTTTTGTTACTTTGTTGTCAGAGTCTTTAATAATTACTTGATATCCTTCAATTGTAAATGGATCTAAATCTTTTATTTCTTCATATACTTCTTTAGTACTCATTAAATTTGTTTTATAAGTATTTACCTTTTCAATTATTAATCCAGATGGAGGATATATTTTATCTACTCCATATTTCTTTTTTATATCTTCTTGTTCTTTATCAATCATATCATATAATTCTTGATCAGATTCTATTAATCCTATTGGATTACCTGACATATATACTTGATAATATGGATGGATAGTTCTTGAAGATATGCTAAAAGTGATAGTCAAATATGTAACTATACCAATTATTAAAACACCAACAAATATAGTTAATAATGATATCTTTTTATTCATTTTCTTCATTCTCACTTGCATAGTTCATAAAAGAACCAGTATTCATTTCAAAGGTTAAGTTTGCACTTCCAGTTGAACCAGATCTATTTTTTGCTATTAAGAGTTCAACTTTTCTATTTTTACTTACTTCATATTGCCCATATTCATCACTATGTAAAAATAATACAATATCTGCATCTTGTTCAATAGAACCAGATTCTCTCAAATCACTTAACTTTGGTTTTCTGTCATCACCTTTTCTTTGTTCAACACCTCTGGAAAGTTGAGCTAGTGCTATAACTGGAACATCTAATTCCATGGCTAACTTTTTTAAATCTCTACTTATTTCTCCAACTTCTTGAACACGTTGACCAGAATATTTATTTGAACTAGATAATAATTGTAAGTAATCTATAATTATTAAGTCTAATCCATCAGCTGAATTTTTTAATTTTCTACATTTTCTTCTTATTTCTGAAACAGTCATTCCACCAGAATCATCAACATAAAACTTAGCATCAGCAAATTGACTTGTTGCCTCATTCCATTTTTTCCAATCTGTGTTTTTAAATCTTCCTGTTTTAATTATATCTCCATCGATTCTTCCACGACATCCATACATTCTCTTTACTATTTCTTCTTCACCCATTTCTAATGAAAAATAAGCTATACTATTTTTATTATCAAGGGAAGCATTTAATCCAAGGTTTAATGCAAATGCACTTTTTCCACATCCCGGACGACCTGCTATAATAATAACTTGCTTTTTAGCAAGACCTCTTGTTATTTGATCAAGTCCCGCGAATCCAGTTCTAATACCTGTGAAATCAGTTTTATTTGCAACTATAGTATCTATTTGTTTTTGAACTTCAGGAAGAATTTCTTGTAATTTTTTAATGTCTCTTCCCATTCTATCATTATAAACACCTAATATACTTCTTTCAGCATTTTCAACTATATCTACAACCTCATCTTTTTGGTCGTAGCATGCTTCTTGTATATTATTTGCTTTATTGATCATACTTCTTAAAACACTTTTATCAAATATTATTTTAATATAATAATTTAAATTTGCCGTGCTAGGTACAGAATTAATTACATCTGTAATATATTCAACTCCTCCAGCTTTAGAGAGTGATTTATTCTTATCTAATTCATTACATACAGTTTTAACATCTATAGGAATATTATTAGTATGTAATGTTTTCATTATTATGTATATTTCTCTATTTCTAGAATCATTAAACATATCATCCGTTACTTCATCCATAATTTTATCAAGAGCACTTTTTTCTAGAAAAGCACATCCTAATACAGACATTTCTGCATCTAAATTTTGTGGTTCAGTTCTTGCCATACAACCTCCTACTTCGTAAGTTCTATATTTACTTTAGCAACTACTTTTTTATGTAAATTAATTTCTATAGTATGTATGCCTAATGTATTAATATCATTTTTAATATTTATTTTCTTTTTGTCTATTTCAAATCCCTTTTTATTAAATTCTTCACTTATTTGTTTTGATGAAATGCTTCCAAATACTTTATCTTTTTCACCTGTTTTTACCTTAAAAGTAAGAGTTATCTTTTCAATATTGTTTTTAATTTTATTACACTCGTTTATGTTATTTTCTTCATCATCGTTTCTTTTCTTGATTTCGCTATTAAGAACATCCAAACTTTTACAAGTATATGCTACTGCATAACCCTCATTTATTAGATATTTTGCATAACCATCTTTTACTTCTTTTATTTCGTCCTTTTTTCCTTGTTTCTTTAAATCCTTAATGAATATAACTTTCATATAACCACCCACTTTCTCATTAATGTATACTTATTATAACATACTAATTATTAAAAAAAAAGTTGTCATATTATAAAAAATGTTATATACTTATTATAAGGAAACTAGGAGAAAAATATGAATCAAAATCAAATAAATCAGTTAAGATTATTTGTTAAAATGGTCATAGGTAGCATCATAAAAGAGTATGGTGGATTTTTAAGTGAAGAAAAAAGAAGATTGCTTGATGAAAACACTTTAATTCCAGATAACTATAGTGGTTCTTTTTCAAGTATGGAAAGCCTTCAAGGAGAAGCAATTAGAATAGTTTTCAAAAATATTTTTCATAATATTGAATGCAAAAAAGAAATAGATTTTAGTGATGGCACTAAAAAGAATATAAATTATGGAAAATATTTAAAAGATGGAATAGTTGAATTGTTTTCTCAAGAATTAGCAGAAAAGCATAATATTAAAATAGATAAAAAAGAAGACATTAGTCAAAATGTTGAAATAGTTAATAAGGTTAAAAATTCTTTAGGTGAAGGATTCAACGCTCTTGCTTTTAATTGTGATGCTAACGTTATTTTGAGTACAATTAATATACCTGAAATAACTAAAGCATGTGAAGCAAATGCAGTTAAAGAATATATAGTTGCCTCTAACAAAGAAAAAGAAGAAAATAGTAAAGTAAAAGGTATAGTAACAGCTCCACTATATATTAATGGTTCTCAATATATAAAATATATTGATGAGAATAACACACCTCATATGATAAAATCGATTAATCCTAAGGTTGTTTCAACTACATATAAAGAAATGATCGATAAATCTGCTCAAGGTGAAGAATTTGATATTGAAAAATTTTTTCAAACTTTAAAAAAGCAAGGTGAAATGATTCCTATACTTAGCGATAGCATTGCTAAACCCTCAAAATTATCATCTGAAGAATCAGACATGTTAGATACAATTTATGGTGATAGAAAAGAAATATTTAAAGAAAGTAATAATAATTCAAGTTCATTAAGTAGTACAATAGTATCTAATGATAATACAAAAGCATTATTGATTTCAGAAGAAGAATATGAAAAGTTATGTATGAAAGCAGTTAATAATAAGCCACTTACTGCTGAAGAATTAAAACAAATGGAATACTTTGATTTATATTATTTTGGAGATGGAGAAAACAAACCAGAAGCTAAGAATCCTGAACCCCAAGTTCAAACTGAAAAAGAAGTTCCTGTAAAACTTGAATTAGAAAAGAAAAATACTACAGGATTTGCACATAAATATTTACCAGTATTTCTAATATTAACTACAATAGCAATAGGTATTATATTTGGTGCTATAGTATTTAAATTAAAGAGTTAGTTATCTAACTTTTTTTATTCTTTATATAATATTAATGCAGTAAAACAATATATTTGTTCATTACCAAATATAGATAAAGCAGTACAAAATTTAATATCAACTATTTCATAATCATTATTTATTAAGAAATAATTAACACTTTTTTCCAAATCTTTTTCATGTGATTCATCTATTATTTTGACTTTTAACATTTTATTCACCATAAAGATAATATCACGTTAATAAAGAAAATAATGTCATATTATGACATTACTTCTTATTTTTATTAACTTTATTTCTTATTTCATCAAGTTTAATAGAATTAGTCTTTTCAATTTTTGCTTCTCTTGTATCTCTGTTTATTACTATACCTATTACAAATACATATGCTAAAAGGTAAAACCAGAATAATAATATTACAATGTTTGCAAGATTACCATATACCAAATCATATCTTGCTATATTATTAATATAATATGAAAATATAATTGTTAATAGTAACCAACTTATAGTTGTAAATAAAGCGCCTTTAGTTACATCTTTACTACTAGTATTTTGATCGGGTGCTATCATATATATTAATTTAATTAAAAAATATATTACTAATAATGATATGGGTACTTGTAACATAATATATATAATATTTATTAAAAATTCGTTTTCCGAAATAAAGTTTCCAAAAGTACCTAATAATTTTATAAATGAATTACCAAGAAGCGGAACTAATACAATAAAACACAATAATATTAACATTAATACTGTTAATAATAATGATTTTAATAATCTTTTATGATATGGAGCATTATCAATATTATAAATTGTATTACATGCTATAGTAATTGCGGAACAACCATTTACAGTAACGAATAGCCCACATATTAATGTAACAAGTGATGAAAAAGATAAGCTTTCGATAAATACTGGTTGAAGTAAATTAACTACTCCTGGCGAAAGTGTTTTATTTAAAAAATTTTGTAAAATATCAACAGAAAAGTTAATAGAAGTAATAAAATAAAATAATAGAGAAATAATTGGTATTACAGCAAAAAAGAATGAGAATGCTAATCCCGATGGTAAGATTCCCATTTCTTTACTAAAGAATAAGTCTAAATAATATTTAAACTTTTCTTTCATATTATTTTCCTTTAGCTTTCTTAATCATAACAAGTGCTTCACTAATAGCATCATCTATTGATGTTAATTCATCTTTAATATTTGAGTATCCAATAGTGACACCATAATCTTTATCAGGTAATGATGTATTTAATTCTTTACTTAATTTATGTATATATGAACTTATTTGTTTATCTTCGTATCCTACTAGATAAATCATAAATTCATCACCATCTGTTCTCATTATTTCCGAGTTATCTCTTTGTGTTTTAATAAGAGCACTAGCTACAGCTTTGATTTGATTATCCCCTATTTCATGCCCTTTTCTATCATTTAATTCTTTTAATTTATTGATATCTATTACAATAATAGTTTGAGGATAAACCTTAGTAGATGTCCAAAAATCTATATTATCATTTAAATAATTTCTATTTTTTAAATTAGTCATAACATCAAAATAATATAATCTATCTTCATTTCTAATTTTTTTAACTCTGGTAACTCTTTTTATAATAGCATAAGTAATAAATGAAACTATAATTAGACTAACTACTATAAAAAACAAATTACTAATAATAAAATTAAATACCCTATTATTTTTCAAAACATAAATAACACCTTCAACACTCTCGTTTTTAACTTCATTAGAACTCAATGTGCTTAAATAGAAATCAAACAATTTATTATACGCTTGATTCTTTTTATTTAATAAAAATGAATTATTTAATTTTATACTATCCATATATCTAATATTATAATTTTTTAAATAAGAATCTTTATAATAATCATATACTTCCTTTTCTACAATAATTATAGAAGAAGAATCTATATTTTTTGACATAGATTTAACTGTTGCAAAATCTCTAATTTCGAATAAGTTTTTGCTGGACATGTTATATTTTAAATTCATATTAGAAAGCATTGCAACATCACTATTAACCAAACTATATAATGAATTAATAACTGCATTGTTATCCACATGTGCTAGTACTACATAATCTGTAGATCCTAATAATCTGCTGTTATCATAATTATCACTTGACAATGAATAATAATTTAGTGCTAAATCAACTTTATTATTTGATAAGGCATCATTTAATTCTTTAGTATCATCATACTTAATATATTTATAAGTTACACCAGTAATATTTGAAAATTTTTCTAGATATGTATTTGTTAAACCAGTAAATGTATTTCTTATCATTCCTTCAAATGGAAGATTATTAATATACCCAACTATAAAATCTTCATTAGTAATTGATTCTTTTTCTAATTCAGTATAGTTTTTAGAGTCATAATATATATTTAAAAAGTATTCACTAATTTCAGTATTTGCTTTATCTTTCCAACGATAATAAAATTTACTCATTATTCCTGTTAGATTTGTATCTGCTTTATCAAATGATAAAGTGTAATAAGAATAGAGCCCATCTAAATGATATACGATTTCATTATCACTTGCTATTATTTTATCTATATATTTATACATTGGTACAATTATGTAATCAATTTCTTTCGTGTCATATGCAGTTTGTAATGCAGAATATTCAGTATATGTTTCATATGTAATACCTGTATAATCAGTAAGATAATAACTAACCGCATCTTTAGTATTTTCAATAATACCTATTTTTTTATTATTTAAGTCAGTTAACTTATTTAATGTTTCACCACTAGATACTACAACATAATGATCTTTATATAATACTATATCATCACTATTTACAGATGATTTGTTCATTAATTTTACTGATGCTGTATCAACTGTTACCGTATTGAACGATAATCCTGTATCTGTTTGTAATGAGCTAATGTAATCATGAAATACTCCTTTTCCATTAGCTGAAAATATAGGCAAAGATACTTCTACATAAACATCAATCTTTTTATCTGTTGTTTCTGATATCCAATTCTTTTCAGAAAAAGAATAATTATTTACTGTACTTGTAATATAATACAAAGCACCAAAAAAAGCCACAACAACAAAAATAATAATTAGAGAAACAACTAATAATGTCTTTTTCTTTTTATTTTTCATTAATTCACCATACTACTTTATTGCTTGTTGAACTTTTAGCACCAAACATTGGAAAATTAATATTTTCTTCTGATACTTCTTGATCATATGTAAGGATAAATTGAACATCATAATATGCTAAGTTGCCCTCACCTATTGGCTCTAAAGATTTAATTGCTAAATCCTGTGCTTCTGATTTTAATAAAGCTACTTTATAATCTATAGTTATATAAATAACTTTTCCTTCAACATTAACTGTTACTTTATTTATATTTTCATTTTCAACATAAATATCTTGAATATCTTTTTCAAGTGTTTTAGATAATGGATGATTATCTATATCATCTAATCTATCTCCATACTTGGTTGTTCCTGCTCCAGCATAGAAATATTTCCAAAATCCAATTCCTAATAACAAGAAACACGCAAATAATATTCCTAATAATACCCAAATAACTGTGTTATTTTGTCTTCTTTTTGCCATTACACACTCTCCCTTGCGTAAAAATATTATACTACAAATAAATATTTTTATCTACTATAATCCCATTTTATCAAATAATTCATCTTTATTCCATATTTTTATATTATATTCTATTGCTTTATCTTTTTTGCTACCTGGTGCTTCACCAACTATTACAATATCCGTTTTTTTACTTACAGAGTCACTTGTGTTTCCTCCATGTAATTCAATATATTCTTTAATATCATCTCTAGATAGCCCTTCAAATGAACCAGTTATTACAAATTTTAATCCTTTAAAGTTTTCATCGTTTGTAACAACCTTTCCCCTATATGACATATTAATTCCTAATCTTTTTAATTCATTAATTTCATTTATGTTTTTTTCATCTTTAAAGTACATTACAATATTATGTGATAATGTTTCACCAATGTCTTTAATACTTGATAATTCAGTTTCATCAGCTTCTATTAAAGAATCAATAGTACTGTAATATTTGCAAAGTAATTTAGCAGTTTTTGCTCCTATTCCAGGTATTCCTATAGCAAAGATAAGTCTTTCTAATGAATTATATTTAGAATTTTGAATGCTTTCTAATAATGAATTAATACTCTTATTTCCAAATCCTTCTAATTCTTTTAGTTCTTCTTTTATTTCATATAATTTATATATATCACTAAATTTTTTAATATATCCAAAATTATAAAAGTCTTC
>CAZYOS010000013.1:0-16457 GCA_964649245.1 uncultured Clostridium sp.
TCATTCTATCAACCATTTGTCTATTCATTTCTTCTGGGAAAGGACTGTATTTATTATTTGTTCTTAGACCAGCTTCAACATGTCCTATATCAACTTGATTATAAAAAGCAGCTAATGCACCAGAAAAAGTAGTAGTTGTATCTCCATGAACTAATATAATATTTGGTTTAACTTCCTTAATTACATTTTCAAGCCCTACTAATACTCTACTAGTAATATCACTTAAAGTTTGTCCACTTTTCATAATATTTAAATCATAATCAGGTACTATTTTAAATGTTTCTAATACTTGGTCTAGCATTTCTCTATGCTGAGCAGTAACGCACACAATGCTTTTTATTCCTTTTCTGTTTTCTAGTTCTTTTATTACCGGAGCCATTTTAATAGCTTCAGGTCTAGTTCCAAAAATAGTTAATACTTTAATCATTTTTACTCCTTAATTTTCTAACATTAAATATAAATTTAACATTGCTATTCCAAAACCTCTTTATTCTTTTGGGTTCACTTACAATTCTGTATAGCCATTCAATATTTAATTTAATAAATAGTTTAGGAGCTCTTTTCTTGCTTCCACTCATAACATCAAACGATCCACCTACTCCTACAAATATTCCTTTACTAAATTTATCTAAATGAGAATATATTAATTTTTCTTGTAATGGAATGCCTAGAGCTACAAGTACAATATCAGGTTTACATTTAACAATATCATCAAACACTTTATCTTTATCACTAACATATCCATTTTGAGAGCCTGCTATTTTAATATTAGGATAATTTTTAATAACCATTTCTTTAAGTTTTATTAATACTTCTTCTTTAGCTCCATAAAAATATATAGATTTTTTATACTTATTAGCAATTACTAACAATCTGTTTGCTATATCTATTCCTGGTATTCTTTCTTTAACATTAATATTCAACATCCTTGACGCTTTCACTATTCCAACACCATCCGGTACGCTCAATGTATCTTTATCAAGTATAGCATCTTCAAGTACTTTATCATTTTCTGCAAACATAAAACTTTCTGGATTTGCTGTTATAATAAAAGTCTTAATATTCTTCTTTACTCTATCATCTAATATTTTGTAAAAACTTTCTGCAGTATCAGTATAAAGTCTGTTAAAGTATTCCTTCATATTTACTCCAATCTATTTATCAAAAATATTATACCATATTTTTAATATTTCTTCTTTTGTGTATTTATTTGCTATTAAAAGTGATTCTTTAGAAAAATCTTTCCTTATTTTTCCATCTTTCAAAATTGTTGTTAATTTCTTTTCAAAATCATCATAATTTAAAGGTTTAATTATATATCCATTTTTATTATTATGTATAATATCCTTTGTTCCCGAAAATGTTTCAAACGCAATACATGGTAATCCATAACTACAAGCTTCAAGTAATGCTACTGGCAGTGCTTCTGATTTACTTGCCATAACAAATACTGATGAATCTAACATGTATTTTTCTATTTCTTTTTTATTTAGAAAACCTGTTATTATCACTTTCTTTTCTAATCCTAATTCTTTAACTTGTTTCTTAATATTGACAAGTTCATCTCCGTCACCAATTATATAAAATTTGTTAAAATCTTTTACATTGTTAACAATTTTTATTAAATCATCAATTGACTTATTTTTATCAATTCTACTAACACTTATAATATTTTTATTTTTTAAATCACTCTTTTTATCTGGAATTTCATTTAACATATTAGGTAATAGAATTATTTTAGTATATCTATTATGTTTTAATATTTTAGAATACATCTTTTTTAAATCTTCACTTAATGCGCATAAATAATCAATATTATTTAATTGTTTTAAAGAATGAATATATAATTTATCTGTTCTATAACAGTGTTCTTGAGCTATTTTAATAGTGTCTTCTCTGCCATAATCACTTAATATAGTATTAAATTCAATTCTTGTTGATATAATGAACTTACTATTAGAGTTAATGATAAATCTCTTAACTCTATGATATTTTACATTTAATATAAATATACTTTTTATACCTTCAGTTATTATTTTAATAATATTACGTTTATGAAAAGCGTCTAAAAACTCTTTTTTATTTGGTTCTTTATTATAAAGATATATTACTTTTATGTTTTTGTTTATTCTAGAAGATTGATTATTCTTGACTTTATAAAGTGATACTATTTCAACATTATATTTATCACTCAATGAATTTGCAGTATTAATTACAGAACTTTCAATACCACCATATCCTAGATGTAACGATATAAAAGATATTTTGTCTTTAACTAGTTCCTTTTTATCAGTAAAGAAATAAACAAGAACTAAAATAAATGAAAAATATATATTTGCATTTGGTTTTCTAAAGAATGCTCCAGAATATTCTCCTCCATAAAGCAATAAGACTATAGTTGCACACATAATTACAAATGAAGGATCTATCATAAGCTTTTTATTCTTTAATAAATATTTAAGAAAAATAAATGCAAAGTATAATATAAAGCTTGCATATAATACAAATCCTACATAACCATAATAATAAAATATAGCACTAAAATCATTTTCTAGATCATTTGAATCTATTGATATATAGCTATAATCGATACCAAATAGTTTAGTTGTTAAGTCTGATTCTTCAAATATTATTCTGGCATTTAATCTTTTTTTATATCTATTATCAGAAAGAATTATTAAATCATAATCATCTCCAATAGTCTCTATAATTTTTTCTGCTCCATATTTTTCAATTAGTTCAAAATAAAGAGAACTATTTTTTAAATTACTTAAAATACATGCATTTTCTTCTTTACATTTTTCATCTTTACTACAACTTTCACTTCTAATGAATGTAGCACCATCATAATATTTCTTACAATTTATATTAGTTTCACTAGCATACCTATTAGTAACATTCTTTACATCATCTCTTCTCAAATTAGTAAAGGAGTCCTCATACAAAAATAAAGATAAAAATATATAAACCATTGACACTATTACTCTCAACACTTTTTCTTTTTTATTAAATAACGCTAAATATAAATACACAATTCCCAAACACACGAGTTCATAATAGCATGCTCTAGTGCCATTAATGTATAACATAATAAAAGACATTATAAGAGATATAATAAACATAGTAGTAGAATTATCTTTTTTGTTGGTGTACAAGACAAATAAAGGTGTTAAAGCAGCTAATATCATGCTTTGAGTATTAGAACTATTAAACCATCCTGTTACCCCATAGCCGTAATATGTATATACATAATTATTAAATATAATAGATAATAATACAGTTACAAAAATAATAATATAATTAATTATTAATCCTGATTCAATTGTCTTAATAAGTTCCTTATTATTTTTTATATATAGTATCAATGTTATTACGAGAATAGGCATTTGAAATACCATTATTAAATATTTTAAATCTGAAAAAATACTATATGATCCGTGTAAATATGAATTAAGTGTATGTATTATAGAAAAAATAGCAAATGGAGAAATATACGTTATTAATTTCTTCTTATCTACATGAAAAAAAGTATAAACTACTATAAATACTAAAAATAAACTTCTTATTATTAATGATACTTTAAAAAATATTGTGTCTTTTAAGAAATAAGATAATATATCTATAATTGGTTGTGCGACAATTATTATGAGTAACCAATATTTTTTAATTAGACAAGATAGTTTTTCCATTTATAGCTCCCTTTATAGCAAATAATATTTTTACCAAAAAATACAATTTATTTTTTATAAGATATAGAATTATTCTACGCTTTTTCGTGATATCTTTCAAGTATTTATTATTCATATAGTTTGGGAAACTATTATCAACATAATATTTTAATTTATTTATTATTTCTGTTTTATTCTTATAATCTGCTGAAGATAAAATTACTCTTACTATAGAAGATATATAAATATGTTCTACTGCTAAAATTTCTAATTCACTTTGTATTTTTTTATATTTATTATTTTTTTTATAATAGTTAATTGTTTCTTCAAAAGCATCAATTATATCTAGATTTCTACCAATATTAGAATTGTTCATTGAAGAACCTGCCCTTAATAAATAATTATATAAATATTCATCTATATATCCAATTTTATAATCTTTTAATAATAATTTTAGAGAAAAATCTAAATCTTCATATAATTTTTTTGATCTAAATTCTAATCCTTCTAGTATTTTATGCTTGTATATTTTATTCCAAACAGCTGGTTTACCAAATAATATGTTTCTTTCATCATTGAATATAATTGGTGTTTCTGTTTTAATAACATTATAGCTTTCATCTACAATATTATTACCGCACACCACAATATCTAAATTTTCTTCTTTTGCTTTGTTAAACATCTTCTCGAACATGTCTTTTTCTACATAGTCATCAGAATCAACATATCCTATATATTCTCCACTAGCATGTTTTAATCCTAAATTTCTAGCACTTCCTTGTCCGCCATTTTCTTTAATAATTGAAATAATTAATTTTGGATATTCTTTTACAAACTTATCTATTATTTTTTGACTATTATCTTTTGTTCCATCATTTACAACAATTATTTCTATATTTTTAAGTGTTTGTTTCACTAGACTAGATAAACATTTTTCTAAGTACTTTTCAACATTATATACGGGTATTATTATGCTTACATCTATTTTTTTCATATTACTCCTTTATTCTCGAAGATATTTTTAATATCGTTTTTGATATATTAAATAAATTATTATAATTTAGCCAAGCTATTATTTTTCTTTTAGTTGGTATTTTATTATAAAAATCCATTTTTTTATAATCATTAATATTTTCCTTGCAGTATTCAACAAGTTTATCAATTACTTCTTTTTTATCTTTACTATTTTGTGAATTTACTCTATTAATAGTAGTTATTAAAATATGATCAAATATTAAGTATGATATAATATTATTATCATATTTATTATTATCTTTTAAGTATTTAATTATGTCGTCTATAACAAAAATCATATCTAGATTCTTATAGGAATTATTATTGTTCATTGTTGATTCATGTCCAACATTACAGTGATAATAATTTTTACTTATGGTAGATATTTTATTTGTATTAAATAGTATTTTAGTTGTAAAATTAAAGTCTTCATACCACTTCTTTGATAGAAATCTTATGTTACCAATAATTGATCTTTTAAATATCTTATTACTTGCTGAGGGTGTAACTTTAAATACACTATCATATTTAGTACAATTATATTTAATAATCAGTTCATCATTGCAATAGTCATCCATATCACATATTACAATATCACTATTATTTTTAATGCCTAAGTTATACATATCTAAAAGCATATTTTTATCTATCCAATCATCACTATCTATAAATGAAATATACTCGCCTGATGCATAGGATAGTCCAAGATTTCTAGCACTTCCCTGTCCACCATTTTCTTTTTTAAATGATTTTATTAATTTAGGATATTTTTTAACATATTTATCTATTATTTTTTGACTATCATCTGGAGATCCATCGTTAACCACTATTATTTCTATATCTTTTAATGTTTGATTAATAATGCTATCTAAACATTTAGAAATAAAATTATATACATTATATACGGGTATAATTACACTTATTTTAATATCATTTTTCATTTAAATACTCCATATATTGACCCCTTAAGGAATCATATTTTTCTTTTAATATACTAATTTCATAAGATATTTCCTTTTCAATATTCTTTTTATTAGCAATATTATTATTTTCATATTTATCTTTTTTTAAATTATATACTTCTTTTATTACTTTTTTTTCAAATGATTTACTTATATAAATATCTAATACAACATTATAATTTTCTGTTCTCACTCCTAAAATAATAGGTCTTCTTTTAACATCTGGGCATCCGCCTCCAGTATATTCTAATAACGAATACTTTTCACCATTTGTTTCTAATAAATTATTACCTTTAAAGCAATTTGGTATCTTTATATTATTCATACCTAGTAATGTTGAAGGAATATCTTTTGTACTGCAAAAGCCCTCTATTAATCTAGGCTTTATTTTAGGCCCATAAACAATGAATGGCACATTATAGTTCTCATTATAACTAGATATTACATATTTCTCTCTAATAGGATTAAAATAGTATGAAAAGCCATGATCAGCAGTTATAATTATATTTGTATTATCTAAAATCTTTTTTTTCTTTAACATATTAAATATTTTATCAATAACACTATCACAGTATAATAAAGATAAATCATATGCTATACTACCACTATAGTCTTTAGGCAAGGAATCTAGGTAATTATTAATTCTATTAAATTCTTTATCCAATTGGTTCATATCAGTCGTATCATATGTAAAAAAGTTTTCTCTATAATGAGCATCATCTATATGAATGTATGATACCCAAGGAGTTTTATTATTGTTATCTAACCATTTTTCAAAATTATCAGATACTGTATAAAAAGATCTTTGATTCTTTACAGTATCATAATTTATACCAATACGTTCATACAAATCTTTATCTAATAATGAATTCTTATAGCCAGCTAATAATCCTTTAACAGTTTTAAAGTCTCCTTTTATTAATCTAGAAAAGGTCTTTTTAAAAGGATATTTATTATTCTTTAAATTATATTTTATATTTAATTTATTAATTTTATCAAAAATATAATAATATTTTTTAATAAATGATTTTTTAAATTCATCATTATGTACTTTATCATTCATTACATATGATTTAATTTTAAATATTTTATGATTTTCTTTTTCATTAAATATTCCAAATAAATATTTTCTTTTATCTTTTTTATATTCATTATATTCATGCTTCATTTCACTAATACTTTTATCAATATCAGTTGTATCAATATCATCATTTAACATTTCTGTTTCAGTATCTTTATTTCTAATTTTATCTAAATAAACAATACCACATTTGAAATTATCTTCTAATATATCTTCTAACATTTTATTTTCTCTTTTAGAAGTTTTATTTTCTAAATATAGATTAGAAAAATATTCTAATCTATATTCCCATAAACTAAAAAAATAGAATCCTTCAATATATTTTTTTTCATCTATTCCACCTACATAATAACTTGGATATATAGTGGGATAATAATTATTAAAAAATGTACTATATTTATGCTCTTTAAATACTTCAAATACACTTTTTGTATTTTTAAATCTTTCCATGTATCCACCATTATCCATAGTATCAACGGAACCAAGTAAACTCATTAAAGCAGCTTCTGTATATGGTGCTTCTGAATACATTTTATTTCCAGATATTGATTTTTTCCTTAATTTATTCAGAAATGGTGCAATAATATTAGAATTACTTTTATTAAAAAGAACATCATTCGTAACAGAGTCTATAACAATTAATAAAGTATTTTTCATGTTTTCTCCTTATTCAAATTCAATAGTATCTTCTACTGAATTATTTATTTCATATGGAAAATCATATAAATATTTAGATAATTCTTTTTCAATTATCTTAATTTCTTTTTCATATTCTTTTTTTCTAAATAGTTGTGTGTTTTTAATTGAAATATCAGGATTAAATCTTGATAATTTATATTTATGATCTGACTCCTTAAATTCTAAAAAATTCATTATCTTTTTAAGCGTTTTATCATAATTATATATTAAATCTTCGAATTTAATTCTAAGTACCTTTTTTGAAGTACATTCTTTTTCACTTTCTCTCATTCCTTTATAGAAATTTGAAAAATCTAGTGCACCTGTTGGCATAGGGACTTCATAATCTTTAGATGGCCATATATACTTATTAAGAATATACACATCTCTAGGGTCTCTTTCTACAACTATTGCTTTAGTATTATCATCAAAATAATTATCTATTCTATATAGATTAAAAGGCACAAGAAATTGATCTAAAATCACATTATCTTTTCCTTTAGATATTTCATTTATTATTTCATATATATAGTCATGAGAATATTTATAAAACTCTTCAGGCTTTATGAACGAAATACGCATTCCGTCTTTATATTTTAATACTTTTTTAAATTTAACATTCTTATTTAATATTTTAAGTGGTTTTTGAAGCAATAATTTAAAAAACATTTTAGTATTTACTTCTTCTTGCATATAATAATATGAATTAAAGTTATATTGCTGTATCTTACTAATATAATTATCAGTTATATTTTTAAAATTAGGACTTATTATTTTATTATAGTGTCCTATCCACCAATACTTTTTATTATATAATTTACTCATTGTGTCTTCAAAGGTACGAATTGCTTCATCACTTCTAACTGCTGTATTATTTCTTAATAATTTGTCCTCTAAATCAAATAATCCATTTGGCATATGTAACATTACATATTCAAATGATTTGTACTCATTTTGGCAATTCTTAAATTCTGATATTAAATCAGTAATAGCTGAAGAACCTGATCCCATGTATCCAGTAGAAATAATAATCTTTTTCATATTATGCTCCTCTTACTTTAAATTTTATTTTCAATTTATTTAGTATAAATAATAAATTTTCATCTTTTTTTATAAGTAATACAGCAAAATATAATAAAATACATAATATTATTATAAGTCCTAAAGTTGTATAAAATCCTAATGATAATTTTCTAATAATAATTGAAATAGGTATAAATATTAATCCTAATGCAAAATAAGTTAAATTCTTTTTACTAAAGAAATTTACTTCTATTTTTAATTTCTTTCTAGCATAAATATAATGTACTATAAATACACTTAATTCACATAATCCAGTTGATATTAATGCAGTAGTTGGAGTAAATATTTTACATAAAACAAGTAAAAAATTACATCCCAAATTCACTAATCCAAATGTTAATGAAACATTCATCATACGTTTTTCTTTATCATTAACATACATAACTAAATTAATAACCATTGATTCTAATGATATAAATATTCTACTAATACCCGCTACTACTAGAGGGATAATTGCGGCTAAATACTTTTCACCGGCATATATCATTATTATTTCTTTAGCAACTACAACAATACCAAAACACATAGGTACTAATATAAATAATAATGATGAAATTGAATTATTAAGTTTTTCTTCATATGTTTTCTTATCACTATTTTTAACTAAATAAGAAAGTCTAGGTAATGATACACTTATTATTGAATATGGTATAGCAGACAATGTAGCAACTATGTAATAAACGGTATAATATATTGTAACAGATACATCATTTACAAAATATCCTAACATTACTTTATCTAATTGGCTATACAATAAATCTACATTTGATATTATTACCAAAATACATAATGGTTTAATATATTTTTTAATCTTTATATCACTAAAATCGAGTTTAATTCTTTTATTTGCATATATAAAACTTATTATATTATTAACAAATATTGTGAAACAAATAATTAATGTATAAATAATAATATCATCTGGCTTTTTAACTAGTAATAATATAGAAATAAAATAAAATATTTTAACTATTAAAGTCTTTAATGTAATAAATTTATAATTCTCTAAAGCTTCATTTACAAATTCAATATAAAATGCATTTGCTACTAGTTGTATAATCATAAGTAAATATATAGTTAATTCTATTCCTGTTCCTCTAAATATAGAGTAAAGACAATAAATAATTATAAATATGCCATTAGTTATTAAAGAAATAACAAATAAATTAGTATATAGTTTTGATACTTTATCCTTATCATCCCTAATTTTACTAATCTCCCTTATACCAAAATTATATATACCAAAAGATGCTAAGGCCAAAAACACTTGGAACTCAGATACCACCCTATTATATACACCATATAAATTTATATCTAATAATCTGACTATATATGGACCTATTATTAAAGGTATTACAATATTAACGAAACTTAATAATGATTTATATATACTATTTTTAAACAATGAATTTTGTTTTTTAATTTCTTTTTTCATGTTTTCTCCTCTTAAATTATAACAAAAAAAATGAATACTATCAATCTTATAAAAAGAATTCCATATTCTGGAATTCTAAACGTCATATGTTTTGTCTATTTCTTTTAATTCTTTAAAACTATCTATTTCGATAATATCCCCTTCATGACATTCTCTTAAATGAATTTGATAATTATTCTTTTTAACATCTAAAACAACTTGTTCCCAATATCTCTCTTTTCCTCCAGGTGAATTATATACTTCTTCTAAATCATTCTTCATCTTTTTTGCCGATTCTTTATCATAGTAAGAAATTCCATACATCTGATAACAATTTATTCCACCTACTTTTTCTTTAACTATAACATCTTTTTTAACTTCCAAACACCAGTCATCAGTTCTATCAACATATTTTCCCAAGAAATTAGATTGATATTCATACTTTCTTATTAAATTTTGATTGTACAATACTAAGTCTGATTCTAGAACATAAGCATTTGAGAATTTATCTCTTACTAAATATGCAGATAATATATTATTAGCATCATTATAATGTTCATTATAAACAAGTTTAATATTAGGATATTTTTTTAATAGTATATCAAATTGTTCATTTAAATAACCAGTTACTATTATTATTTCTTCAATTTCAGCTTTAATAACAGCATCTAATAATGTTTCTATTATTCTTTTGCCATGAACTAAAACTAATGGCTTTGGAGTATTAAGAGTAATAGGAACCATTCTAGATCCAAAACCAGCTGCTAAAAATATTGCTTTTTTTACTCTATATGGTTCTAATACAGAATATCCTTTTTTGGTAACTTTATTTTCATCATCTATATATGATAAACTATTTAACTCAGTTAACACTTTATTAACAGTTCCAAGTGAAAAGTTAATATCTTTTGATATATTTCTTTGAGATACTTTTTCTTTATTTCTTTCTAAATATGTTAGTACTTCAAATTGATTATATGTTAATTTCATAATTTAATTTCCTCCTAAATTCTCTTCTATTAACAAAATATACTATTCCTTTAACAATTAAGTTAATAACTAATATTATAAGTGATATAATTGCTGCTTCTCCTAATAACATATTTTCTTCATAATTATTAACTAATAATGATAATGGCATAGTTTTAGTATTAAATAAAAATGTAACAGCAGAAATAGTAATCATAGAATTTGCAAAGAAATACGCAAACATTTCTCTTATTGTTTTCTTCGTACACGGAATTATAACATCAAATATTATCTTAAAATTACTAATATTACATGATTTAGCAACCACTTCATAGTTTTGATTAACTTTTAATAAAGCATTATATGCCATTAAATAAGGACTTGCCATAAAGTGTACTATATTAACAAGTATTAGAATAATAAATGTATTATATATAAAAGTTCCATTAAATGTAATAGTATACGAAAGACCTAATACTATTCCTGGAATTGCTAAAGATGAAATTGTTAATATATGAACTATACTAGCTAATTTTCCCTTTATTCTAGCTGTAACATAGGCACTAAAATATGATATTATTACACCAATTATTGAAACCATTAATGCTATAAATAATGAATTAAATATAAATTTTAATATATTATTATTAAATACATATTCAAAGTGTTTTAATGAAAATGTTTTATCAAAAGATGGATTATTTATAAAAGCATAATAAACAAATGATAATAATACAATACTAATACATACAATAATAAAATATACAAAAATAGATAATAATACATCTCTTTTTCTATTATTAGATATCTTCTTTTCTTTTTCAAAGTCTCCACTAGAATAATCTTTACTAAATGTATCAAATATAAATGATATTATAGCTGGTATTAGTAAAAACAATCCTATCATTGTACCTTTAGAAAAATCTAATAATCCAATTACTTCTTTATATAAATATACTGGAAGAGTAATAAATTTTCCACCTAATGCTAATGGAACACCATAATCAGTAAATATTAATGTAAAAACTGCAAATATTGATGACAATAATGGTTTCTTTAAATAGCACATTGTTACTTTAAGAAATGTTTGTCTTTTATTTAGTCCCAGTACTTTAGCCGCATCATACATAGAATCATCTATATAATTAAACCCATCTGATAGAATTAAAAATGCTACTGGAAAAGAATATAGTATAGATCCAACTATAATACCAACCGATCCAATTATATTAAAATTAAATATACTTGATATAATTCCATTATTTCCAAATAGATTTATTAAACCAAGTCCATGTGATATAGAAGGTATCAACATTGGAATAGTTAATATAACCTTTAATACTTCTCTATGGGCTATATTTGTTCTATTTAAACTATAGGCTAAAACATATGCTATAGATACAGATATTATTGTAGATATACTAGTAACTAAAAATGAATTACTTAATACTTCTTTAAATGAATTTGATGTAATCAATGAACTAAAGTTAGACCATTCTACTTTAGAAAGCATTTCTACTAATGGAAAAAATACAGAAATAAATAAGAATAAAAGAATAAAAATTGTTATTTTATTATTTTTCTTCATTATAAATCAATTCCTGTACATTTTTCAATTGATGATACTTTTTCTTTTAAATGATTTGTTACAAAATTTCTAACATATTCATTAGCTGGATAATTATATATTTTATTTGGTGTATCTATTTGAATAATATTACCATTATCCATAACCATTACTCTATCAGAAAGTGAAAATGCTTCTTCTTGATCATGTGTTATGTATATCATTGTTGTTTTAAATTTTTTTTGTATTTCTTTTAATTCTCTTCTTAGTGTTAATCTATTATCAGCATCAAGAGCACTCATTGGCTCATCAAATAGTATAATATCTGGATTCAATGCTAATGTTCTTGCTATTGCAATTCTTTGCTGTTGTCCACCTGATAATTCATGTGGATACTTTTTATAGTGTTCTTGCATGTTAACAAGCTCTATCATTTTCATAGCTTCGGATTTTGCTTTTTCTTTATTTTTTAATTTGTTATTTAAAACATAAACAATATTATCTAATGCTGTCATATTAGGAAATAAGGCATAGTTTTGAAAAACTATACCCATGGATCTCTTTGAAGGATCTAATTTAGTAATATTTTTTTGTTCTCTAAATATTTTTCCACTAGTTGGATTTTCTATTCCAATAAGTATTTTCAATAATGTTGTTTTTCCACATCCTGAAGGTCCTAATATAGATAAGAATTCACCATCATTAACATCAAAAGATATATCATTTAATACAGTTTTATTATTATATACTTTTGTTAAATTTTTGATGTATAAATTACCCATTGACCTCACTCCATTTTTCTGTTAATTCTTCTTTACGAGAAATACTATCTATTCCTGTCATATCAGCATCCTTTAAATCAGTTGGATAATTTTCAACTTTATTATCTTGATTTTTAATAATAATATCAGGCATATAATTTTCTTTGTCATATTTTCCAAAATCATTAATTAACCAATTAAATACTTTAACAACATCTTCATCAGTTTCTCTTCCCTTAATTATTCCACATGACGTTGTGTTATATGGAGAGCCTGTATCTAATGATACTATTTCAAAATTATAGCCGCTATTAATACCTTCTACTCCTTGAGCTGTCATTCCCATTGCAATAGCAATTTCACCTTGTTTTAATAGATTAGTTGGTCCAGATCCAGATGTAGTAAATTCTCTTAAATTTTCTTTTAATTCTTTAAAATATTTAATAGCTTCATCCTCACCTTTAATATTAACAACATTTAAATAAAATGCATACCCAGTTCCTGATGTTTTAGGGTCAGGCATAGCGATTAAATTCTTATAAATTGGATTTAATAAGTCATCATAAGTCTTAGGTATTTCCAAATTATGTTCTTCAAAATATGTTTTATCAATAATTAAATTAGTAGTATACTTTACCCAAGTAAAATAGTTACTAGCAGTATTAACTCCATCTAAATATATTGAATCATCAAAATCAGATAAATCAGCAAAATTGTCTTGTATATTAACCATATGTGCTGTTTCTAAATCAATAACTATATCTGCTTCAACATTTGTCCCTTCGCTTTTGATTTTAGCTGCATTATTACCAGTAGCTAAAGCTTGTACTGCAACATCTAAATCAGGAAACTTTTCTTTAACCATTTTAATTAAATCTTGATTTCTTTCTTCTTCCATTGACGAATAAATAACCACACGATTACTCTTAGATGTACAACCTGTTAGTAAAAACATAAAGCATACTAACACTAAAATAAATAATCTCTTTTTCATGAATCTTTTTCTCCTTATCGTTCATAAATACAATTATAGAATAATAAAATGAACATTTCAATAGTTTTATGAAATGTTTTTTGTTTTTTAGATTTGATTTAAATTGTTTATTTGAACATTATTTTTTTATTAAAAACGTAAGCATTTCTTCTTTGTCTTTCTTATCTAAAATAATATCATGTATTAAATTAATTATAGGCATTTTAACTTTTTTCTTTCTAACTAATTTTCGAATAGATTTTAATGTATATAGTCCTTCTATTGTAGTATTTGAAACATACTCATCTATTTCTTTAGCAGAAGCTCCACCACCAATTAAATAGCCATAGCTAAAGTTTCTAGAATTTTTAGAAGTTGCTGTCATTAAAATGTCCCCAAAACCCGCAAATCCTAATATAGTTTTCTTTTTACCGCCAAGTGCTTTAATTAATTCTTTTATATCATTCATACTTTCAGTCAAAAATAGAGCTCTAGTTGAATCGGTAACGTTCATACCTTCAAGCATGCCAGATGCAATAGCCATAACATTCTTAATGCTACCACATATCTCTACCCCCTTAATATCTTTACTTCTCCTAAACTTTGTAGTGGAATTTTCAAAACATTTTCTAACCAACATTTCAGTTTTTTTACTTTTGGTAGCAAGAGAAAAACCAACAGGAGCATTTTTAACGATATCAACAGCAAATGTTGGCCCAGATATTACAGCCAAACTATTAGTACAATACTTTTCAAATACTTCATTTAAAAACATGCATGTATTTTGTTGTATTCCTTTTGTCGCTATTAAAACACTTTGTTTTTTGTTAATATATTTGCTTAATTCTTTAACAGTATCTTCAAAAGCAAAAGCAGGAACTGCTATTACAATGAGATCCTTATCTTTTACTACTTCTTCATAACTATTAGTTATTTTAATATCTTTAGGAATTACATAATCTTTTAAATGTTTACTTTTCTTATTTTTAATTAATTCTTCTTTCTCTGAAGCACTATAAGTCCACATAATAGTATCTATTTTATTATTATATAAAATACTATATAATGCAAGTCCATAAGCCCCACAACCTAGAATACCTACTTTCATAATTCTCTCCTTAACAAAAGAAATCATATTTCTATGATTTTATTTTTTTTTACTTTTTTCTCTATCTATTAATACATCTGTTTTAAACACTAAAAATAGCACGACAAATATTAGTAATATATAACAAACTATTACTTCTTTTGTTTGTTTTAACACATAGAAAATTGTAGTAATTGAGAATAGTATGTTAATAGCATATATAATTAATAATGAATTCTTTTTTGAAAACTTTTTTAATAATTGATGATGAATATGTTCTTTGTCTGCATGATCAAATCTTTGCCCTTTAAGTTTTCTTCTTATTATTGCAAATAGTGTGTCCATAATAGGTATTGCTAATATAAATAAAGGTATTATTAATGAAGTAAATGTTGATGATTTATACCCTATTAAAAATATAACAGAGATCATAAGTCCTAAGAATGTACTTCCGGCATCACCTTGATATATACTTGCAGGTGGAAAATTATGTACTAAATATCCAAGGGTACTTCCTAACATTATTAAACATAATATTATATCTAACCCACCAAATTTATTTAATAAATATCCAATAATAGCTATTGTTAAAAAATAAATTGAAGCAATTCCCCCACATAATCCATCTAATCCATCTATTAAATTAATAGCATTAACAATTCCTATTATAATAAATATTGATAAAATAGCAGAAAAGAAATAATTAAATGTTATAGTATGACCAAATATATTTATAGTGTTAAGAGTAAGCCCTCCATAAAAAACTATAATTGATGCTACCACTAGCTGAACAAGTATTTTATATTTGTTTTGCATTGGCGTATCACATTTAGTCATATCATCAAATAATCCTAATAACAATAAAATAAATGATGCTATTAAAATAGATAGCATTAAATTATTCTTTGGTGCAAATAACATATATCCTAACAAGAAAGCTAAATATATACCAAGGCCTCCTAGTAAGGGAACTGGTGCAGTTTGTATTTTTCTTTCTCCTGGTTTATCCAATATTCTTAAATAAATAGCAACTTTTTTCATGATTTGAACAAATATAATAGAAGCTAAAAAGCATACAGCAACTATTAAAAATATATTATGTCCATTTATAGTGTATTTCATAATTCACTTCCTATTGATTTAATTATATATTATTTTGTTATAATAATCAATTTTAATTCACATAAATAATAAACATTT
>CAZYOS010000014.1:0-16286 GCA_964649245.1 uncultured Clostridium sp.
GTATATTGCAATGGCCTTTGACACAAGTTATTAAGAAATCATGAAGTTTTAAAGATACGTAATTTTCTTTGACTAACTTATCTTTATTAAGTCTTATTTTAGCAGGTGTTTTTCTTATCAAAACAGCTATTCCATTAGTTGCTATAGATTCATGAACAAAATTAAGACGTAATTCAGCACTTTCGGCATCAAGAAATGGATGAGCCATATTAAATGTTTTTCCCATTACATTTGAACATTGAAAAGCTAATTTTTCCATTGTTTCGTTATTAATGCCTTCAACTTTTACAGGGTGTACACCTTGAGTAAGTGTTTTAACCCAAAGCTGACCTTTATTTGAATATGAAATATCAGTAATATCATCATCCTCTAAAAGAGGCTGTAATAATCCAAAATCTATTTGCGAAAAAACAATATCATCCATATTATTATTCCCCTTTCATTTTTTTATTCTATTCAGTTGTACTTACTGTATCATTCGTAGTACTCACAGTATAATTTGTGGTACTAGTAGTATCATCTTCAACAACTATATTACCATTTTGTTGATTTGCTTCCTCTTCTTCTCTTTGTTGTTCTAATTCCTCATCAGTAGGAATATATTGAGTTTGTGCCTCTATTAGCTTTTGTAAATAGTTACTACTTATTGTAGGTGTTTCTCCATAATTTGCATTACGAGGAACAGGTATAATATCACCATCTAAATACATTGCTTTTCTTAATAATAAATGCATTTCTTCTTCAACAGAGAATATCAAAGCTGCAGCTTGTCTTTGATCTGGAGTCCTTTTAAATATATGTTGTCCAGCATCATCCTTAACTGCAAGTACTTGAATACCTTCAATTAGCTTTCCAAGAACTAGTTTTCCTTCAGAATCATATGTTTTATAATATAAATCAATTTTATCCCCAGGGAATATAGAATTACCATATGTAGTATTAGCATTAACACTTAATGATACAATTGTATATCCCTCTTCAATGTTAGACCATGCAGAATCTGGCATACTTTCCCAATTAACAAGCACAGTACTATAAAATAAACTACCTGCAGGAATTAAAGTATTGTAATTAACATATTTTCCTATAATATTATTAATATTTCTAACTACATTTGAAGTTACCATTGATGAAGGTATTTTAATAGTGCCAACCATCTCGGATGTAATTTCAGTTCTGGCAGGGATATCTTCTTTTGCATAATATACAGATACGGGATTAGTTTTTTGATTAATTCTATAATTATATGCAACTATTATTATTACTAAGCAAACAGCAAATGCTATTATAGTAACAAAATTTTTATTTTTAATAAATCTTGTAAATAAATTTTTCATACTAATTACCTCCGTTTGCTGTAGAAACAGTATCTTCAGTTGTACTTATATCAACACCTGTATCAGTACCTTCTTCTACAGTAACATTATCATCAGGAGTCAAATCTTGTAAATCTTTTTCAGCAACATTAACTGTTTGAGCTAAAATGTAATTTTGTAAGTATGAACTACTTATTTTAGTATCAGTTGGATTTAATGAATAATCTGCATTACGAGGGACAGGAACTATAGTTCCAGACAAATATGATGCTTTCCTAAGCAATAAATGATAATCTTCATTAACGGCAAATATTAAATATGATGGAGCATCTAAATCTGTACTTTTTAAAAATACACTTTCTCCATCGCTATTTACAACTGCAAGTACTTTAATACTTTCAATTAACTTTCCAATTAACACCTTTCCTGTATCAGTCTTAGTTGTAAAATATAAATCTATATAATTTCCTGGAAATATTGAATTTCCATATGTTGATTCCATTGTAACCGGCAAAGACACAATAGTATAACCTTCAGGAATATCAGCGTATATACTAGCAGGAAGATCTTCCCAACTAACTAGTACTTTACTATAAAATAAACTACCAGAAGGAATTACAGCATCCTCAGAAACATACTTTCCAATAACATTTGCTGTACTCAAAATAACATTTTTAGTAACCATTGCCTTAGGTACTTTAATAGTACCTATCATTTCTGAAGTTACAAGTGTTCTAGGTTCTATTTCTCTTAATGCATAAGGTACACTAATAGGATCTGTTTTCTTTTGAATACGATAATTATATGCATAATAAAGAATACAAATACATACTATAACAGCTAGTATAGTAACAGTATTTTTATTTTTAATAAATCTTTTCAACCCAATCTTAATAGCATCCATTCTTTTTTCCTCCTATTATACTAAATATATTATATAACAAAAAAAAGTCAAAAGCAATTTGTTTTGACCTATTTTATTATTTTACCACACAACTTCTGATTCAGAAACTTCCCCAAAGTCAATCTCAATAGTATCAGTTGTACTTATTTCTGGTGATTCTTTAACAACTTCACCTTTACTTACAACTTCAAGAGTTTCAAGTATTCCACTTAATATAGTATCAACGCTTATTCCAAACTCATCTGAATTTAAAACAGCAGTACCGCTAGAAGTTCTAACTCTTACAGTGGCTTTTGGTGGGTCTTCATATATATCATAAAATTCTAATGTATATGCTTTATTATTGGTTACGCTTTCAGCAAATCTTCTAATAAATACTTCTTCGAATTTTTCAGCTGACATTACTATTCTACCAGCAAGCCTATATGAGCCATAATCAACAGCATCTATCATTGATGCTTCTAGAACTTCTCTAGTTAAGTAAAAATCTTCCTCATTAGTTGTTGTCAATCTTTGAACAAGAAGGAGAATAACTATAATAAACATCCCAAGAGCTATTATAAAGTATCCCCAAAATGCCTCTTTCATTATTCATCACTCCTTATTACATTAATTTTGTTTTCAATAATTCCAAGAGCGCCACTACCACTCTGTATTTCATCAATAAATGTACTCTCGCAATTACTAAATCTTTGATTAACTCCATCAAGACTTGTTTCTAGTTTACAATTAATTAAAGAATTATCTAAATATCCACCTGAATTAGTACTCTTATATCTATTATATTCTCTTATTTTTTTAATTGTATCAGGGTTAAGAGTAACACTTAAATCTAAATAATCACTACTTGTATATAAGCTGTTAGCAGAGTTTTGAATGTCTTTAATAATCTGATTGATTTGTTCGTTTGAACTATTCCAGTTAGTTCCATATTGCCTACTATTTGGAAATAAATCACTTAAATCAACATTTCTATAAATGAATCCATAGCTTTTAGTTCCCCCAGTTCCATTCCAATATATACATTCAAGATTAGGAACTGAATCCTCTACATAGAAACAGAAATTAGAACAATCACTTGGTATAGGATTTCCTTTGCTATCATAAGTAGGAACACAATCATATCCTGTAGTATTATTATATACCTCATATGAACATTGATATTCATAATTATCCAAATTAACACTATTGCTATTACCAAATTTGCTTATGTTTAAATTGGTAAATTGATAATTAACATAATGATTTCTAAATGCTGCATTAATACTGTCTGATGCTGTTGGATAAACATTTTGTCCTAGAGCACTATATATTTTAGAGTTTACTTTAGAAGCTGTATTGCTTTCAATAACTTCTCCCGTATATGCTTTAGTATAATAATTTTTTTGTCTATAAAAATCAACTTCAGTCGTAATTATAAATGATACAAATTTACTATTTGGTAATACAGTATCTACCCACTCGCAATAATGCTTCGAAACATCTTCATCTTGGGTATGGCATAGTATTCTTCGAGTCGTAGTTTGATGTTCTTCAACATCACTACTCCAACTATCATCCAATTTTTCTCCATAGCTAACTGGATTAGTTTGATAACAGTGATCAGTGCAATAGACATTATATAAATTTTTAGTATTAACAATACCGACTTCTTTATCATATTTTAAATCTGCACCATATACAGTATCCTCATAAGATAAATTTAAATCAACACAAGTTTCGTCATCAGCACACGAAGCATTCTTCAAAAGTCTGCGTTTTATACTATTGGTATTATTAGTTGATGTAGATACAATCTGTTCAACATTATATTCTATATTAGGATCGGCAACCATTTGTGTTGCACTATACTCAACGGTTTTTCCTGAACTATCAGTAACATCTAAATTTACATTCTTTACAGTAGGATTATCTACAACTAATGTAGTTCCACTATCGTCTGTAGTTTCTCCTTCATTTGCGCCTTTTCCATAATAAGATCCCTCAATTTCAACGTCAGAAGCACTAGTTCCGGTATTACTACCGCCTTCGCCTCCACCTCCACCACCGCCATAGCCGCCAGTCGTTCCAGATGGAGCCTTAGCTTCAGTTAATAAATAATAAATAATATCAGGTTCAGAATCTCCTTCTAAACCGCTACCAAATAAATTACATTGCTGTAGTTGAGTTAATAATTCTTGAACAGCATTTTGAGCTGCATTATATTTTTCTTTTGCAGCCTCAGCATTTTTATATACAATAGTTGCATCATCATCAGTACCATCTGTACATGAAGAAGATGTATCCTCTGCATAATAGTATATTTTAGCTATATTATCAGATAAATTTTCTTTGTATAGGGGAGAATCAAATATAATATAATAATCATCTCTATTAACATCAGTTGGAAAGTCATCAGTAAATTTTTTTCTAATCTTATCAGTCAAACTATCAAATACTACAGAAGGAATACTATCTATCTTCAATTTAAAATATACGTCTCCTTTATATATTTTTTTCATTTCTGAACAATCTTGATAATTTATTCTTCTACACAATGATGTATCTGATTCCGCATAATACGTGCAACCATCTTCCTTTGCTACACCATCGACTGTTTCATAAGAAACAGTTGCATGTGAGCAATCATTAAGGTTAATATATTCGCCTATTGTACATGAATAATTAGATATTGATCTTCTACTTTCTGTTCCATTGTATGATGAAGATGTTGATACATTTTCACCAGAAGAATAGTCAAATTTTTGATAAAACTGCTCAGTCCATTGTAGCTCTGTGATACATCTAGGAGCACATATTTTATTATTGTATTGTTTCCTAATTGCCAAAACACCAGTGCCATTCTCAGATGAGTTTAATATCTCATAAGGATCATCAGAATAATAGTTTCTAGTTATGCCATTATAATTATCGCACGACTCATATATTCCTGATGAACTTTTTAAATATATTGTATTAACACTTGCTCCAATTGTGTCTCTACATGTTTTTAAAGATGCAGCCTCTCCATTATTATATAATTCAGATGGTTTATAATCACTAGCATTTTTTACAGAATCAGTAAATCCCGCACAATTTGATGTGCATTTTGTAACTACAGATGTTTGCTTTGGATAAACATCACTAGAATTCTGTGCATAAAGTAAAATGTCCCACTTTTTCCATTCATTCCAAGCTTCTGCAACCGCTTTTTCAGCATCTTCATATCTTTTAAGCCATCCATCATAATCTATCTCAGAAACACATTCTCTTTCCTGATAAACTATAGCAGTTAAATGTTTTCCAGTATTTAAATTATTTGTAATTTTTTCCTCAAGTTCATATCTAAATTGCATTCCTGCATATACTTTTTCTTTATTAGCCATATAAAATTTTATTTCGTTTCTACAATAAACCTTACAAGTACTACCGGCTAATTCATATTCTTTAACTCTAAAATAGTCTTTTGATTTAGTACAAGAATTGTTTACTATTTGACCAATAGTAGGGTCTTTTACATAACCAACCTCATAATAATTATAATCCTTAGAATCAGTGTTCATGGTATCATAATTAGTACAAGTATGGTGATCACCTTCACTTATTTCATGCTCTACACCCTCAGAATCAATATATCCTTTTGTTGATTTTAAAGTACTATCATCACAATCACATGTTACCTTTGAATTGTATGTGTTAATATAATCCTCTTTGCTTTCTTCAATACCAGAAGCTTTAATTGTAAATATTATCTGATTTGCAGATGGATTTGTACAATGATGATATTCTTTTATATATCCATCAGATACTTCAAAATTTTTAATTACCACTTTTATTGAAATTGAAGATTGAACCTCAGTAGAACATAGTCTTTCATTGGTAAACTTTGCAGTACAAAAGTTTTTGCTACATTCTGTACTATCAGGAGCAACTTCATTGCCATTAATATCATAGTATGTTATTTGTACTCTACAAGCACCGCTTTTAACATCTTCTTCAGTACAATTTACAGTATCATCTCCAGTAGGATTTGTTATTTGAATAGTATTATTTGAATCAGTCATAGATGTAGTAACTAATTTTGGAACTCTATTAGTAGAATTAGCAATAATATCTAATATTTCACTAGCTTCTTTACTTTCTATAGTATCAGCAGTTAAATCTATTTCATTTACATGCAATGCTTCATTGTATAGTTTAACAGCAGATTTATATAAATCTATATTCTTATAATCGCATAATACGCCCATATTTCTTTGAGAGGTAGTACATGCAAATCCTTCTGCTAAATAATTTGCATCTTCTTGAGTTCTATTTGCAGTAATACCATAAAAATCAATTGTAGTATATGAATTTCCATATAATTGAATATATGCGTTTTTCATGCCTCCAAGATATCCCCTGCTAGTTGCCCACATTCTCATAGCAGTTTCTGCTACAGCAAATTCATCCTTAGTCATATTATTTGTTGTTGGTTTTGTTGTACTGCCACCATTTGCTTTAAGAGCTATAAATGCAAGACCGCATCTATAATCACTATAAAAATTATCCTTACAAGTTGACAAATCTAATTGAGTATTCTCACAATATTGAGGAATAAGTTTTCCTGGCGTACCATTGCTAAGACGATAATTAGGCATCTTAAATTGTTTACTAGGTTGTATACAGAAAGCAGGGGTTAAAACACTTGTGTTTCCATCTTCTGCTTCTAAATAAAGTCCTCCAACAGTATGTATATCGCTTTTATTGCCAGTATCATCTGATGAACTAGTATCAATAACTTTTTCATATTTAAAAGAGTATCCCTCTTTTAAATTACATTTTCCAGTACAATTAAGTAAACAATCATATTCTGTTGAAAACATAACTCCACCAGTAATGTATTTTTCTAAGTATTCATTACTAGTGCTTACAAGTCCGCCTATTGTCCCAGTACATGCATATGCTGTTTTAACAGGATATTCTTTACATAAATATCCTTCTTCTTTATTTTCTTTAACAAAACTTGCACAAGCACTTTTTGCCAAATTTAAAGATTCATATACATCTTCTGCTTCAACAAGTTCTGTTTGTGATGAAATAGTACTATCAACTGAATCATTAAGATATACTCCACCTATTGAATAATGAAGAGTGTTATATTCAGCCATTTGCTGACTATATGGACTACCCCATGGATATATTGCCACTTTGTTTTTTTCAGATAACGTTCCAGCACTAGTAATGGCATTTATACTATTTATTTGAAAGAATAAGACTAAAAATATAAAAAATACATAATATTTCTTTTTCATTCTTTCTCACTTCTTTTCTTCGTAATAAATATTACTATATAATAGAATATAGCTATTATTGCCAATGGAATAATTACAAATAATGCATATTCTTTAATAACATTCCATAATTTAGTATACCAAGGAGCGCTTTTTAATAACTCTTGTTCTAATTTATCATTATAATGTTTTTCAATTAGATCATCGATTTTATCCGTTTCTTCTACTTTAGTATATGAACCACATATTTCAGCATCAGGATTATCTTCACAATAAACAGTATCATTATATGAATTATATTTAGGAACTACATAAGTAATAGTCCTCATTCTTTCACCTGGACATGTTATAGCAGAATTACTCATATAAATTGTAAAAGTATATGTTTTATCTATAAAGTGAATTTCAGATCCTATAACATAGTTTTTAAAGTTAGCATCATAATCAACATTATATGTTCCACTGTATGTATCCTTTGCTTTGACTACTATATCTGTTCTAGGATAATTTAACATCAACAAATAAGAATAAGGTACATCTTCCTCAGTCATCTTAATCTCTTTTAAATACGCCTCAGTTACTTCATTAAATTTAATATCTAACTTTTCTGCCCAAGTATTTAATTCATCATTATCACAAGAAGCAAAAATATCAGTGTTAAATATAAAAATACTAATTATTATTATTAATATTCTAAATGTTTTTTTCATCCTAGACTCCTACTTTCTAATTATAACATATTATTTTTCCATTTAATATAAATAATTTGTGAAAATTATATACCATGCTTTGTTTTTCTTAACTTAACTTGAAAATACCAAATTGATAATCCAGCCGTTGCCAAAGTCAAAAATATTTTCATTCCCCATAATGAAACAAATTCTTTAACGCCACTAATAATTGACGTATCTTTAACTTCATCAGATGCTGGTGGGTTATATATTTTGTTATTATAATTGTCAATAGCATCACTTAAAATATTGACATCAACTTTATATGTTAAAAATTGTGAAGAACATATTGTTAATATATCCTCATATCCAGAACAATCTTTTGTATTATAAAATGAATTAAAATATGGTAAATTAATATAGATAGTCATTAATGATGAATAACAGTTCGTACCAGAAGAATATACTATTACTTCCATATAAGAACCCTCTTCTATTCCAGTGATTACTATTTCATTATTACTATCTCCATACATTAATTTATTATTATATTTAACATATAAATCAGATATAACATTATATAGAGTCACTGTAAAAGAATTATTTTCTTTATTAAACTTTCTCTCATATGATATTTTACTAGCCAATTTATTTAATTCAACTTCCTTTGTATAATCACACGATTCTGCTAGTGAATCTGCATTTACATTAAAAGGTATTAAAATAAGCATAAGTATTACAAATATAAACTTTTTCATATTATTCACCTACTTTCATAAGGACAGAATGTACAACTAATCTTTGATTAGAGGTTCCAGTGCATGTTGATAATGTTAATACTGTATCTCCATAATTAACTTCTTCATCAGAATTAAATATACTTCTACCCTTAATTAATTTTACAAAATCATCAAAATCTCTTTCACCATCAAAATCAGTTTTCAAATAATCTGTAGTATAATCCACTTTATATATGGAAAATATTTTAAATTTGAAACTCCCATATGTAGTATCATATGAAATAACCATATTATTACTATCATTTCTCCAGGAGTAACTAAGTACATTTTTTAAGGTACCGAACATAGTACCATTTTTCATACTATGTGCATATATAATATTATTATAATCTAATTTATCCCCACTATTTCTATAGTCTAAAAATACCCACCCTGAACTTGAATAGTTCTTATAAAAATCATTTCTAAGATAATAATTATTATCAGAATGTTTTACTACCGGATATGATATCTCTGTATTGTTTACAACTAAGTATCCCACAGTTTCTGAATTAGTAGCCACTAATGTTCCTAAAACATTATCAACAGGTCTTTGAGTTGGAGCTTCTTCTTCTCCTTCTTCATCTATACCACCTAAATTATCATTGATATCCAATCTATTTGCTTCTTCATTTAATATATCAGTTTTAACTTTTTGACTATTTAACTTTTCAACATAAAAATATGATTTATAAATCAAAAATGCAGAAGCTAAAACATAAATTATTAATATTATAACTAATTTCAAATTATTAAATGATAACTGTTTAAATAAATTATTCTTAACAAAATTATTGGAATAAATTATTCTAAATTCACATGTTAATTCTTGTTTACATTCCTCATTTAATCTTTTTAGCCAAGAAAAATTGTTTATAATAAAGTTTTCTTTATCACTTGACTGATGTAATAATATAATAACATTCTTAGATTCATCTTGTTTAACTAATTCTATTATTCCTTCAATAATCTCTTTTGAATAAACATATATATCAATTCCTTTAATATTATAGTTTATTCTCAAAAATTCTTTTATATCAGATAATAATAATGAATATTCTTCTTTAATAACAATACTTTTTTTATAATATAAAACGTCATAGTCTAAAGCATCTTGATTTAGCATAAACTTATCTGTTATTTTATTTGTGTTATGTATTGATACTTTTATATTTTGTTTTTCACATTTATCAAGAATAAAATTAGGCATAAAATAACAATCTATTTCTTCAATATTTTTAATTTTTAATATAATATCATAATCATCTAATGATAATGTAGAATTAAACAATAATCTTAATTTTTTAATATTTAAATTATTCATAATATTACTTACATACTTAAATGTAACTATTCTCATTACGATTAACCAATTAATTTTATATTTACTATCACTAAATAATTTAATAATTTTATTTATATTGTTCCTAAAGTATCTTAATGTATAAAAAAGGCTATCTTTATATAAGATATTTTTATTAATATATTCTTTTTCTTCATCATTGATATTTTTATAATCAAATACTAAAGAATTATCCCTATATGTTAGAACAATATATTCTTTCATTATAGACTCCTATACTACATATATGATAACATATTTTATAATAAAAAAAAATATGAAACTATTCAATCTCATATTTTTCAAGTATTTTATTATATACTTTGTAGTCAGCCATTTTAAGTTCACTACTCATTGCTTCAACTGCAGCTCCATCTTTAATATATATGAATAGTGGTGCAGTATTAATTTCTTCGGCTATGTTTGGAAATTTGTTTTTTAATATCTCTAAGTATTTATTATCATCTAAATAATCAGTTATATCTAAATACATAGTAATTTCCTTAAGGCCTTTGCTTTCAATTATCTCATATAATTTATTTTCCATATTACTAATTTTAACATTTCCAGTGTAACTAATATATATTATACCTTCTCCTGTTTCTGGAATAGCAAAGTCCAAATCATTTATATGAATTGATTGGATATTATTGCTAAATATACTTACACTTGATATATTTTCTCTATAATTAACTATAAAGGTTCTTATATATAATGCTAAAACAACTGTTAAAATTGCAACTATTATAACTGTAAAATAATTTTTAAAAGTTACTTTTTTATTATTTTTTTCAAGTTTTATTTTCATCATATAGCCTCCTATATAATTATATTTTATCACAACTAAATTATTTATTCAAATGATTTTTACTATACTCTATTATATTCCTATCAAGAACTTTTTTGCCTCTCCAGTAACATGAATTATGTTTATATTTTAAATCGAAATCGATTTTGCTCATATTTAAGAATTCTTCTGAATTAATGATTTCATTATTAAGAGATTTAAAATTATTACTTTTAACTTTTTTATTATGAGGACAAACTTCACTACATATATCACATCCATATATACAGTTGTTTAAATATTTACACTCATCTTCAGTAATATTTTTCTTTTGGTTTATATAACTTAAACATTTTTTTGCATTTAGTATGCCTTTAAAACTTAATGCTTTTGTAGGGCATGAATTTATGCATTTATTACAACCTTTACATGAATCTTTAATCGGTTCATCATATTCGCATACCAAATTAGTAAGAATTACACCAATAAAGAAATAAGATCCAAGTTTTTCATTTATTAACAAATTATTTTTTCCATAAAATCCAAGCCCTGCTTTATATGCTAAGTATCTTTCATCTAATGCATTATTATCAACAAATGTTTTATAAATGTATCCCTTTTCTAATAAATATTTACCAATTATATTAAGCTTATCATTTAATATAGTATGGTAATCAATTCCCCATGAACATGAACTTAAATGAATATCGTTTGAAGATCTTTTAGGATAACTAACACCTATTACTATAGCGGTATTATATTCTTTATATTTATCATTTGTAAACATTTTGTCACTAATATCTCCCACTTGAAAAGAGCATTTATAGTCTAACTTCTCTTGTAACTCATATTTATGTTTGACAAAATCACTACAATTCATATCAGTGAATCCTATTAAATCAATACCTATTTTTTTACTTAATTTAATAATTTCATTTTTCATAATATTATGATATCATATTTAAAGAGGTATTACATGAAAAGTGATGTTTTTAATAAAGAAATTAGTTATATAAAAGATGAAAGATTAAAGAAAAATTTAATAATATTATTAAATATGTTACCAGACTATTTTTATCATATAGCAACATCTTCTACAGGCAAGTATCATCCAGAATGTTCATTAGGTGAAGGTGGCCTAGTAAGGCATGTAAAGGTAGCTTCAAGAATGGCAATAGAATTCTTTGAGAATAATTCTTTACAAAATTATACAAATAAAGAAAAAGATTTACTATTAATATCAATATTATTACATGATGGATTAAAATGTGGTTTGCAACAAGAAAAGTATACAAGATTTGATCATCCAATATTAATGGCAAATTTTATAAGAGAGAATAAAGATAAATTAACACTTGACGATTATGAAATAGACTTCATAGTAAAGTGTATTGAAACACATATGGGAGAATGGACTACAGATTATAATGGAAATGAAGTACTTAGAAAACCAAGCACAAAGTATGAAAGGTTTGTACATATGTGTGATTATTTATCAAGTAGAAGATATTTAAATATTAAGTTTATTAATAATGAAATAGAATAAAATATACATAAAATTTAATTTCTATGTATATTTTTTATCTTTTAGTTATACTTTTATGATTAGCAGCTATTTGTTTAATACCTATTCCATTTTTAAATGCTATTGATGCAATTCCACTGGAAATATTAACTATAATTCCATCTCCGTAGATTGTATGAGTTATTTTGTCACCTGTTTTAATAGAACTAGAATCATTATACATGTTACTTATTATTCTATTAGTTTTTGGTTCTTCTTTTTCTTCTATATTAATTAATTCGCTATCTATTTCTTTAATAAATCTACTTGGAATATTATTACTAGTCTTTCCAAATAAAGTTCTTCTTTTAGTATTAACTAGGTATAGTTTTGATTTAGCTCTTGTAATACCAACATAACATAGTCTTCTTTCTTCTTCCATTTCACTAGGATTATCAAAAGATCTCATATGTGGAAATATCCCTTCTTCCATTCCTACTAAGAATACCACTTTAAATTCTAAACCTTTAGAAGAGTGTAAAGTCATAAGACTAACTGTCTCACTATTGTCTTTATATTGTCCTTTATCACTTACTAACATAATGTTTTCAAGGAACGATTCAAGATCAAATATTCCATTATCCTCAAAAGAAATAGCTAAACTCTTAAATTCATTTAAATTTTCAAGCTTAAGCTCATTTTCTAAAGAGTTATCTTCCTCATATTCTCTTCTAATTCCGGTTTTATCTAATATAAGTTCAACAAGTTCTCTTAAACTACATGTTTTTGATTCTTCTATGATACTATTCATCATTTCTTTCCATGTTAACATTTTACCATCACTTATAGCATCAAACATAGGTACATTTAATTCTTTAGATTTATTTCTTAAGTCCTCAATAGATTTATTTCCAATCCCTCTTTTAGGTACATTAATAACTCTTTCTAAACTAACACTATCATCTTTATTATATATAATATTTAGGTATGCAATTATATCTTTTATTTCTTTTCTATTATAAAAGAAGTAACTACCTATTATGTTATATGGTATATTAGCTTTAACAAATGCTTCTTCAATTGTTCTACTTTGTGCGTTAGTTCTATAGAGGACAGCAAAATCCTGATAATTATAGCCTAATGACACTAATGATTTAATTGTTCTAGTAACAAAAGATGATTCTTCTAATTCATTATCGCATCTAATATAATCAATTTTTTCTCCATCTCCGAATGATGACCATAAATTTAATTTTTCACCTTCACTATTATTTTTAATAACACCATTTGCAGCTTTTAGAATTATATTAGTGCTTCTATAATTTTCCTCTAATTTTATTACTTTACAATTTTTATAATCATTTTTAAATTTAATTAAGTTTTTATAGTCTGCGTTTCTCCAAGCATATATGCTTTGTTGCATATCACCTACTATAAATATATTTTTATATAAAGAAGCTAATAATTTACACAAATCATATTGTATAGTATTAGTATCTTGATATTCATCTATTAATATATATTTGAAATGCTCCTGATATTTATATAATACATCTTTATTCTTTTTAAATAATTCTACAGGTTTAATTAATAAATCATCAAAATCAACAGAATTATTTAGATGAAGCATACTAATATATTCGCTATACACTTCAGATATAACTTTATCATCATCCATTAAGAATAGTTTAGAGTATTCAGATGGACTAATGTCTTCATTCTTCGACATACTTATTCTAGAAATAATATGTTTAATATCATAGTCTTCACTATTATATCCTGTTTCTTTTAATATTCTTTTTATTAATGATTTTGAATCGTCAGAATCAAGTATATTAATATTCTTTTCAAATCCTAATTCATTATAATTTTCTCTAATTATTTTAAGACCAAAAGAATGAAAAGTTCCAATAAAAATATCATTAGCAATCATTCCTAATTTAACTTCTACTCTACTTCTCATCTCTTTCGCTGCTTTATTTGTAAATGTTATTGCAAGTATATTTTGTGGTCTTATTCCATCATTAATAAGTCTTATTATTCTCTCTGTTAATACTCTTGTTTTTCCACTTCCTGCTCCTGCTAAAACAAGACAAGGACCCTCATTATGATTAACTGCTTCTAATTGTTCTTTATTTAGTATCATTTCTACCTCGTCTTATTAATTATATCATTATAAAGATGTTTTTAATAGGAAACATTTATATTTTAGTAAATAAAATTAAACTTTTTTATTATCATTCATATAATACCAATGAAAGAGAGGTATAAATGAAAAAATTTATAATTGTGCTTTTAGCAACTATTATAATAATTACAATTTCTATTTTATATAGTAATAAGAAAGACAATAATTTAAATAATAAAATTGTATTATCAGAAGTAACTCATTCAGTATTTTATAGTCCATTGTATGTTTCAATTGAAAATGGATATTTTAAAGATGAAGGAATAAAAATAGAATTAGTTCTTACTCCAGGTGCTGACAAAGTAGCAGCTTCTATATTATCTAATGATGCTAATATCGGGTTTAGTGGACCAGAAGCAACAATATATGTTTATAATAATTCAAATGAAAAATTAATTACTTTTGCAGCACTAACTAAAAGAGATGGACAGTTTATTGTGGGAGATTGTTCACTTAAAGATACTTTTACTATGAATGATTTAAAAGGCAAAACTGTTTTAGCAGGAAGAAGTGCAGGAATGCCACTTATGATGTTTAATTATGCTTTAAAAGAATCTGGAATAAATAATGCAGAAGTAACTATTGATTCGTCAGTCGATTTTGCGGGATTAGTTGGTGCATATATTTCAGGCCAAGGAGATTTTGTAAATTTATTTGAACCAAATGCATTTAAAGTTGAACAGAACAATAAAGGATGTGTTTTAGCATCATTAGGTAATATATCTGGTGTTGTTCCATATACTGCTTTTTATGCAAAAGAAGAATATATAAATAATAATAAAGAACTAATTCAAAGATTTAATAATGCATTAAATAAAGGATTAAAATATGTACATAATAATAATGCAGAAGACATTTCAAAAATAATATTAAATCAGTTTCCAGACACTTCACAAAAAGATTTAACAGCATTAATAAATAGATATAAAGATGCAGACTCTTGGTATGATACCACATTCATTCATGTTGAAGATTATAATAGATTACAAGATATTATGATATATGGAAAAACAATTGATAAAAAAATCAATAGTAGTATATTAATAACCAATAAATTTAATAACTAAATCAAATGATTTAGTTTTTATTTACTACACAATATATTTAATTAAGAATAAAATAGCATAGTGAGGTATTATGGAAGTATTAAAAATTAATAATTTTTCTAAAACATATCACTCAATTAATGGAGAAACTAAAGCAATAGATAATATTTCTTTTACTATAAATGAAAGTGAATTTGTTTCAATAATAGGGCCTTCTGGATGTGGTAAAAGTACAATACTAAATGCCATTAGTGGACTGGATAATAATTATAGCGGTGTAATAACACATGATAAGTCAATTGGATATATGTTTCAAAGTGATGCTTTATTTGATTATTTAACAATTTTTGAAAATGCATTATTAGGTTTAAAGATAACAAAAAAAATTAATAATAGTTCTAAAGAATATGTTCAAAATTTATTAAAAAAATACGATTTATATGAATTTAAAGATAAATATCCAAGTTCTTTATCAGGAGGTATGAAACAAAGAGTTG
>CAZYOS010000015.1:0-16067 GCA_964649245.1 uncultured Clostridium sp.
TAAATAATGATGAACAAGGGGGGTTTAAAAAAACCGTAATCAACTGGTATCCTGGGCACATGGCAAAAACTAAAAGAGAAATAAATGACATTATGCCTTCGATAGACATAGTCTTTGAAATAGTAGATGCTAGAATACCTAAAAGTTCACATATACCAGATTTAGATAAATATACTAAAAGTAAAATAGTAGTATTAATATTTAATAAATATGATTTATGTGATATTGAAAAAACTAATAAATGGATTAAATATTATGAAAATATGGGATTCAAAGTATTAACATGCAATTCTAAAGATAATAATGATTATAAAAAAATATTGAATCTAGTATCTAATATAATGAAAGAAACAAATATTAAAAGATATAATAAAGGATTATTACCTAAAA
Organism: uncultured Clostridium sp.; assembly: GCA_964649245.1. Lineage (GTDB taxonomy): Bacteria > Bacillota_I > Bacilli_A > RF39 > UBA660 > CAG-1000. Next base: position 391 of record CAZYOS010000015.1, read on the forward strand.
AAGCAAAATGTTTAATAGTAGGAGTTCCTAATGTTGGTAAAAGTACTTTAATAAACAGAATCGTAGGTAAAAAGATTGTTGATACCGGTAATAAACCAGGAGTAACTAAAAATCTAAATACAATTAGAATAAATAATGATATGGATTTAGTAGATACTCCAGGTATATTATGGCCAAAAATAGATAATGTTATTACAGCATACAATCTTGCTAGCATGTCTATTATTAAAGAAGAAATAATACCAATTACGGAAGTATCAATACATATATTAAAATGCTTAAATAATTATAAATCTATATTAAAAGGTGAGTTTAATTTAGAAGAATATAATGATGACAATGTTGAAGAATGTTTTGAAACAATATCACGTGCTAAAAATATTCCTATAAGAGGAGAAGTTGATTATGAAAAAGTATCTATTCTTATACTAAATTTAATTAAACAAGAAAAAATAAAGGGCATTACTTTTGATTAAAATAATTGATAAAATCTAATTAATAGATTTTTTCTTTTGTTTTAAAAAGTGAATTTTCTTGCTATTTAAATGAAAATATGATATAATCTAAACAATTTATTTGCTGATAAAGGATGGAGTTAATATGGAAAAAGATAATAATTATGAATATGATGATACACATTCAATTGATGGATTAAAAATATTTTTAAACTCTACTATAGATCCATTAGGATCTAAAGAAGAAGAAATAGAATTAGTAAAAAAAGCACAAAATGGAGACTTATTAGCAAGAAATGAAATAATAGAAAGAAACATTAGACTAGTAGTTTCATTAGGTAAAAAGTATTGTAATAAGGGAATTGATTATGATGAACTAATACAAGAAGGCTGTATAGGATTAATTATTGCAATAGAAAAATTTGATTTAACAAAAGATTATAGATTTTGTTCATATGCAGGATATTGGATAGAACAAAGAATGAATAGATACATTAAAAGTAATAATAGATCCGTCAGATTACCAGAATACTTATATGATATAGTTTCAAAAGTAAATAATTTTATTATGGATTATTTACAACAAAATTTTGGAAATATTCCAACTTATGAAATAATAAGTAGTTCAACTAGATTATCTATGGCAGAAGTTTTAAATGCTATCATGTATCTTGAAATGCCAACTTCCTTAAATAAAAAAGTTGGAAAAGATAATGATATGGAACTTGGAGAAATACTTGAATCAACATCAGAAAATGAAATTGAAACTGCTGAAAATGATATATTTTATCAAGAACTTTTAGATGCTATAGAGAATTCAAATTTAAGTGAAAGAGAAAAATTGGTAGTATTTAAAAGATTTGGTATAAATGAAGAGCATGAATATTTATTAAGTGAAATAGGTAATGACTTAGGAATAACACATGAGGGAGCAAATTATATATTAAAAACAGCATTAAATAAATTAAGAAACTATTCAGCTATAAAAGATTATAAATTATCTCTAGTATAATGACAGGAGGTTATTATGACAAAAGAATTAGAAGAATATTTTGAATCAATAGATTTTAAGAGTCTGTCAGAAGAAGAAATAAAGGAATTATTTATCAGAAAAGAATCAGGGGATTCAGAATCAGCAAATATTATTATAAAAAGTTATCTTAAATATGTTTTTTCTATAGCAAACCAATATGCTCAATTTTATCCAGATTTAATGGAATTAGTTCAAATTGGAAATTTAGCTCTTGTATGATCTGTTAATTCATTTGATTTTAGGAAAAATACTGATTTTCATAGTTATTTAAATATTAGTGTTAATAGATCAATACATACATTTATTTCGGAAAATATTAGTACTTTATTTGTTTCTCAAAAAAAGGGTGGAAAAATGTTTAATATTCTATCGTTTATAAATAAGTATAAAATTGAATATGGTAAAGAACCAACGATAGAAGAAATATTAGAAAGATTTGATATTGATGAAAAGACATTAAGAGGATTATTAAATTTAAGTCAATCATCAATTTCTTTAAGTACATTTTTATTTAATGATAAAGATGCTTCAAATTATATTGAAGATGAATCTTTATCATTAGATAATGTGTTAGATGAAGTATATTATGAAGAATTAAGAAAAATATTATTTAATTCTATGCAAACGGATAGAGAAAAACAATTATTAAATAAAATATTAGAAGAAGAAAATGCAGTAATTAAAATAGAAGGTCTTTCCAAACAAAGAGTACATCAAATAAAATTAAGAATTAAATATAAGCTAGCTACTAGCATAAAATTAAGAAGATTTTTAAGTGATAATATAAAATGTTTTAAAAGAATAAATAGTAATTATATCTTTTTACATATTCCATTAGAGTATGATTCACCTATTTATATTCCAGATTCTGATAAAGAACCTGGCTATAGGCTATTAATGAAAAGTAATAGAGAATAATGTACAATAATAATTTAAAAATTTAGATATAATTACATCTTTTCTTATAGAAATAAAGTCATCAAATTATTAACTAAAGAATATGAAAATATATTAGAAGATAACAGCTAATCATATTCATTATCACATAAATATAATAGGGTTAACACTAATTAGTCTTATGTAATATTTATAATTAAAATAGTTATCAAAGTATGATTTCAATTGACAATTTGACTAGTTTGTGCTATAATTATATCACTTTGTAATTAGGGGGGAAATAAAATGGAAAAGAAAGAAGAAAGTGTACTATCAAAAGTTAGTAAACTAATAGACTCAATACAAATTAATAGAGAAAAAATAGGGCTTGATGAATTAGTTTTTTCTGTCTCAGAATTAAATCAAATACTTAATAGATTAGATATAAAATTAAATACTGCTTCAGCTATTAATCTTTTAAGTAATCCAACAGTTGCAGAAATAATTACTAATGTATCAACAAAAGAATTAGATAAATTTACTTCATCTAATATAGTTGAATTGGTAAAAGCATATTATTTAGTTAATAATATTACTAGTGATAAAGACGACAATGAAGAAAAGGAAGAAACTTCTATTGATGAACCATCAGTTGAAGAACTAGAGGCAATCGAAAACAATTCTGATTTGGATTTTGATTATACTGCTCTTACTATTATTGATGGACTAGGTGCTTATATAAAAGCATCAAAAGAACCATTTAATACACGTGAAGAAGAAATTGAAATGTATAAAAAATACTTAGCTGGTAGTGAAGAAGCTAGAGAAGAATTTATATCAAGGAACTTAAGATTAGTTATAAGTATTGCTAAAAGATATTCCAAATTAGGCTTAGATATGGATGACTTAGTAGAAGAAGGAAATATAGGTTTATTAAAGGCCTTTGAAAAATTCGATTATACAAAAGAATTTAAATTTAGTACTTATGCAACTTGGTGGATAAGACAATCTATAACAAGGGCAATAAGCGATCAATCAAGAACCATAAGAATACCTGTTCATTTTTCAGAAATAATGCGTAAAGTATATTTATATAGAAAACAATATAAAAATGCACATGATGGAGAAGAACCATCAAAAGATACAATTATTAGTGAAACAGGTTTAACAGAACAACAAGTAAACGATGTATTTAAATATGACATTTTACCAATCTCATTAAGTTCTTATATAGGTGAAGAACAAGATACAGAATTAGGTGATATGATTGCAGATGAATCAGTTCCTTTTTCTGAAAGCATTATTGAAAATATGTATTTAAAAGAATTTATGGATGATGTTAAAAGTTCATCTTTAACTGAAAGAGAAAAAGAAGTATTATTTTTAAGATTTGGAATAGAAACTGATAAAATGTATACATTAGAAGAAATAGGCAAAAAATTAAATGTAACAAGGGAAAGAATTAGACAAATAGAAGCTAAAGCAATTAGAAAATTAAAAATTAATAAAAATGTTCGTAGATATAATCCTAGCAAATTACTTAGTGATTATGATTATTATAGATTAAATAAAGAAGATAATGAACCAAAAGAATATACAAGAGCAATGACAACATATAGGTTTTAGGAGAAATAATTATGGATAATAGTATGATAACAAATATAAGAGGACATTTTTCAAAAAGTATTAATGAAAAAGATGACTTTTATAGTGTATTTAAAAGAACATTTGAATTTTTAAAAGCACATAAATTACCTATTACAAACTTCTTAAAAAATTATAAAACTGTAATTATTAATAAAACACATGAAACTGAAGAATCAATTGTAGTAGGGGATTATAGCTCAAAAAATAATTTATTATTATATTTAGATCCAAAAGAAGTACCTCACGAAATAATTCATATGTCTAGCAGTACTTTTCCACACAAAAATACTGGAATTGTATTTGAAAAGAATTCTATACTATATGGAACTGGATTAAACGAAGGAATAACAGACTTATTTAATAAAAAAATAAATAATATAAGTGGTTCATATGTATATGAAAGAATAGTAGCTGAATGTTTAGAAAAATCAAATGATATACATATATTTGACTCATATTTCAATAGTGAACCTTTAACATTTATGAAACAGTTTAATAATGTATTTATACTTAGTCTTATTAAAGCCTTAGACAAATATAATTATTTAACTTCAGAAATATTAACATTATATTATAGTAATAGACCAATTCCTGAACATATTATTATTGCATATGAAGCTAGTAAAGAAAGAGTAAAAAACATTTTAAAAAAATATATGAAGGAAAAAGGTCAAGAAAAATATTTTGAAGATAGAATAAATAGTGATGAACTTAATAGTTATTTTATAGCTATTAATGGAATAATTAGTGGATATAGCATGAAATAAAATATATGTATAAATTACATATATTTTTTAATACTAAAAATAATTTAATAATTTAATTTTTATATTTACTTTTATTAAAATATTCATTATAATATTAACTCATAGCAGGAGGAAACATGATTAAAAGTAATTTACCAGTTATATTATTAAAAGATCTTGTTTTGCTTCCATTTCAAGAAGTTAGAGTAGAGTTAAAAAGCGAAGTATCAAAAAAAGTAACATCTATTTCCAAACTATATCATGATAGTGAAGTATTAATTGTGTGTCCCCTAAATTCACTTGAAGAAATACCAGATGCATCAGATTTACCTAAAATAGGTGTAGTTGGTAAAATAAGAAGTAATATAGATTTACCTAATGGTAATCAAAGAGTAAGTATAGAAGGACTTTATAGAGTAAGAATAATATCATATGTAAACTATTCAAATGAAGAAGAAGTATTAGATAGTATTATTACAAATATAGATGGAACACAAGATGCAGAATTAGAGGCAACAGCATATTTAAGAAAACTAATGAGTGAATTAGAAAATTATATAGATAAGAATCCATTTGTTACAAATTCAATCATGTCACAAATAAAAGGAAATACATCATTAGATAGATTAACAGACCTAGTAGCAAATTTTTTACCATTATCATTTGAAAAAAAATTAAATTTAATGTTAGATACATCTTGTATAAGTAGAGCTAAAATATTAATAAGAGAAATAGCTATAGAAAACGCAGTAATAGATTTAGAAGGAAAAATAGAAACTGATATAAAAAAAAGTTTAGATGATGAACAAAAAGAATATATATTAAAAGAAAAAATTAAAATAATACAAAATGAACTAGGAGAAGAAAATCCTAGGGATGAAGATATTAATAATCTAAAAGAAAGACTAAATAAAACTAAATTACCTGATAGAATAAGAAAAAAATTAAATAGTGAAATACAAAGATATGAAAGAACAAGTGAAATGAGTCCAGATGCAGGAGTTATTAGAAACTATTTAGAATACTTATTAACTGTACCATGGTATAAAGAAACAAGAGATGAAAAAGATTTAAACAAGATAGAAAAAAAATTAAATTCATCTCATTACGGGTTAACAGAAGCAAAATTAAGAATTATTGAATATATTGCTGTTAAATCAATAACACCAGACATACAAAGCCCTATTATATGTTTAGTTGGACCTCCTGGTGTAGGAAAAACAACATTTGCAGAATCAATTTCAGAAGCCCTAAATAGAAAATTCGTAAAAATATCTTTAGGAGGAATGAGCGATTCTGCAGAATTAGTAGGACACAGAAGAGCTTATATTGGATCTACTCCAGGTAAAATAGTTTCATCATTAATAAAAAGTGAGAGTATTAATCCAATTTTTTTATTAGATGAAGTAGATAAAATAAAAAGTGATTATAAAGGAGATCCATCAAGTACATTATTGGATATACTTGATACAAGTCAAAATAAAAGATTTATAGATAATTATATAGATGAAGAAATAGATTTAAGTAAAATACTATTCGTATTAACTGCTAATAATATTAATAATATACCAGTAGCGTTATTAGATAGATTAGAAATAATAGAATTAACAGGATACTCAGATCAAGAAAAATTAACAATAGCAAAAGAGTATTTAATACCAACATTAATTAAAAAGCATGGATTAAATAAGAATGTTATTAAATTCGAAGATGATTCAATAAAAGATATGATAGAAAATTATACTAATGAAGCAGGAGTAAGAGAATTAGAAAGAATAATAAGTAAAATTATTAGAAAAATAATAACAGAATATAGTAAAACATCAAGAAAAATAGTAAGTGTTAGAATAAGACAAGAAGACTTATATAATTATTTAAAAAATGAAATAAATAATACAATAGATATAAAAGAAATAAAAGTACCAGGAGTTGTAAGAGCAGTAGCATATACACCACTTGGTGGATGTGTATTAGATATAGAATGTTCATCATATAAAGGTACTGGGAAATATACTTATACAGGTTCTCTTGGTAAAGTTACAACAGAAAGTATTGAAGTATCTATTGGATATATAAGAAGTAATTCAAAATACTTTGGAATAGATGAAGACTTTTTTACAACTCATGATTTACATATACATTTTACAGAAGGCGCTAGAGAAAAAGATGGACCATCAGCAGGTATAGCAATAGTAACTGCTATACTATCACATATAAAAGGATATGTAATAAGTAATAGTGCATCAATGACAGGAGAAATTACATTAACTGGAGACATATTAAAAATAGGTGGTTTAAAAGAAAAATCAATTGCTTCAATTAGAAATAAAATAAATACAATATTTATACCTAAATCAAATTCATTAGATATTAAAGTATTAGATGAAGAATTAACTAATAAGATAAAATTTATTCCAATAGAAAATTATAAAGAATTGTATGAAAAAGTATTTAAATAAGGAGATAATAATATGAATTATGAATCGTTATATGTAGGTACAATAAGAACATGTATTAATAAAGAATTATATGATAGATATGGAGAAATATATTATGAAGGATCATATGATAAAAAAATGATAGAATTTAATAAAATTAGACATAATGTTAAAACAATAGATACATCAGCAATAGTAGTAAAAACATATGATGGAAAATATATATTATTAAGAGATATAAATAAGTCATATAAAACAAGATTATTAGCAGAATTAGGATTATTTCCAAGGGAAATAAAAACATTTCCAGAAGAAGATGGTGATATATTTGTAGAAGAAGAATCATTAATTAAATATGAAACTGAAGAAGAAAACATGAGTCTAAAAAGAATAAATAGACAATTACTATTTGACTCTAGAATAAAAGGCGGTATAGAAAACTAAAAAATTCTCATAAAAGAGAATTTTTTTTCATATAGTTTTATGAAAGGATGATTATATGAAAGAAATAATACCATTAAAAAAAGATATTATATTTAAAAGCAAAGTTAGTGAAATAACAGAGTTAGATGTAGAACATACATATAAAGTTAATGATGATACAGTAAATGGAAAACTTATATTAAATGGAAAATATAAGATGACTGAAGCATCGTTAATAGAAGAAACATTTTATTATGAAATACCTTTTTCAATTTCAATAAGCAATGAAATAATTAAAGACTCAATAAAATTAGAAATAGAAGATTTTAAATATGATTTAGATAAAGATGTAATGAAAGTAGATGCATTAATAGAATTTAAATGTGATAAGGAGGAAATAGTTATGAATGAAATAAATGATTTAGATAATTATTTTAAAGAAGATGAATTGACTATAAATAAAGAGGGTAATAATATTATAAATGAGAATATAACTGATAATATAACAAATAATATTATTAATACAAATGATAAATACAATACATATAAAGTATATATTGTAAGAGATGGTGATACTATTGAATCTATATGTACTAAATATAACGTTAAGTATGAAAAAACAAAAGATATAAATAATTTAAATGAATTCAACATAGGCAATAAAATAATAATACCATATATAAATAATGACTAAAACGTTTAAAAATAGTGTTAGAATTGATGATAATATAGTAACAAAGAAATTAAATAAAGAAGTATTAGAATTATATGATTATCTAAATATAAGAAATTTTAATAATTTTCCTGAAATAGTAGAAGTAACTGATACAGAAATGAAATCACAATATATAGAAAAAATAAAATATCATGAAATAACAGAAGGAATTGAATTAATAAAAGTAATGGCTGAATTACATAAAAAAACACTATTTTTAAAAACAATAGATTATAATAAATATAAAGAAATATATGATAAGTTATTAGGCAATATAGAATATTTAAATGATTATTATGATAAATTAATAGAAGAAATAGAATTAGAAGAATATATGTCTCCTTCTCATTATTTATTTGCTAGAAACTATTCAGTTATTTTAGGTAGTTTAAAATATTCAAAAGAAAAATTAAATAAATGGTATAGTTTAGTAAAAGATAAAAGTGAAGAAAGAGTATGTATAGTTCATAATAATATTAGTAGTGATCATTTTATAAAAGGGGATAAAAATTATTTAATTAGTTTTGAAAAACATTTGGTTGATACTCCTATTTTAGATTTATTTAAATATTATAAAAAAGAAGGATATAAAAAGAATTTTAAATATCTATTAACTGAATATAATAAAACATTAGAACTATTACCAGAAGAAGACTTATTATTAAAAGTATTAATATCTTTGCCACCTAAAATGGTGCTTTTAAAAGATGAAATAAGTAATATATCATATGTTTATGATTCATTAAAATATATTTATAATGGCTATAATGTTATTAAAGAATAATAGAAATCTTATCAAATAAATAAGATTTTTATATTGATTAAAAATAATAAACAATATATAATTATACTAGGAGTATATATGAGTAATAAAAAAGGATTTATTTCAATGACATTAGTATATACATTTTTAATAGTATTTCTTTTTCTTATGTTATCAATATTAACATCATATAGTAAAAGAAATGAATTTATAGACTATATTAACAAGAATGCTATGGATAATGCTGCAATAGATTATATTACTATTAACGCTTCTAATTCTACTTGGTATAATGGCTGCACTTCTAGTAATTCTTTAGGATGCAAAATATTAGCAAATAACACTGCATATGCAGATAATGTAGCAAGTGCATATGTAACAGGAAGTACTGGAATAGACTTTTCAAATATAAGTAGTGATACAAATGGAAAAGGATTATACTATACAACAAATGCAACAAAAACAGAGAATGGAGTAAGAGTCTATTATTATAGAGGAGCAGTAGCAAATAACTATGTAATATTTGGAGGATTTTGTTGGAAGATAATTCGTACTAATGAGGACGGAAGTACAAAACTATTTTATTGGGGAACTCCAACGGATAATACATGTTCAACAACAGCAACTAAACCGGCATCACTTTCTAGTACAAAATTTAATCAAACATATAATGATAATACGTATGTAGGATATATGATGGGAATAGATAATCAATGCCTTAATACAACTACATGTACTGTGGCAACTAATACAACAACATCACTTCAGGCTCAATCAAATATATATAGTAGTAATATGAAAGTAGCATTAGATAATTGGTATTATACAAATATTGTAAATAAAGGAACAAATATTACAAATTTAGTAGCTAACACAATATATTGTAATGATAGGAGCACGGTATCAGGCAATGGATATGGAACAAATTATACAAAATATGGAACATCTACAAGATTAAATGATGATTTCAATCCACAATATATGTGCCCTCAAGACAATGATAAATTTACATTAAAAGTGGAATATGGAGGAACAGATGGATATGGAAATAATGCATTAACATATCCAATAGGATTAATAACAGCGGACGAAGTAGTATATGCTGGAGGAAAATATAATACTGCAAATTCAATATACTTTTTATTTACAAATAACAATTATTGGACTATGAGTCCATATTTATGGTCATCTAATTATTCTTATATGAGGTTAGTACAAGCAACTGGTGGTATTCTTAATGACTGGGCCAATGCAGATTATTATGTTTTTCCGTCAATTTCTCTTATCAATAGTGCAACAGTATCAACAGGAAACGGAAATCCAACAACACCATATATAGTAAATTAATGGAGAAATAAATGAATAAAAAAGGATTTATATTTGTAGAAACAATAGTAGTACTAGTAATTACTTTATTAGCACTTGCTTTAATGTTATCTTCTTGTCTTTTGATAGTAAGAAAAACAAATATAAATAGGTACTATAATAGACCAAATGAATTATATGCTCTCCGTACTTTTATTTCTATTGGAACTTCAGAAACTAACCAATATAGTGAAAGATTTTTATTAAATTCAGGTGATGCATGTCAATCTTCATCACCAATAGTACCTGAACATATGAGTGTAGAAGATTGTACTAAACTATTAAATAAATTTCATATAAAAAAGATTGGCTATATAACTGATATTAATGAAGAATTATCCGCTATGAAAGATGATCCTAATATATTAGCACAATATGATACAGAACTAGTTAACTTTATAAATAATTTACAAACTGTAGAAAAAGCAAACAAAGAAGATCCTGGAGTATCTATTAAATATGTAATAGGAGAATTTTATTTAAGAGTATCAGAAGGCGATATTATTAACGAAAATGCATCTAATGATTGTAGTAGTCCATCAGAAGAATGTAAATATTTTTATGCAGCAGTAAGAGTATTGGAATAATTATGAGGTATAACATGAAAATGGAAAAAAATGGATTTACATTAGTAGAAATATTAGTCAGTCTAACACTATTATGCGTAGTTTTAGTTCCAATGCTTTCAATGCTTGTTAAATTAATGACTACATATGAAAATGCAAATAATGATACTAATATATTAATAAATACATCAGTTCTTTCAAACAAACTAAACAAAAGTATAGTTGATAATTATGGTATTAGTTCAGTTATATGTAATTCAAATAAAGATATAGATGTCAATTATTACATTAAAGAATGTACATTAAACTTTAGTAATAATAAGACATATACATTATCTTTAAAACTATCAAAAGAAGAAAGGGCTGAATCCACTGCTGATATTTTTTCTTTAATTAATCGATCAACTATAAAATATTTAGACGAAACCAACAAAATTATATTAATGAAAACAATTCATTCAATAGATACTTATAAAAGATCAGGTGGATCAATTAGCTTTAGAGATTCTAAATTTTATCATTATACAGACATATCATGTGATGAAGTTTCGCTAACTAATTATAAAGTATTTATTATAACAATAACTGCTACTAAACCAGAACATAATATAAAAATATATTCAAAGATAGCAGAATAACAAAGAAAAAATAATACTAAATATTAATTTAATTATTAATATTTTTTTTATGTTAATATTATAATTTGATAAAATACTTTTACTTTGAAATATAATAGATAATCCACTAAAATTAAGAATAAAGCTTGTTAAGAATAATTTATATTTTAAACTAATATTTAATAAATAAATATTATTTATTCCATTTGTTAATTCTAATAATTCACTTAATATTGAATTAACAATAGGATTAATATTTATATATGTATTTATAATATTAATGATTATTGAAAAGATAATTATATTTCCAAGAATTATTAAACAAGTATTAAATGCATCTATAATTGATGATTTTAACAGAACAAAAAAATCTTCTTTTACTTTATTAGGAACAGCTATACTAATAGTGTTTTTTTCTTTTCTTAAAAAAATACCCATAACTATATTACATAAATAATTAATTAAAAGAAGAGATATTCCTATATAAATATTATTATACATATTAACACCTATACTACCAATTACAAATGCTATAGAAGGAAAGTAAGTATAAATAATTAATTTATTAGCGGTATTTTCATCAATTATTTTTTCATTAAGTAAATTATTTATATATATTGAATTACATGGCATACTTGTAAGTATACTTAATATAAAAACAATTGTTGCATTTTTATCTATATTGAATAATTTTGATAAAATCTTTCCTATAGTATTACTTAAAAAAATATGATAATCATAATATATTAATATTTTAGATAATATAATAAATGGAAAAATACTAACAAAAATTTTATTGAAAAATAGATAAGTTACATCAAAAACAGATTCAATTATGATATTTATGTTAAATAAAAATGATAGTAGTATGAAACTTAATAATATTTGTTTCTTAATTGTCATAAATAAATTCTCCTGTGTTATAATAATATTATTAGGAAGAATAAAAAATGAAAAAAAGATTACAAAAGATATTAGAATCTATTAAGAAAGATATAAAATATAATTATAAATTATATATTATTTTTTTATGTATTGTTCCCTGGTTTTTTATTGAATTTAATTATTATATATTTACTCCAGGAGGACTTATTGATATAAAGAGTAGAGTAACAATAGATAGCAGTTATAAAGAAGAAGGCTCATTTAATATGACATATGTTGCTGCTAAAAAAGGAATAGCTCCACTAATATTATTATCATATATAATTCCAAATTGGGACTTAGTAAGTATAGATGATTCGAGAATAGAAAATGAATCAACTGAAGAAATTGAAAAAAGAAACAAATTATCATTAAAAGAAACAAGTTATGATGCTATTATAGCAGCATTTAAAGAAGCTAACTTACCTTATGAAATAGTAGAAACTAATCTTACTATAGCATATATTTATGACGAAGCAGAAACTAGCTTAAAACAAGATGATATTATCAAAAGTATTAATAATATAGTTATAACAGACTATAACAGTATTATAAATGAAATAAGCAAATATGACATAGGAGATAAAATTACATTAAATGTAATGAGAGATAATAAAATAATAGAATGTTATGCAGTATTAAAAGAAATAAACGATAAGAAAGCAATAGGTATTTCAATAATGGAATTAAAAGATGTTGAAACAACACCTAAAGTAGAATATATATTTAAAAATAGTGAGAGCGGAGCATCAAGAGGATTAATGTGTGCTCTAGAAATATATAATAGAATAACTGAGTATGATTTAACAAATGGGGACATTATTTCAGGTACAGGTACAATTGATGAAAATGGAGTAGTAGGTGCAATAGATGGCGTTAAATATAAATTAATTGGAGCTGTTAAAAAACATGCTAAAGTATTTATTGTTCCTCAAGATAATTACGAAGAAGCAATAAAGTTAAAAAAAGAAAAGAATTATGATATAGAAATAATAAAAGCAGACAATTTGCATAATGTAATAGAAGTATTAAAATTAAGATAATAAAAACAAGTGTTTAATCAAAAGATAACTAATAATTATATTAGAAAGGATTAAACATGAACGTTAAAATAAAAGATATGGTTGAAAGTGAAAAACCAAGAGAAAGACTTGTCGCAGTAGGAGCAGCAAATGTATCAAATGAAGAATTATTATCAATAATTATAAAAACAGGTACAAAAGGTATATCTGTTAAATCAATTTCATCACTAGTACTAACTGAATATAAAAATATAGAGAATTTAAAAAATGTAAGTATCAATACACTCTCAAAGATAAAAGGAATAGGTAAAGTAAAAGCAATTGAGATAATTGCTTCTTTAGAGTTGGGCAAAAGAGTATATTATAATAAAGAAAAACAAAAAGTGAAATTAAATTCATCTGATCAAATATATGAATATTTTAAAGACATCTTTTATTTAGAAACACAAGAAAATTTTTACGCTGTTTATATAAATACTAAAAACATGCTTATAAGTTATAAACTATTATTTAAAGGCACTATTAATTCTTCAACAGTTCATCCAAGAGAAATATTTAAATACGCATTATTAGAAAGTGCTTTTGCAATAATAGTTTTACATAATCATCCCTCTGGAGATCCAACTCCTAGTAATGAAGATATAGAATTAACAAATCATTTAATTGAGACAGGAAAAATAATAGGGATACCAGTCATTGATCATATAGTAATTGGAAATAATAAATATTATAGTTTTTATAAAAATATGAATAATAATTAATATTGTGAATAGTATTTAATATGACATATGAAGAATATAAAAATAATAAAGAAGGTAGTAATAAAAAAAGTTTTATAAGAAGTGCATTTAGTAAATTATTTACAATAATAGTTTTTGTTTTAATTGTAATGATTATTAGTAATTTATCTCCTGACTTTAGAAAATTTGTAAGTGATAATCTACTAAATAAAACAATTGACTTTAGTATTATAAATAAATTTACAAACAAAATAACAGATGTATTTAAAAGTGAAATAGAAACCCCGGTTATTAAAACAGAAACACAACAGGAAAAATATAAGAATGGAATAAAATATATTTATAGTGGGGATGTATATGTAAAAGATTCTGGTATTGTTACTTTTGTAGGAGAAAAAGAAGATTACGGAAATACAGTAATTATACAGCAAAGTAATGGCTATTATGCATGGTTTGGAAATATAAAAGAAAGTGTTAAATTATATGACTATGTAGAAGCAAACACAGTTCTCGGAACTTCAGAAGATGAATATTATTATGTACTTTTAAAAGAAGATAAACCAGTTAATATTTTAAATGAAAGTTGAAATTAATAATTTAACATACATATTTTTATTATTGTCATTTTTAAGTGGATACTTTGAATATGTATTTTTACTTCTATTAATAATTTTCATACATGAAAGTGGACATTATATATTTAGCTGCATAGAGGGTATAAAACCATCTAAAATAATAATATACCCTTTCGGTGGGAATACTCTTTTAGAAACAGAACTTAATACAAAAATATATAAAGAATTTATATCATTAATAGGTGGTATAATTTTTCAATTATTATTTTATTTATTAGTTATAATACTATTTAATAATAATTTAATAACATTTCATGTATTTAATATTATTAAGAAGATAAATATTTTATTGGTTTCTTTTAATTTTCTCCCAATAATTCCATTAGATGGGGGAAGATTATTAAATCTATTTTTGGATTATTTTTTTTGTTATAAGTTATCATTTAAAATATCTATAATTATTTCTACTATATTTACTATTGCATTTGGTATTATAAATAAAACACTTTTTGCAGGTATATTAGTATTATTTTTAATTAAATCTATATATTTAGAAATAATAAACATAGATACTAAATATAATGTTTTTTTGTTTGAAAGATATAAAAACAAATATAAGTTTAATAAAACAATTTATATAAATAAATATACTAATTTTAAAAGAGATAAATATCATATTATTAATAATGTTAATGAAGATGTATTTTTATCCAAAATACTTAGTTAAATAGTAAAATGCAATTTTTAATAAAAATTAAAAATTATAAGAGTT
>CAZYOS010000016.1:0-15629 GCA_964649245.1 uncultured Clostridium sp.
ATAGTCCGCCATATATTTCACTACCTTGAAATATATATCCATAATTTTTACAATAATTAGTAAGTTCTTCCATATTTAATTCTTTCATTTTATTCTCCTATCTCTATCTAAATTACAAAAAAACTTCTCAAATACATAAGGGTCCAAATCGGACGGTTCCACCTTACTTATTCAAGAAGAATCACTTTATAATTATAGCCTAAGTGTTTTCCATAACACCATTATCGCTTCATAAAAAAATTATAACATAAAATAAATTAAAATCAACTAATTTTTTCAATAATTCTTTTAAATTTATTATTACTATTGTTAATATAGTTATCAAGTAATCCACTTTCAACCTTAGTTTCAGTATAAGCAGTAATAGCTATAGTCTTTTTCCAATCTTTAGTATATCCATCAGTAGCTAAATTAGTAATTTTATTTTCTTTGAGAAAATCTCTTAATTTTATCATTTCCTTTTTATTATCAGATAGTATAACATTAACATAAGTTCTTTCTTTTGAAAACTTATCACTAAACTTAATAGCTACATATGTTCCTACTCCACTAGCAATGGATATAATATACATAGTTAAATCTCCATCAG
This sequence comes from uncultured Clostridium sp., assembly GCA_964649245.1. Taxonomy (GTDB): domain Bacteria; phylum Bacillota_I; class Bacilli_A; order RF39; family UBA660; genus CAG-1000. Next base: position 590 of record CAZYOS010000016.1, read on the forward strand.
AATTATTTACTATATCAATTAAACTATAAAATATAATAGATGATATTATAGCACTTAAAGCTGCTAAAAAAGCTTTATTCTTTTGTACTAATATTGTTTTACTAGTACTTAATATATTATCAATTACCTTTATTAAAAATATAATAAATAGAGTAATTATTATTTTAATCATCATTATTCTCCTTTCAAACGTAAGTTGTAATTATACCACTATTATATAATTATTCAAGTCATTATTAAAATATTGTCACAATAAAAAAATAATTAAATTTAATTATTTATATATTTTTTATTTTTGTATGTTGCACATGGTTCAAAAGACATTCTATGTTTATCTATTATTCCATACTCTTTAATTGCTTCAATATGTTTTTTAGTTCCATATCCTTTATTGTTTTTAAAATCATATTCAGGATATATTTTATCAAGTTCATACATCATTTTATCTCTTGTGACTTTAGCAATTATTGATGCAGCCGCTATTGATTCACTTTTAGCATCCCCCTTAATTATTGATGTAAAAGGTATATCAATATCTAGTTTAACAGCATCTATAAGAACATGTTCAGGTTTAACACTTAAGTTGTTTATTGCTTCTTTCATAGCTATTTTAGTTGCTTCTAGAATATTTATTTTATCAATAATTTTATTATCAATTACTCCAATACCTACACTAATAGCATTCTCCATAATAATTGGATATAACATATCTCTTTTTTTCTCACTTAATTTTTTAGAATCATTTATCTCTTCCATAAAGAAGTCTTTAGGTAATATAACTGCTGCTGTAACAACAGGTCCAACTAAAGGTCCTCTACCCACCTCATCTACTCCCGCAATTAAAGTAATGCCTTTATTATATAATTCATTTTCATATTCTTTCATAACATCCTCATTAAAATTATATCAAAAAAAATAAGTAAATTAAATTACTTATTCAAAATTTCAAAGATTGATGTATCTACATAATAATTTTCATAATTATTTTCATCTATATATACTGGTATCATTTTAATGTTATTAGTTTCTATTAGTTTACCAACTTCATACCACACATTATCACTCTTATATACTTCTTCTTTTCTATTAAAAGGATTTGTTAAACTACATACCACATAATATGGACATTTACCGTCTTTTATAATACTAGTATCAGTTTCAACACCTATTATTTTTGCTTCTACTCTTTCACCTGTAAGCTTAGAATTTAGATACTTATCATATTTAATATTGTTTTTTATAAGAGAAATAGTTGATAAGATTGTTATAATAGTTCCTACTGAAATAAATATTATTGAAATAGTATAATTTTTATAAGTTTTAAAATTTGATGGATTAGTTTTATTATAGAATATACTAATTGTCTTATCAGATTCACTAACTAAATTACAATTAGTTAATTCTCCTTTAAAACTTTTACCATCAGCTTTAAATTCAATTACTATTTTGCATTCATCTGAATCTTTATTAATACTTATTATATTAGCTTCAGTTTTAATAGAATTATTATAAAAAGATTGTTGATTAACATAAAGTAAAATACCAGCTATTAAAAATACTAAACCGGTAATTACAAAAGGTAAAAGTGATAATTTATTAACGACTTTATTGTTCATTTATTTTTCTCCTATGATTAATACTTATCAATTTTAATATTTAATAATTCTTTCAACATACTTTCTGTTATTTCTTCTCCATATGAAGTTAATTCTATATTTAAATACTCACTATCTGAAATCTTTAAAAACAAACTAGTATCATAAAATGTATAATAATTTTCTTCTGTTCCAGAATGATCATCATAAGTAACTGTATAATAAACATATTCATACTCACCATTAGTAAGATTAGAAATTGAAGAAATATTTAAATTAGTATTAGATGGATTATTACCATATAAATTTTCAAGATTATTATAAGTATTAGTATATGTTTCTTCAAATGTTTGATTTAATAATGAGCTTAATCCATATCTTAATACTAATGTTTTATTGTCAACACTTTTAGAAAAGAACGCGTAGCTTGCATCAGATTCTTCTTCTTTGAAAGTATTATCAAGCTCTATTGATGCATTATACCCTTTATTATATTCACCATATGTATTAATAGATAGTACCCCTTTTTGTGTATTGCCAGATATTGTAAATTGTTTATTAGTAGTATCATTCGTTTTAGTAATTTTTATTAAATTATTTATTACTTCATAAGGAATAATGCTATCTGCTGTTATTATGTATTCTAATAAGTTTTCATTAGATAATTTTATAAGAATATACCAATTATTAACTATCTTTTTAGTATCATTAGATTCGTCTTTGCTAAAACAATTCATATAAGAATAATCATCTGAATAATAAATATTATCACATTTTATTTCATCATATGTACCATACTCTACATTAGTTAGACTATCATTATTACTTTTAATATTATTATATATATCTTCTTCATTAGTTGAACTTAAGATATTAGCCGTAATACCTATTGTATATGATGAATAATCAAAATCATTTCTTAAAAACAAATTTGAATAACTTTTTTCATATAAATGTAATGTATCAGGATACATAAATGTTACCTTACTATTGTTTGAATAAATGGTACCTTCAGTATAATTTGATACTTTATATATATCTGTTAACTCATAGGGATTATATACAGTTTTATTATTACCAGATTTATTAAAGACAAAATACAATACAAGTGCTCCTACTATTAAAATAGAAACAATAACCATTAGTATTATTATATTCTTTTTACTAAGGAATGGCTTTTTAGTGCTCTGATTTGGTAACGAAGTATTTGATAAAGGGACCTCTGTTTCAGTAGGTTGTACAATTGTATTTTGCATTGTAGACACAATTTGTACTGGTGGAGCTTGAACTTCCACTACTTGTTGTGCTACTTGTGGTTGAACTTGGCCTTGTTTGTTTTCCAATTTATTAGGTGTATTAGTGATACTATCATTTATATTATTATTCATAAGACACTCCTTTACTATATATTTATATCATACCACATTTATACATAAAAAATAAACATAAATTAATATTTTTGGTTATATTTAACATTATTTTTATTTAAGTGCTCATCAAATTACTTGATAAATATATTTTTATTCCTTTATTTATTAAAACTATATTAATAAATATTTATTATATTATTATCTTTATCTTTAATTACTAAAGATGTATTATCCACTGTATATGAATTATATAACAAATATTTTTCTTCTTCTAATTTGTATAATTCTATTATTAAATTAGAATCATCATCTATATACATTTTAATAAATATAGAAAAGTTTACACCAGAAATAAATATTAAACCTATTAAAGTACAAACAATAACCATTCCACTTCCAAAATCAGGTTCTAATAAAATTAGTACAAAAAATAATATAATTATTATTAATATTGGAATCATAAACATATTCGTATTCTTTTTAATATTATCGTTTTTTGATAAATATTTTGATGTAAATATAATTAATGCAATTTTAGTTATTTCACTAGGTTGAAAACCAAAGCCAAGAATACTAAACCAACTTCTACTTCCATTTCTTATAGTTCCTATACCAGGAATTAAAACTAAACACAATAATATAAAGCAAAACAAAAGTATTATATTACTATAATTATAATAAAGTTTATAATTTATATTTGATATTATTTTCATAGCAATAATACTAATTATTAAAAATATTACTTGATATATTACATATTTATATGGATCATTATATTTAAATTCACTCCATATATAACTACTAGAATATATCATTATACATCCTATTAAAGAAAGTATAATAGGATAAATATATAATTTTTTCATATAGCCTCTATTTAATATTATTTTAATTAAATAAAAAAAGAATTAAAAATTAATTCTTATAACCATACACCATAGTATACAGCAATCATACCAAGTCCAAATCCAATAATTAGGAATAGTTTTACTATATCAGTCTCTTCCCATCCTAATTTTTCAAAATGATGATGAATTGGTGCCATTAAAAATACTTTCTTATGAAATTTTCTTATTGCTATTATTTGTATTATTGATGACAATGCTTCAACTACAAATACACCACCAATAATAGCTAATGACAATTCGTGTTTTGTAAGTATAGCTACTGCTGCCAAAGTACTACCTAAAGCAAGAGAACCAGTATCACCCATGAACACTTTAGCAGGATGAGTATTATAAACTAGAAATCCTAACAATGATCCAACTAAAATAAAACAAAATATAGCAATTTCTTGATATCCTTCTACCCAAGAAGTACCCCAAGTAATTATTCCAAAACATAAAAATGCAATTACTGATAAACCACCAGCTAAACCATCAAGTCCGTCAGTTAAATTAACTGCATTAGATGATCCAACTAATAAGAATAGTATGAATAATCCATAGAACCATCCCATATCTATACTTAAATTAAGTGATGATATTGTTACGTTAGCATCTCCTCCACCCTTCATATAAATATAAAAGAATACGAGTGAAATTAAAACTTGAACTAATAATTTTTGTGGAATAGTAAGTCCATTATTATCATGCGCTTTAACTTTTAAATAGTCATCAACAAAGCCTAATAAAGCATAAGAAATAAATACAAATATTATAATTAATAAACTATGCGTTATTTCTAAACTTCCTCTTAAATACAATACAAGCATTGCAAATAATGTAGGAATAATAAATATTAATCCTCCAATTGTAGGTGTTCCATTTTTTTCTGCGTGTCTAAATGCAGTAAAAACACTAATGGTTTGTTTACATTTTAATTTTCTAAGTAATGGAATTATAAATAATCCCAATATAACAGCACCAAAGAATCCAATCATTAGTCCTAATATACTCTTAGCTAGTATTAACATTTTTATCACTTCCTACTTAATATTATACTTTAAACAACTTAATATATCTAGATTTTTAAAATTAAAGTGTAAACTATATTTCTAAAAGAAATTGTTCTAAAGCTTTATAATTTTCAATATTACTATCTGATTTTAATGACTCATCAACATAATATAATTTATCAATAATATTAGTAAGTTCATCATATGTATACACATTCATAGTATCAATTAATAATTTAACAGGATAACTTTTCATTTTTAATTTGATTGCTATATCATCAGAATTCATATTTTCATCGAATAATATTTTAACTTGTAATTGTTGTCTAAATTGTTTACATATACTAGCACATATTAAATTTTGATCATAATTTAATTCTTTTACTTTTTTAAATTCTGTGAATATTAATTCTTTGTTTCTTTTTGAAATTGCCCCTATTAAATCAAATAATTCACAATCAGGATCTTTATTTATAACAGAATTAATATCCTCATCAGTTATTTCTTTTTCTTCCATTTTATACAATAATAGTTTATCTACCTCATTAAAAATATAAGAATTGTCATCACTATAATAATTATATCCACACGTATTAATAATTTTATTAACTAAAGCGTTATTTATTTTATAACCTAACGAAGAAATATAAGTATATAAATAACTTGAAAGTTCGCCCCACTTTAATTTATTAAAATTTAATATAGTTACTAATTCATTAAACTTCTTAACTATACTTTTTCTATTGTCTAGTGTATCATCAATACATTTAAAAATAATAACATTTTCAGTTTTAGTACCAAGGTATTTTATTAAATCATTTGATTCTTTTTCATTTATTTTTTTAAATGAAAAATTATTTACTATAATAAGTTTATTTTCATTAAATAAATCCATATAGCATACTTCATTTAATATATCTTGAATTTTAAATGCATCAAAATTCATTGATATTATATTATCAATCTTACTGTCTTTAATAATCTCATCTAACTTGTTTTTGATTAAGTAGTATTCTTTACCACATAATAAATAATTCATAACACACCTATTTAATTATAATAGATCTAACACTACCATCAATAATATAATCATCTATACTAGTTACAACATTATTATTAATTTTAATTGTTTTATCTTTATAACTTATCTTTAATGCTTTTAATAATTCTTTTAATGATGTAAATATCTTAACTCTTACTATTAACACATCATTACTGCTGATAGTTATCATAGTATTGTCTAACATATAATCTAAATGAATTGCTTTATAAACTGCTAAAACATTTTCAATAGTATAAAATACACATTTATTATCCTTAAATTTTTTACTTGAATGAACAATACATATATTTGGAAAAGCATTTATATATTTATTATATGCTGCTTCACTTACTAGGTCTTCTTTCGGTATAGATAAATAACATACTTTTATATGATATAAATCTAATAGTTCATCTATTGCTTCTAATATTTCTTCATATGACTCATAATTAATAACCATATCACCCAAATCATTTTTTTTATTATAAAAAGAATTTACAACAAGAGTAGTCTTACTATTTATTTTCTGATATAATCCATAATTATCAAGTATACTATTTATTTCTTTAGTTTTTGCTTTAGAAATATCATTAAAAGGGTGTAATTTTTCTCTTCTATCGGTAAAATCATTTTCTATAACTAATGAGTTCTTTTCACCATCTAAATATTTACTTTTTTTTGCACCTATTAATCTACCACTAACCGGACTATATATTGCATTACCATTTGATAATCTACCAAGTGACATATTATTTAATACTGTTTTATCTTTTTTTATATTTAATAATTCAACTGAATCATATGGAATATATATAAATTCAGGTGAATAATATGTAATGTATTCTTGTACTTTGTTCTTCATATTACTGCTCCTAGTAATATTATATATTAAATAACACATTTTTGAAAGAAAAAAAATAAGAAACTTCTTATTTTAATCTCATTGTTAGACTAGGAAAATCATTAAATGAAAATGTTGCTAATTTATTAATAAAATCTCTATCTTTATCAGAATATTTATCATACATTGATATAACTTCTATTCCTGCAGTAATTGCGGACTCAACACCAACTAATTCATCCTCTATTGCTATAACTCTGCTTTTAGGAAAATTAAGTGTTCTTACAGCCTTCTCATATGTTTCTGGATTTGGTTTCTTATGTGTAACATCATCAGCAGTAATAATAGTATCAAATGTTTCAATAATATTAGCTTTACTTTTAATATTTTCATTATCATTAATATAAATATCCATTGCTTTTTTAGGTGAAGATGTCACTAAAACTAATTTGTATCCAAGTTCTTTTGCTTTATGTAAGAATTCAGGGGCACCTTCTTTATAATCAATATCATATGTTTGATAATTCCAACTAACTTTATTTCTTATATTTGATAATTGTTGTGAAGTATATCCTTGTATACCATATGTACTTAATAAATATGAGCAATATTTATCGTATATATCACCACCGGTATGTTCAGATAAAAACTTAGTTCTTTCTTTACCAATATTTTCATGAGGTTCTTTACCGTGAACAGAAATTAATTTTCTATCAACTAAATCCCATATGCCTATAGAATCAACTAAAGTACCATCAAAATCACATATAATTACATCTTTATTTTTAAAAACCATAAACTCCCCCATAAAAATATTATTTTAAATCTTCATCACTAAATGGACTTGGACATAGTTCTTCAATAGTATATACTTTTTCATCTCCATTTATATTCATAGAAACTACTCTAGCATCTTTTTTAAACATTTCAGACATAACTTGTCTACAAATAAAACATGAAGAACCAATTTTTTCAGTTCCGTTCATAATGTATATTTCTTTAAAATCATATCTCTTATATCCAGCTGCTATAGCACTAAATATTGCTGTTCTTTCAGCACATATAGTCGCACCATATGAAGCATTTTCAATATTAACACCTTCAAATGTAGTTCCATCGTTCATTACAACAATAGCTGAAACTTTATAATTAGAATAAGGTGAATAACTATTATCAAGTAATTTAACTAATTTATCTTTCATATTTATCCTTTCATTATTAAACATTAAAATATCAATAATAACTATTGATATTTTTGCATTTGTTTCATTAATTGATTAACTTGTTTTTGACTAGGATTTCTTCCCATCCCTCTCATTAAAGTTTTAATCATTTCTTCATTAATTGGAGGATTTTCTTTCAATTGTTTAGTAAATACTTTTTTTGCTATTAAAAAGCCAGCTACTAAACCTGCTATTAATCCTACTAATACATATAATAAATCTTGCCACCACATAATATAATCTCCTTCACTTTAATTTTATCATTTATTATACATTAACGCAAGAATTATAAATAGTTTCATTTAGCAGAAAATAATCTTTGTTATAAAAATCACATACAAATATATTATCAAAATTTCTAATATTATAGAAAAATGAAGGTGCATTTTTATTTGTTTTAATTTTAATATGTGAGTTATTTATGATTAATTTAGTAGATTCATCATTATAAAAATCATTAATTATATGTGTATAGTCATAACAGATATAATTCTCGCTAGAAATATTTTTATTTTTAATATAATTATTAAAATTATCTTTATCAATTGGATTAACTATTTTATTAAATATATTATATCCCAATATTAAATCATCTTCTTTCAGTTTGTATATGCTTTCTAATAACTGAAATAATTCATCATAATTATTTTTATAGTTTTTAATTATATTTTCTTTTATTTCAAACAAATAATATGTTCTCATATAATCACCTCATAATAATAATATAACAATCATATTAAATAATTTGTCGAATTAAATAATTTATATAATAAATCTATAATTATCTAATAATATTGAATTATTAATTTCTTCATATATAATGTCTTTAAATGATTTAAATGAGCTTGTGCTTTTACTTTTAAATTTGTATTGATTATAATAACCCTTCTTATATTTTAAAGAATTACACCTATCAATACATAGATTAGGATTATTAATTTCAGCTATCTTTTCTATAGATGAGCCTATCAAAAAGAACTTATATTTAAATGTTCTAAAATCATTAGAATAAGTTATTAATAATAATAAATAATATAAATCTATATATTCTCTATTAAATATAGTAGTATCTATATTAAAATAGTCCATTTTAGCTAGAATTATACTTAAATCATCTATTAAATAGTTTTTAATATCATTTAAATTAAAATAATATCTATTATTATATTTCTTATAATTAATCATAGATAAATAGTCATCATTCATATTTCTCTCCTTTGAAAAAATACTTTATCATAAATAAAAAATATATCAAATTGATATATTTAATTTATTAGATAATATTTAATACAAAATGTCTATTATTATCTATATTATTTTTAAATAAAATTATTATTTATTAGTATATATGTATTATAAGTAATAAATAAATATTTTATTAACAAATTATTCACTATTTATATATTTAGGTTTTAAAGTAACTGATAATATAGAGTTTGCGTCAATTACGTCTCCTTCTTTAATAGAATAATCAGTGACATATCCATACCCATCAAACACAACATTTAAATTTATTAAATTGCAAAATGTTTCCACTTCACTTCTAGAATAATTTTTTATATTAATCATTTTGTAAGATGTATCATTTGTAAGCAAAAATACTTTATTATTATTGTTTAATACATTTCCTTTAGATGGAAACTGATTAATAACTTTATCACCATCACCAATGAAAATAGGTTCTATATTATTAGTTGAAAGAGTTTCAGAAACTAGTTCTTTATCTTTATTTACATAACTATCTAGAGTATATGATAAACCATCTTCCTCTTTAACACTACCATATATATTTAAATATGTGGAAACATCTTGGATAATGCTTTTAACAGCGTTTGTCATAGGAGTTGAACTATTCTTTTGAGATCCTACTACATATATAATAATCTGAGGGTCATTTCCTGGAAAAATACCAGCAAAACTTTTAACGTAGGAACCTTTAATATAAGCACCATCGGAAGCAATTTCTGCTGTACCTGTTTTCCCTATAAGATCATACCCTTCCATATAATATGATTTTCCAGTAGACATTGAAGCAGAGCCATCAACAACACCTCTCATAAGAGATATTATCTTTTCAACATTTTCATGACTAGCTACTTTACCTACTTCCTTTATGCCATTTTCTAAAATAATCTCTCCCGTATCAGGATTAACTATTTTTTCAACAATATATGGTTTTAACATAGTACCATCATTTGAAACAGCAGTTAAGGCTTGAATCATCTGTATAGCAGTAACACTAATACCTTGTCCATATGAAGCAGATGCTATTTCAGATTTATATTTAAAATTAATAACTCCATCTTGTTGATTAGGAAGTAACATATCAACAGCAGTTCCAAAACCAAGAGAATTATAAAAATCTTTTAATTTAGCTCTTCCAAGGGTAAGTGACAAGTTAGAAGCTGCAACATTAGATGATCCCATAAAACCTTCATCATATGTAATAGTTCCCCATCCATACTTATTCCAATCTTTAATAGTTACATCATCTACAACTAATGAGCCACTTTTATACGTTGCACTTCCATCATATAATCCATTTTCCATAGATGCGAGAAAACTAAATATTTTCATTACTGAACCAGGTTCATACTCATAACTAATAAATGGATCATAGTATGATTTAATTTCTAGAGTATTATTATTAAAGCTAGGTGATGATGCAACTCCTAAAATTTTACCGGTTTTTGCTTCCACAACTGCAATACTAGCCCAAGATGGATCTGATTCTTCTAATGTTGTCATAGCTTGTTCAGTGAACATTTGAATATTAGTATCTATTGTAAGATAAACATCACTACCAGAAATAGCCTTCTTTTCAACAGTAGGAGAACTAGTTATTTGATATCCAGCAACATCAGCCTGATATTCTTTTTCACCCGGAGTACCAGTTAAATCAGAATTCAATGATGCTTCTACACCCATTTCTCCTTCATAAACACCTTTATCATTAGTTCTAGCATATCCTAAAATATAAGATAAAAAATCTCCGTTAGGATAATACCTTTTAGTACTAGAAATAAAGTCTATACCAGGTAAGTCTAAATCATCAATTTCATCTTTTACAAGTTCTGTTATGCCTCTTCCTCCAGGACCTAATTCAACTTGATAAGGTATTGTTTCAGTGCAATGATCACTATCATCACAGCTTTTAATAACCGTATTAAGTATTTCTAATATCTTTTCTTTAGTCATATTTATTATTGGACTTAATTCTTCAGCGGTTTTTTCTTTATCAATAACATGATGAGGATTATTAGAATCAGTAGTTCTGCTAGAATCTAAATAAGCTATTACTGTATAACTATTAACATCTTTTGCTAAAACTTCATTATCACTAGAATATATTGTCCCTCTTCTAGCATTTATTATTTCTTTTTTCGTATTTCTATTACTGGCAAATTCATTTAAACTTTTATTATTAACTTTAATAGATCCAAGTCCTACATATATTAATTTTGCCATAATAAAAAAGAAAATAAAAACAATAATTATTATAAACCATTTATTTATATTAACTGTTTTTACTTTTTTCATATAATTTGTTCCTATTCTTTATTGATTATCCTTATATTACTATTATTATATGATAAACCATAAGAATCTGCAACATCTAATGCATTATCTAATGATGCTAATTCATTAATTTTCATTTGCATGCTTAAATTAATTTCCTTTTGATTATTTATTTTATCTTTCATTCTTTGTATTTCTGCATTACTGGATTGAACATATGCTCCCATAAGTGATTTACATAAAAAAGACATAACAAGAAAAACAATCGTTAAACTCAAAAATATTTTTTCATATTTTGATTTTGTTCTCATTATTTTATCCTTTCTATTACTCTTAATTTAGCACTTCTACTTCTATTATTTTCTTCAAGTTCTTCTGAGCTAGGTGTCATCTTTACTATATATTTTGCTCTAGCTTTCATACTTTCAGGTACTATTGGAAGCTTAGCAGCATTTTTATCATCACTACATAATTCTTTAAATACATTAGCAACTATCTTATCTTCTAAAGGATGAAAAGTAATAACTACTAATCTTCCTCCTACTTTTAACAAATCAAAAGCATCTCTCATAGATTTATCCAATATATCTAATTCGTGATTAACTTCTATCCTTATAGCTTGAAATATTTTTCTAGAAGGATGGTGTTTATTTCTATAAGATATTGGAACATTATTTTTAATAATTTCTGATAATTCTAACGTTGTATTTATAGGCCTAGAATTTACTATACCCTTAGCAATACTTTTTGAATATTTTTCTTCACCAAACTTATAAAATATTTCAATAAGTTTAGAAATTGGATATTCATTTACTACTATTTTTGCATTTAATGGATTATCTTGATCCATTCTCATATCAAGTTCTGCATCTTTATGAAAACTAAATCCTCTTTCTTCCTCATCGAGTTGAGGACTACTAACCCCTAAATCAAAAAGAATTCCATTAACATTTTCATCTATATAATCTTTAATATTTACAAAATTACTTTTAATAATTTTATAATTATTAGAAATAGTAGCTAATTTTTGATCAGAATATTGAATTGCTTCTATATCCTGATCAAAGGCGAATAAGCACCCCTTTTTATTCAATTTTTTAAGGACTTCGCCACTGTGCCCTGCGTATCCGAGGGTACAATCTATGTAAATACCTTCAGGTATTACATTCAAATAATTTATTACTTCTTCAAGCATTACAGATTTATGCTTCATAATGATCACTTTCGAAAAGGCCTTCAGTTATTTCTTCAAGTGAATCTGAATTAGCATTCATATATTCATTAAAGTTTTCATTTGACCAAATTTCAAGTCGTTCATTTACGCCAATAATCACACATTCTTTTTGGATATTGGCGTAATGAACTAACGGTGAGGTAATATTAATTCGACCTTGTTTATCGAATTCGTTTAAGGAAGCTCCGCCTATAAAAGCTCTTTCGAATGCTCTTACATTCTTTTTGGTAAATTTAAGTGTATCAACTTGTTTAACTAATTTATTCCATTCACCTAGTGAATAAACAAATAAGCATTTATCAAGTCCTTTTGTTATTATAAATTCTTTACCAAGTTCATCTCTAAACTTAGCAGGAATTATCAAACGGCTTTTTTCATCAATATTATGATGATACTCTCCCATTAGCATAATAACACCCCACTTTCTACCACTTTGTTTCACTTCCTACCACTATATTACTATAATACTTTAATCTTGTAAATACTTTTTAACAAAAAAAACAATAATTTTTGTAAAATTATTGTAAATAAAAAAACAATATAAATTGTTTCTTAATAAACTACTTTAATGATAATAATAGCAAATTCAACAATAGTATACAGCATAGCTAAAAATATTATTAGGCTTCCGTAAGAGGTAAATCCGCTATATTTTCCACTCTTTAGTTTCATTTGCATTCCTTGTTCTTCAACTAGCTCAGGTTCTTCATCTTTTACTATTTTTAAACTATTACGAATTTCTTTTAATTCATCTAATTTTTGAGCATGAAGTTCTAATTTATACTGCTTCTTTTTATTTTTAGCTCTTAATACATCCATTTCTATACCAACTTCTTTAAAGAATAGTGAAATATTAGATACTTTATCATATGATGTACTACCTACTTCATCAGTTGAAGTATTTGCTTTTTGAGGGCCTAGAAAATTTACTAAATTAGATCTAATTTTAATTCCATAGTTTCCTTTTCCAATAGAACAACATAGTCTATACTGTTCATCAGCTTTTAGCATCTCTTTAACAGCAACTTTAAAACCTTCTACAAAAGCTTTGGGAGCTGATTTAAGAATAGATTTAGATGTAATATTTTGAGTGTCATTAAAACTTGCTTCATCAGTAGAAGTAAACATATTATTATTAGTAATAGATTTTTTCATTCTGGAATAAAAATTCATATTATTTATTAGATAAAGAACTTATAAATTCTTTGATTTTTTCTTTATCTTCTCCTTCTTCTATATCTACAAGTTTGTCTTCTCCACTTTCAGTTTTAATTACCTTTGATGCACATACTAAAGCAGAATCGTTATTACTATCAACACTATAAATTAGATACTTTCTATCTTCTATTCCTAACATAGTAATAATACTAGCTTCCTTTTTTTCATTATTTTCATTTTCAATAAAAAATTTATTATTCATATACACACCTACTATAATAATTATAATACTAAATAAGTATTTTGTAAAACAAAAAAAATTAAGTCATTATTCTAAACTTAATTTCATATCATCCTCACTTAAATGAGCTTTGTTTTTTCCATCTTGTTTTGCTTCATATAAACATTTATCTGCCTTCATAAAATTAGCTAAATATATTTTATTTAATTCTCTTTCTTCTTCTGACGAATAATTTAAAGTGTAAGTTTGTACTCCACTAGCATCTAAATCTTTTTCATACATCGTTACACCTGCAGAAGCAGAAACATTAAATGTCACATCTTTTCCATCAATATTCACACGAACTGGTGTAGATTCTAGCTCCATTAATATTTTTTCTGCTTTATTTAAGGCATCTTCTTTAGATATCTTTTCAAGTAATACAATAAACTCATCTCCACCAAATCTTCCAACAATATCTATGGCTTCACGAGTATTTCCATTCAAAATATCACAAAATGTTCTTAAAGCAATATCACCTGCATAATGCCCATAAGTATCATTAACACCTTTGAAATTATCTAAATCAAAAACAATTAATGCGTAATCATAAGGTATTCTGCTTACTTTTGTTATTGCTAATAAAGTAAATGCACCTGGTGTAAAAGCATCAACTTTATCATCTTTTAAAAGAGAACATTTTAAAGGGTCTCCATTTCTTAAAGAAGTATTTTCTCTTTTTAATAATTCAATTTGTATTTTGTAAGCATTAACAGTATCAGTAAGTCTAGCATTAATGTCAGACAATCTAAATATTCTTTTATTAGCATCAAGAAACAAACTTTTATAATCTTTATTTAACATAATTAGTATCCCCCCTTCTTAATAATATGTCCATTATACTAAATTACGTAGTATATGTCAATTTTTACTCAATATAA
>CAZYOS010000017.1:0-15613 GCA_964649245.1 uncultured Clostridium sp.
CAAGAAGTAAAGAAAGAAAGAAATATGGATTAAAGAAAGCTCGTAGAGCACCACAATTTAGTAAGAGATAGAATAAAGTTAAAGAAATTTAACTTTTTCTTTTTATTTCATAAAAACTACAAAAAAACATTTTAAAATATTCACATAAATGATATAATCTTAATGATAGGGAGAGTGAATAAAAAGATGGGTGCTAAAACTTTTAAAAGTCTAGATGAACAAGTAGATATTTTAAAAAGTAAAGGTTTAGTTATTAATGATTATCAAAAAACTAAAGACATATTACTAAGAGAAAATTATTTTTTTATTAATGGTTATCGTTCTCCATTCCTTCAAAATGGTTCTAAAAGGTTTGTAGATGGTTGTACTTTTGAAGAATTGTATTCTTTATTTACATTTGATAGGTATTTTAGAAATATTATATTTAAAAATATATTAATAGTTGAAAATAACTATAAATCAATATTTAGTTATGTTATGAGTAAAAGGTATGGTTATAAAGAAAAAGAATACTTGGATCCTCATAATTTTGATAGAAGTAGAGAAAAGCAAAGACAAATAAATGATTTAATAAGAAAACTAAAAAGACAAATCAGAATTAATGGTACACAACATGAAGCAACAAGTCATTACATAAATAATTATGGCTATATTCCGATGTGGGTAGGCGTAAAAGTACTTAGTTTTGGAATAATGAGTGAATTATTCAGTGTACTGAAATCAGAAGATGCTGATGAAATAGCTACATATTATAATGGTATTAATGCTGATTCTCTAGAAGATTATTTATCAATAGTATCAAATTATAGAAATATCTGTGCACATGAAGACATACTATACAATCATGTTACTCAAAAAGATTTACCTAGTACAAAGTATCATGAACTATTAAACATTCCTCAAATGGATGGAGAATATATTTATGGTATACATGATATTTTTGCATTAATAATAATTCTTAAGTATCTATTAACAACGGATGATTTTAAAATGATGATGAATGAAATAAATTATGAAATAGAATGGCTAAGTCAAAAAATTAAATCAATAAAAATTGAAAAAGTATTATATAGAATGGGATTTCCAGAAAACTATAGAGACATTGGCCAATTAGATTAGGAGATGATTTAAATATATGAATAATAGTAAAAATAATAAATTAAATACAATAGTTATATCAATATTGTGCTTTTTTATAGGATGTGGGGGAATGTACGCTTTAGTATACTACTTCCCTAGTTCTATAGTAAATACTATAAGCAAAGTTGAAAAAGAAGTAACTGTGAATGAAAATGGAATATCTGATGGAATAGAGGCTGTCTATGATTCTGTTGTTGTGATTGAAAACTACCAAGCGGGCAAACTAACGGGAATAGGTAGTGGATTTATTTACGACAGCACTGGATTAATAATGACAAACTACCATGTTATTGAAGGTGCTACTGAACTTAAGGTTATACTTAGTAGTGGAGATACAATAGATACTAAAATAATAGGCAGTGATGAATACGCTGATATTGCAGTATTAAAAATAGATGAAACATATGTTACTCAAGTTGCTAAAATTGGAAGTAGTGAAGATATGAAATTAGGAGATACAGTATTTGCAATTGGCTCTCCTATGAGTGCTGATTATTCAGGAACAGTAACAAGAGGAATTATAAGTGGTAAAAATAGAATGGTTGAAGTTTCAGTTGGATCAAGTACATCAAGCGATTGGATAATGAATGTAATGCAAACTGATGCTGCAATAAATCCTGGAAATAGTGGAGGACCATTATGCAATGTCAGTGGAGAAGTTATTGGAATAAATAATATGAAAATAGTTGAATCATCTGTAGAAGGCATAGGATTTGCAATACCTATTGAAGATGCAATTTCTTGGGCAGAAAAACTAGTAAATGGCGAAACAATCAAAAGAGCTTATCTTGGAATAAGAATGACAGATTTATCAACATCAAGTTACTATTTAAGTAGGGAAGGAATTAATATAGATGAGTCAATAACAGCAGGAGTAATTGTTACTGAATCTGTTTCAGGAGATCCTTGTGATAAAGCTGGAATTAAAAAGGGTGATGTAATAATAAAAATAGGAGATTATGATGTAGATACTGTTGCTGAATTAAGATACTATCTATATAAATATGAACCTGATACAGAAATAGAAATCACATATATTAGAGGAAAAGAAAAACAAACAGCAAAAGTTACACTAGGAGTAAGTGAATAGTAAAATAGTTCTTTTAAAAGAACTGTTTTTTTTGTATAATAGTAATAGAATAATTAGGAGAATAATATGAATGATGAATTATATAGCATAAGTAAGAATGAACTTTATAAAAAGTTACAGACAGGATCTAGTGGATTAAGAAGCTCTGAAGTAGCAAGAAGACTTAAAAAATATGGCTTTAATGAATTACCAAAAGAAAAGAATAAAACTATATCACAATTATTTATTGATTCAATAAAAGATCCAATAATATATGTTCTATTAGTGGCATCATTGTTATCTTTTTTAGTAGGTGAGTATATTGATGGTATTGCAATTATATTTATTGTCTTAGTTGATGCAATTGTTTCAACAATACAAGAGTATTCTGCAAAAAAGAATAGTGAAGCACTTAGAAGTTTAATTAAAGTAAAAGTAAAAGTTATAAGAGAAAATAAATATTATGAAGTAGAATCTAAAGAAATAGTTCCAGGGGATTTAATTGTAATAGAACCAGGGACAAAAGTTTCTGCTGATTTAAGACTAATTAAAGCAACTAATATTACAGTAGATGAGTCAATTTTAACTGGTGAAAGCCTTGGCGTAAGTAAGGATGATTTCGTAAACAAAAAAAACATAGAAAATAAGTCTTGCATATTATTTGGAGGAACATCTGTATTGACAGGATATGGAATGGGAATAGTAATAAAAACAGGTATAGAAACTGAAATAGGCAAAATAGCTGATAAAGTTTCAACAACCGAAGAAAGCAAGCCCCCACTTACGATAAGAATGGAAAAGTTTTCAAAACAAATTACTTTTATTATTATTTGCATTGCCTTTCTAATTGGAATAGTATTAGTGTCTAAAGGAAATCATATTTTTGATATATTTTTATCAGTGGTAGCATTATCTGTTTCCGCTATGCCAGAGGGGTTACCTCTTGCTTTAACTATGGCATTAACAATTGGATCAAATCGTATGGGCAAAAGAAATGTAATAGTAAAGAAATTAAATTCTGTTGAAAGTTTAGGCAGCTGTACAGTGATAGCTAGTGATAAAACTGGAACATTAACTGTAAATGAACAAACTGCTAAAAGAATAGTGTTAGCTAACAACTCAATATATGAAATAACTGGTACCGGATATTCAATAGATGGAGTCGTAAAACCTTTAAATAAAGGGAAACTAACATCCGCATCATATATTTCAAAATTAGGTTATATTAATAATGATGCTGTTTTTGAAAAAGAAGATAATAAATATAGACATTTAGGTGATTCAATTGATGTGGCATTTAAAGTCCTAGGAATGAAAATGAAAGTACATGACACAAAGATAGATATTTTAGAAAATATTCCATATGAATCAGAAAATAAATATTCAGCAATATTCTACACGGAAAAAGATACTATAAGATGTACAGCTAAAGGTTCAGTCGAAAAAATACTTGAATTTTGTGACTATAGTTATGATGAAGATACAAGACACAAAATAGATAAAGAATATATAATTAAACAAAATGAAGAACTAGCCTCAAGCGGATATAGAGTTATAGCATTGTGTGATGGAGAAATAAATAAAAATAATAAATATAATGAAGAATCAATTAAAGGATTAACATTTATAGGCCTTATAGGCTTTATTGACCCTGTAAGGAAAGAAATAAATGATTCGATAAGAGAATGCAAAATAGCAGGAATAAAAGTGTTAATGATAACAGGTGATCATGCATTAACTGCTTACTCAATAGCTAAAGACATTAAAATAGTAGATACATACGATGAAGTTGCTACTGGGGACGAAATTGATGGATTAGCTGATGATGAAAAAGTATTTGATAATTTTATTTTGACGAAAAAAGTGTTTGCAAGAGTAACACCTATTCAAAAGCTAAAAATAATTGAATCATTGGAAAGACAAGGAGAATTCGTTGCTGTTACTGGAGATGGCGTAAATGATGCACCTGCTATAAAAGTTGCAAATATAGGAATAGCCATGGGAAGTGGTACTGATGTTGCAAAAGAAACAGCAAATATGATAATAACAGATGATAATTTTACATCAATTGTTGCAGGAATAGAAGAGGGAAGAAATGCATATTCAAATATAAGAAAAATATGTATTTTCTTGCTTTCAAGTGGATTAGCTGAAGTTTTATTCTTTGTTTTATCAATTTTATTTAATTTGCCTATACCATTAGTTGCAATTCAATTATTATGGTTAAACTTAGTAACGGATGGTTTACAAGATATGGCTTTATCGTTTGAAAAAGAAACAGACACCTTAATGAAAGAAAAACCAAGGAAGCCAACAGAAGGATTATTCGAAAAAGAAATGATTAAACAAATAGCTATATCTGGATTATACATGGGAATTGCTGTATTTATAATCTGGATATTCTTAATAAAAGTATTTAATATGGAAGTCGGAATAGCACGTGGATATGTTTTAGCTCTAATGGTATTTATACAAAATTTTAATGCTCTTAATTGCAGAAGTGAAAAGAAAAGTGTATTTACAAACAAGTTATCAACAAACAAATTTATTATAATAGCCATAGCTTCATCAATACTACTTCAAATAATAGTAATGGAAGTACCAGTATTATCTACATTCTTACAAACGTCAAGTATTCCGTATTTGCATATGATATTACTTATTATATTAGCAAGCCCAATACTATTTGTAATGGAATTATATAAATATCTTAAAGCAAATAAATAATTATGATATAATTAAATAGAGGTGAATATGAAAAAAAACATATTATTATTAATAAATGGATTTGGAGTAGAACAATCAGATTCATATGATGTATATACCCCGGAATTAATGCCAAATTTAGATAGATTGACAAAAGAAAGACTATTCACATCATTATATAGTAACGACTTGGATTATAAAGATGGATATAGAAGCTTTAGTATAGGCATAAAAGAACCATTAACATATAGTATAATAGAAAATGCAATAAGCAAAAATTCTTTTACGAGTAATGATGTGTACAAAGCATTAATAAATAATACAAAAAAACTTAACTCAAAATTACACATATTTTGTTATTATGAAAATGATAGAACAATTGAACAATTATATGCATTTTTAAAAGATATTGTGTCAAAAGATATTAAAGTATTTATTCACATAATGTTGTGTCAACGCTCTTTAAATAGTTATAAAGATATGGGAAACATATTAACAAGAATTAATTATGAATTTGAATCATCTAAAATTGGAATAGTGTCTGGATGCAGTAAAATGGAAACATTACTTCCAATAAGAGATATACAAAAAACATTAATTACAGAATATGGAGAAAATTGGAAAGATCTTAATAAAAAAATAGAGGTTTTAAATCAAACAAGGACTATACCTATGAATGCTAGAACATTTTGTGTTACTAATGGGTTTAAATTAGCTAATAATGATCAAATATTATTCTTTAATTATAATAATATAGATGTAACTAATTTTACATCAGAATTAGAAAAACAAAAGTATTCACCATCGTTAGATATTAAAACAATTAGGTATTATTCTTTATTTCCTACTAAATCAAATCCTCAAATTCCATTCATATATAATTTTGCAGTTTCTTCAACTTATTCATTAAATTCATTAAAATCTATAGGAGCTAAATGTTTGGTGTTTGATATGAAAGAGAAGTGCTCATATATTAATTACTATATGACAGGTCTTAGAAATACAATAGATCCAGATTTGAAGTATATGGCAATAGATGATGGAGTAACTTATGATAAAAACAAAGTTATAGAATTATTAAAAACAAATCCACAAGAATTAATAATATTAAATTATGAAATAGATACTTGTAAAGACATACCTTTTATGGAAAAAAGATTAAAATTAATAGATGAAATAATAGGAGAAATAGAAAAGCTAGTATTAGAATCAGATTGGGGATTATTTATTTCATCTTTATATGGTGTAGAGAAAGAATTACAAAATGATAAGATGGAAACTTGTAAAATTAATTTTTCAGTTAAAGTTCCACTAATAGTAGTAGACAAGTCATTTTCAAAAGTTAAAAATAATATACTAGAGGGTACTGTATATGACATGGCTAATACTATATACAATAATATAGATAAAAGATATAAAGGAGATAGTTTAATTAAGAAGAAGTCTAGTTTGCTATCAATATTATATAAAAAGCCAAAAGGAGGAGGAAAATAATATGGAAAAAGTTACATTTAAAAGGGTTGCAGCATATATATTTGATTTAATGATAGTGATGTGTATAGCAAGTGTGTTTTCTCAAATCGATTTAATAAATCCAACTAAAGATAAAAAAGAAGAACTATCAAAAAAATATACAGAAATATCTGAAAAATATGTTACTGCATACAACGATGGACAAACAGAAGAATTGAAAAGCTTAGAAACTGAAGCAAATGATATAGGATATGAAATGACAAAATGTAATGTCCCAACTTCTATTATTACAATTGTTGTAACATTATTATACTTTGTTGCATTTCAATATTTTAATAAAGGACAAACATTAGGCATGAAAATACTTAGAATCAAAGTATGTAATGATAAAATGCAAGTTCCAAGTATAATACAACTACTAAGTAGATCTCTAATTATTAATAGTGTAATAACATCAACATTATCTATTGCAATATTATCACTATGTTCTAAAAGTATATATCTAACATATGGATCTTACATAGTTATTTTAGATGGATTATTGATAATTGGATCATTATTTTTCATGATGTTTAGAAGCGATGGAAAGGGATTACATGATTTATTTGCTAATACAAATGTATATAGCACGAAAAATACTAATACTGATGTAAAAGAAGCAACATATACAGAAAAAAATAAATCAAGCAAGAAGATAAAATAATGAAAATTGGAATAGGAAATGATCATCATGGTATTGTAGTAAAAAATAAAATAGTTGAGTACTTAAATTCAAAAAACATTGAAGTAATTAATTATGGTTGTGATACAAAAGACAATATAGACTATATAGATTATGCTGTTAAGGTATGTAATGCCATCAATAAAAAAGAAATAGATCTTGGAATACTAATATGTGGTACTGGAATTGGTATGAGCATAGTGGCAAATAAAATTAAAGGTATTAGATGCGGAAAAGTATCAACTGTTGAGGAAGCAAGATTAACAAAAGAACATAATATGGCTAATGTAATATCACTATCTGAAAATGCTGAAAATGTAAAGCAAATTGTGGATACATTTATAAATACAAATTATTCTACTGAAGAAAGACACATAAGAAGAGTAAACAAAATAAAAGAAATTGAGAATAATTAAATAATTATTTCATAAAATATACTATGAAAAGAAAAATCATAGTATTTTTATTTGTAATAATAGTATTGTTAATAAGTTATAAGTATAGAGAAGAAGAAATAAATGTTGAAAAAATTGTTTTAAATGAACCTAATAAAGAAGTGAAAAAATATATTAAAATAGATTATAATAATGAAATACAAAGTATTAATATTAATGATTATGTTATAGGCGTAACAGCATGTGAAATGCCGGCATCTTTTGAATCAGAAGCACTTAAAGCTTTTTCAATTGTTGCTAGAACATATGCATTATATAAGATAAACAAAAATGAAGAATACATATTAAAAACATCTATTAGGGACCAATGTTATATTGATCCAGAGAAAATGAAAGAAAAATGGAGCGATAGTTATGATAAGTATTATAATAAGATATATAGTATAGTACATGAAACTGATAATAAAGTAATAAAATATAATAATGAATTAATACTGGCTCTATACTTTTCTATATCTAATGGAAAAACAGAAAATTCAGAAAATGTATTTAGTCAGAAATTAGATTACCTTGTGAGTACAGATTCATTTTGGGATAGCAGATATGATTATAAAGAGGAAATAAAAAAAATACCATATGAAGAGTTTTTATCTAAAATTGAATTAAATAATATTAAAAATGATGACATTCTTATTGAAAGAACTGATAGTGGAAGAGTTAGTACTATAAAAATAAAAGATAAAAGTTATATAGGAACAGAATTCCGAAATTTATTTAATCTTAAGTCAACTGACTTTAATATAGATATAAATGATATAGTAATAATAAGTACTAAGGGATATGGTCACGGAGTAGGTTTAAGCCAATATGGCTCTAATGCTATGGCACTTCTAGGTTATACTTATGATGACATAATAAAACATTACTATAAAGACGTAGAAATTATGAATAATTATTAAAAATAAGTTCACTCTATAAATAGGAGAGTGAATATGAATAAAGGGTATAAAAAAATATTAATACCAACAGTATATGTTTTTGCAGTAGTTGCAATAATGATGAGTGTAATTTTACTATTAACAGGAATAAGTAGATATTTAAATAACAGAATGGAGTACAAATATACTTTGGATAATGTATTTGAGAATATTACTCCGGTTATTAATACTACCCCGTCAACAATTATAAGACCTTATGCTGATGAGTCTGTTAAAATAGGTAAATATTTTTATGATTTTGAAGCAGATGCAAGTAATCAAGAATCATCAATAATATACTATGAAAACACGTACATGCAAAATTCAGGTGTTGATTATGTTAATAATACAACATTTGACGTAATATCAATATTAGATGGCGAAGTAATAAGTGTAGAAGATAATGACATATATGGCAAAATTATCACCATTAAACATAATGATAACTTGATAACTGTATATAGTTCCGTTACAGATGTATTAGTAAATGTAGGGTATAAAGTATCCCAAGGAGAAATAATAGCAACAAGTAATAAATCAAATCTAAATAATGATAATTCAACATTGCATTTCGAAGTATATTATAAGAATGAAGTAATAGACCCCGAAAACTTGTATACACTAACAATTGAAGACTTTAGATAGTCTTTTTCTTTGTGAATGATTATTGAAATTTTTGTGTAAGCATGATATCATTATTAAGGTAGGCTTTGCCATGGAGAAATATTATGTTAAAATATGTGGTAATTGAAGATAATGCAAATCATAAAAAAAACATTAGAGATATTATTGTATCTTTTATGATGAAAAATAAGTTGGAATTTGATATTAAGGAATTTGATGATTATAGTTTGGAACTATTAAAATATATAAAAAATAAAAATGAAGACACTGTTTATATCATTGATTTAGAGTTACCCGGTGGTGATGGTCTTGCTGTAGCAAGATATATTAGAGATGATTGTAATGATTGGACTAGCCCAATAATAATATGTACAGCACATGATTCTTTAGCATATACAATATATATCCAGAGACTTCAGGTTTTAGATTTTATTTCTAAATGCTATAATATGGAGAAAAACATAAGAGAATCATTAGCAATATGTATTAAAATGTTAAATAGAGGAAGATCATATAGATATAGATATCTTAATGTGGACTATAACATTCCTCATGACCAAATTAACTATATAGTAAGAGATGGCAGAAAAACTCAAATAGTAACTAAAGAAGAAAACTATTTTCAAAATATATCAATAAACGAAATTAAAAAAGTATTTCCTAATAGTTTTATGTTAAGTTCTAAGGGTGTGTTAATAAATATGAATAATGTTGATAAAATTGATTGGAATGAAATGAAAGTATATTTTAAAGATAAAAAAAGTGCTTACATAGTATCAAATAATCACAAAAAGGAATTACTATCATATGGACGCGATTGATTACTTATGTTTTACTATTGGAGCAATAATTACTCTTAGTTTTTACTTACTTTGCTATAAGAAAATAGATGACAAAGTTACTATAAGTAAGACATTTTTTATATCAGTTCCCATTTTAAGTATTATTACTATTATTAATACATATTATAACTATACTTATACTAAATTACTAATTAGTTTCGTAATAATACTTTTAAATAACTATTTTGCATATAGAGAAGAAAAAAATACTTTGTTAATAAAATCATTAATAATATATTTGGTGGTCGTGTTTTGCGAAGTCCTTTGTGCAATAGTAATATCATTAACCTCAATTACAAATATTATTGATTTCGATAACAATGTGATAATAAAAGTTGTTTTCTCATGTATTGTTATGTCACTTACATACGGAATATTTAATATAAAGTTTATTAAAACCACATCTTCTTATTTAATAAAAAAAATTGATAATAAAATGAAAGGCAGTTCTTTCTTAATCGCATCATTACTAATAGTAATATTTCTTGCATATAAATTTATATTTTCTTTTGATACTAAAACATATATAATGAATTTTTTGATTTTGATTTGCTTTTCTGTTTTAATAATATCATCAATTTATAATTATATTAAAACAAAAAAGATGGAAGAAAGACAAGAAACATTATTAAACTTTATGACTAAGTATGAAAAAACAATAGATAATGATAGAATAAACAGGCATGAGATGCTTAATAATTTATTAATAATAAGAAGTTTTAATAAAAAAGATAAGAAAGGATTTGATGAATTTTTAGATGATTTAATAGATACATATAGTAAAACGGGAAGCACTATTAAAAATGTTTATAGTTTACCATCAGGGTTAAAAGGGATTTTATATTATAAGATTAATGATATGGAATCAATTGGTCTAAAAGTCGCACTAAAGATAGATGATAAAACAAAAGTATTTTTAAAAAAAATTAATTCAAAAGATTATTGTTCTATTTGCAAAGTCTTTTCAATAGTACTAGATAATGCTAGAGATGCTTCATGTAATTCAAGCGAAAAACATGTTCTTATTGATTTTATAGTAACAGGAAAAATTTTAATTATTACTGTTGAAAATACATTTGATGGAAAAGTAAATATAAATAGAATAAAAGATATGAACTATTCAACTAAGGGAAAAGGAAGAGGACTAGGGCTATATATTGCAAACAATATAATAAAAGAAAATGAACTAATAAGTTTAGAACAAAGAATTATTATGGAAAAATATTTTTCATCAAAAATAATAATAAAAAAGCCAGAGAAATAATCTCTGGTTTAAATTTTAAATTATAATAATGAACTTGGCATTTCTGGTTCATCTAGTAAAACTAAAATGCATCCAGCAGTAGCAGTAGCAGCTACTAAAGCACCTATTGTAGCTAGTATTCCATAAAGTTTCATACGTTACCTCCTTCCATCTTATAATTAAGATAATTCTTATATTTTAATCCAAAAATTTTATAACTTAATGGATTAATAATTAACGATTCTAATAATAGTGAATAAAATAACATTTGATTAACATAACCATTTTTTACAAATAAAATAATAAGTATATAAATAGTCGCTGTAAATATTGTTAATAATTTAAATATTAGTCTCTTTTTTTTATTGATGATAGGCCTTTTTTCAGTATCAGCCGGAGCATACAAACATATTATTAACAGTGAAATTAATGAGAAGATAATTATCAACATATTATCAACAATACAATTCTTTATTAATACTGGAATAATACAGAAAATAGGAATAGATGTTATCCAACATTGATAACTTTTTTTTGCATGTAGACCAAATCCAGTGATTTTAAGTAAACTATAAAATAAAGTAAAAAGTATAAATTCTTTGAAAGTTTTGAAGAGAATATTAATTGCTATTATTACTACAAATTTAGTAATACTTAAATATAAGGCTTCTATTCCATACCTAATTTCAATTAATTTTGTATTAGAATAATTAGCATTTTTTTTAATGTTAGTCATAATAGAATTAATAATCTTATTCTTCATAAATCACCATAAATATATAATAAACTATTAATATTTAGAATATGTTATATTGTTATATTAATATCTTTTTTTGTTGCATATTCATTTTAGTGACAAAGAATAAAAACATAGTAACAAATAGTAAAAAATATGTCGAATTATTTGGTCTTATTTAAATTGAATAGTTAGATTAACTATTTTAAAATTAATACATAAGAAGGGAAGGTGTGATATGAGTAGAGGTAAAGTGAAGTGGTTCAATAATGAGAAAGGGTATGGATTTATAGAAAACAATATGAATCCTAATGCTGATATTTTTGTACATTATTCTGCCATAATATGTGAAGGATACAAAACACTCAAAGAGGGAGATCTAGTTGAATTCACATATATTGAGACAGCCAAGGGTGGTCAAACAATAGATGTAAAAGAATCTAGTCTAACAACTGTTTAACACATAATGTAAAAATTATGTGTTTTTTTAATGCATTAGTAGAATTAAAAATCAAAATATGTTATCCTATAATTAGGAGGATGATATGAAATATAATATTAGAGGTAATAAAATAGATGTTACCAAAGCTATTAATGATTATATTAAGGAGAAGCTTTCAAGAGTTGAAAAGTACTTAGATGATAATGATGAAGTTGAAGCAAAAGCATTAATTTCTACAAAAGGAAAAGAACAAAAAGTTGAAGTTACAATATGGAGTGGCAAATACAATATTAGAGCTGAAGAATCAAATGAAGATTTATATGCAGCTGTTGATTTAGTTATTGATAAATTAGAAAGACAATTTAAAAGATATAAGGATAAAATATCTGGAAAAAAGAAAAAAGAAAGAAAAGAAGCAATAACACCAGATTTAGAAGAAATGTTTGGAGAAGATGAAACGATAGTTAGAAGAAAAACAGTTTTTTTAAAACCAATAGATGAAGAGGAAGCTATAACAGAGATGGAACTGCTAGGACATTCATTCTTTATTTTTAAAAATGTAGATACGGAAAAAATAAATGTTATTTATAAACGTAAAGATGGTGATTATGGAATTATAGAAGCAAATTAATGCTTCTATTTTTTGCGATTTCTTGCTTTAATTAGTATTAATTGGTATAATACAATATACGGAGATGAGATTATGAGCTTATGGAAAAACATATTTGATTATGAAACAAAAGAATTAAAAAAATTAAATAAAATAGCGGATGAAATAGATGCTTTAGATGACACAATGTCTAAAATGAAGGATATTGAATTAAGAGCTAAGACAGATGAATTTAAAAAAAGACTTTCTAATGGTGAAACTTTAGATGATATTTTAGTTGAAGCATTTGCAGTAGCAAGAGAAGCCTGTAAAAGAGCGATAAGCGAAAAACCTTATAGAGTACAAGTTATAGGAGCATTAGCAATTCATAGAGGAAACTTTGCTGAAATGAAAACTGGTGAAGGGAAAACCCTTACTACAGTTTTATCTGCATATGTAAATGCATTAGAAGGAAAAGGCGTTCATGTCATAACAACAAATGAATATTTGTCTACTCGTAATGCAGAGTGGATGGGACCTATATATGAATTCTTAGGTATTTCTGTAGGAATAAACTTAAGAGATAAAAGCCCCAAAGAAAAGCAGGAAGCATATGATGCTGATGTAACATATACAACTAATAATGAACTTGGATTTGATTATTTAAGAGATAATATGGTTGTAAGAAAAGAAAGAAGAACTCAAAGAGGATTAAACTTTGCAATAATTGATGAAGTTGACTCAATATTAATAGATGAAGCAAGAACACCATTAATTATTAGCGGAGGGCAAACTAAAAGTGCAAACATGTATAAAGAAGCTGATAGAGTTGCTAAGTCACTAAAAATAGAACATTATGTTGTTGATGAAAAAACCAAAAATGTTACTCTTACAGAAGAAGGAGTACACGAGTGTGAAAGGCTATTACATTTAGATAATCTTTATGATATATCTAATAGTGTAGTAGTTCATAATGTTAATAAAGCATTAGCGGCAAATTATGCATTTAAAAGAGATGTAGATTATGTAATTGAAAATAGTAAAGTAGTAATTGTTGATTTATTTACAGGAAGATTAATGCACGGAAGGCAATATAGTGAAGGACTTCATCAAGCATTAGAAGCAAAAGAAAATGTACAAATAAATGAAGAAACTAAAACTTTAGCGACTATTACATTCCAAAATTTATTTAGAATGTATAATAAATTATCAGGTATGACAGGAACAGCAAAAACTGAAGAAGAAGAATTAAGAGATATTTATAATACATCTGTTGTTTGTATTCCAACTAATAAGCCAATAATAAGAGATGATCAAGTTGATTTAATTTATAGCTCATTAAATGGAAAATTTAAAGCAGTAATTAATACAGTAAAAGAATTACATAAAGAAGGAAGGCCAGTTCTTATAGGCGCAGCATCAGTTGAATCAAGTGAACTACTTGATCAATTATTAACAAAGTCTAACTTAAAACACGAGCTATTAAATGCTAAAAATCATGCAAGAGAAGAAGAAATGATAGCTCATGCTGGAGAAAAAGGTGCTATTACAATAGCAACAAACATGGCAGGACGTGGAACTGATATTAAATTAGGTGAAGGTGTAAAAGAATTAGGTGGATTATTTGTTATCGGAACAGAAAGACATGATTCTAGACGTATTGATAATCAGTTAAGAGGACGTGCTGGAAGGCAAGGAGACCCTGGTACTACAAGATTCTTTGTTTCAATGGAAGATGATTTAATGACTAAATTTGGTTCTGAAAAGATGAAATCTGTTATGGAAACATTAGGAATCAAGGATGAACAAGCAATATCAAACAAAATGATATCAAGTAATATTGAATCAGCACAGAAGAAAGTAGAGGGATTTAACTTTGATAGAAGAAAGGGATTATTAGACTTTGATAACGTTATTTCAAAACAAAGAGAAATAATTTATTCAAGAAGAAATGAAATACTAGATCAAGATAGTATTAGAGATAGAGTACTTGATACATTCAAAGAATATGTTTCCAATACGGTTAATTCTCATCTTGCTCCAGAAAACTATTTAACAGAAAATGATTTAAATAATATAATAGAGCACTACAATGCACATCTATTAAAAAGCAAAAAATTGAAATTGTCTGACTTAAAAGATTTAAAAACCGATGAAGTTATAGAAAAAATTTATGACATTGTATTAGAAGATTATAAAAATAAATTAAAAGAAATACCTGAAGAAATTGTAAATGATTTTGAAAAATCTATATCATTAAGAATTATTGATAAAAATTGGATGGATCAATTAGATGCTATGGAAAATCTTAAAGAAGGTGTTGGACTTCGTGGATATGCACAAAGCAATCCATTGCAAGTTTACGCATTAGAAGGATTTCAATTATTTGATAATATGATGGCAACAATAAATGAAGAAATATCACAATATTTATTAAATGCAGTAATTAGACAAAATATTGAAAGAGAAGAAGTTAAAAATATTCATACAAATGATGGAAAAGATGGTGTTAAAAACAAACCAAAGCAAACTGAAAAAAAAGTTGGAAGAAATGATCCATGTCCATGTGGTTCAGGTAAAAAATATAAAAACTGTTGTGGAAAATAACTCGCAAACCCCGATAAAATAAGGGAAAACACGAATTTTTCTTTTTCAC
>CAZYOS010000018.1:0-14891 GCA_964649245.1 uncultured Clostridium sp.
TGCTTTTTTAGGATCTGTTACTACTGGTGTATATAAATGAGGCATACCATCATATACATTAAATTCTACTTTTTTAGGATCTACTAATACCATTTTAACTTCTTCCGGATTAGTTCTCATTATTATAGATACAATTATATTATTTATACATACGCTTTTTCCACTACCAGTAGCTCCTGCTACTAACATATGAGGTGTTTTATTTATTTCAACGAATTTCACATTTCCCATGATGTCTCTTCCTAATGGAGCTAATAGTTTTGCGTCATCTAATTTTTTAGGAATAGAATCCATTATTTCTCTCATAGAAACTGATATAATATGTTCATTAGGGATTTCTATACCAATAGTTGTTTTACCTGGTATTGGAGCTTCAATTCTTACTTCTTTTGCTGCAAGTGCTAGACCTATTTCTCTAGACATATTAGTTATTCTACTTACTTTTGTTCCTCTTTCAACATCCATTTCATATTGTGTTACTGCTGGTCCTACATGTACTTCAACAACTTTTGCTCTAATGCCAAAGTCTTGAAATACTCTTTCTAACACTTTTGTATTAGCACTAACAAACTCATTCGAATTAACTTTTCCTTTATTTTTAGGTAAATCAAGTAATGTAACTGGTGGTTTAATATAGTTTTCTATATAATTATCACTAATTCCTATATTTTCATTAACTATAGATCCAACGGTTTCTTCTTTTTCTTCTTTGTTATGATTTAAATCTTCAACACTTGTTATAACAACTCTTTTATCAATTTTTTCATCTTTATTATCTTCATTTTCCATTTCTTCAAGTGTTAGATGTTTAGATTTTTTTTCATTCTCTTCAGTTGTATCTTTACTAAAGATATGTTTAAATGCATTACCTATTCCTCTAAATATATCTGCTAAAGTTAAGTCAAATAGCATTATTACTCCAAACACTGATAACAATATTATTACTATTTCTGTTCCCTCTACGTCAAATAAAGATACAAATAATGCAGAGAATGTTGCTCCAATCATTCCTCCACCAGTATGTATTATTTCTGATTCTGTATCATATGTCATTGCTATATTTTCATAAGTTATTGTAAATATTTCTTTTCCTCTTAAATTATTATCTTTAATATAGTTTATATGAGAAAAGATAAGTAGTGCTAATATAATAGTATATACTCCTATTAAACGTGCATTAAGTAAATTAGTTTTCTTTCTATTTACTACTAGGTATAATCCTATTAAAAGTAAACTAACTAATAAGACAAGGTATAAACTTCCAAATAGAAAAATAGCAAACTTTTTAACTAATTCCCCTATAATTCCATAATTACCTAGTCCTATTACTGATAGTACTAATAATAAAATACCTTCTAATTCTTTTGAATATTGAAATTTTTCTTTTTCTTGCTTTTGTGTTTTTTTCTTTGCCATAACCTCACCTATAATTCTTTATCTTGTAATAATTTTTTATGTATTCCTGGTTCTACTATATTTAAAGCATTTAATATTATTTCTAATGATTCTTTATAATTGCCTTTATAAAATGATTTAGTTGATAATATTAATCCACTTTCTACATCTTTATTACTTGATTTATATCTATTTCCATATACAATTGCCATTTCAGCCATTGCTGCTGTTCTAATTGTATTATTAGCAGAATTAAATAATTTTAATGCTAAGTCTCTTGCTGTATCTACTCTTAAATTAAGTGTTTTAATAGATATTGGTTTCTTATCTAATTCTTTTCCTATTTCTTTTAAAGCATCTTCTGCTTCCTTTAATTCAACATAAAACATTTTTGGAATAAGTGGTAAATCATAATCTTTTATTTTATATTTTGAATCATTAATTATTATTTTTATTTCTGCATATTGATCTCTTGCTCTTGATTCATCTTCTTTTAAACTTCCTAAATTTTTTAATGTTAATTCCAATTTATCTTCAACTTTTGATAAGTTTACTGCTACCATTTCACATTCATTACTTAATTTTGAATACGGGAACATTTTAATCAATGTTCTATCATTTACTAATTTAAAACTATCTTTTACTTCTATTAATTCTTTATTTATTTCATCTATAACTTTAATTTCATCATCTGTAAGTGCATATGTGTCTTTTAAATCATCTATTTCCGAATATAAATTTCTTATAACTGAACTAAGTTTACTAATTCTTTCAGTAACATTTATTATGCCCCTTTCATATTCTTTTTTACTTCTTTTTTCTTTATCAAAATCATTATAAAGTGATTCATAATAATCCATTAATGTCTTTAATTCAAATATAGAATCTTCTAAATTTAACACATTAAGTTTATCCATTATTTCACTTGTTTTTTTATTTGTTTCTTCAAAATTGTATTCTAAATTTAAATATTCTAAATTATACCCATCTCTTATCATCTTAGCACTTAATGTTTTAATATCTGACATCTTTTTTGGTAATAATATTTTACACATCAAAACAATTGTAGGTGCTTCATCTATTACTACACCTATATTATGAATCATATCATCTAATACTTTAACTATTTTGCCTATTTCTTCATATTCATTTTTAGATATTGATACTTCAAAAGCACTAAATAATTTATCTATATTTTCAAATTGTAAATCTATTGAATTAGATACCTCTTTATATTCTTCTTTGTTTTTATTATACTTAAATATTATTTCCCTATATAGGCTTTTTAATTTAGTAATAGCATCTCTATTTCTTTCTTCACTTTCAGTTAATTCTTTAATATTATTAAGTAACTGATTTGATTTTGCTTTACTATGAAATATTTCTTTTTCTGTTTCTACTATTAAGTCTAAAGCTCTTTTATAATCTTTTTCACAATAGCAGTTTTCTATTTCTACTATTTTGTTAGTAATGTTATCTAAATCTATACTTCCAATATCATTATATTCTTTATTCCATTCATCTATTTCTTTAACTAGTTTTTTATTATTAGCGAGTTTTTCAGCTTTATTAAGTTCTGTTATTAATGATGGAGATATTATCATATTTTTCTCTCTTGATAATCTATCAATTGAATTAAATATATTTTTTTTCTTTTTATATTTAATAATAAAGAAAATTACAAAGAAAATAATTAATAATACTATAAATGAAATAATTATTATTAATGTTGTCTTATTCATAATATCCTCCTTATACATTTTATCATAAATATTATTTATTTTGTAGATATTTTGCGTTTTTTGTTAAAATATATAAATTGACTATCTTTTTGCAAAATGTTATAATTTAATTGTAAAGGAAGTTAAATTATGGAAAAACGTAAATTAGATCCTAAAATTGCTCATGATATGATTGCAAGAAGAAAAATGCTAGAACAAAAGTATAATGAGCTAAGAAAAAAAATTGATGAAAGTAAAGACCATAATGAAAAAAGACAAATAGTAGATTTAGCTAATAAAGTAGTGAAAAAACATAAAGAAGTCACTGACGATTTAAAAGAGTATAATATGGTTGTTGATAATTATAATAATGTTATCAGTAATAGTGAAGCTACTAAGGAAGAAATTGCTGAAGCAGAAAAAAAAGTTAATAAATTTGAAGAAAATATAAAAACAAAATATAAAATTAATCAAGATAATGAACATACTATGTCAGGTAGTGGAAGTACTGCTCCAGGAAACGGAAGTACAACTTCAGGAAGTGGAAGTTCTAGTCAAGGAAGTGAAAGTACTAATCAAGAAGAACAAAAGAAAGAACAAGAAAAGAAAACTACAAAACAAATGATAAAAGGAACTTATTACCGAGTTAACCAAATAGTTAAAAACATCGGTAGAGGTGCAGTTGGTGCTGGAGGTCTTGCTGTAGGTGTTGCATTAGGTGGAATTGCCATAGGTAGTATAGGAGCCGCTATATCTGCTCTTGCTGCTGGTGCTGCTGTTGCATCTATTATTGGTGGAACATTGTATGCAGGATTAGGTGTGTTAGCTGCTGCAGGTTGTATTAAATCATTTAATTTTGCGAGTTTAATGGCTGGAGATTTAGCTGCTTCAGTTATAGGAAACATTAGATATAAATTGAATAATAATAAAGTAAAAGCAGCTACTGAACCACAAACACCTCAAGTGCCACAAGAAGAATCAAATGAAGATTTAGATCAGGGAAGAAGTATGTAAAACATACTTCTTTTCATTACATAAAAAAAGACTAATATTTATAGTCTTTATTTTTTATGGTAGCGACGGGGGGATTCGAACCCTCGACACCACGGGTATGAACCGTGTGCTCTAGCCAACTGAGCTACATCGCCATAAAAGTTAGCAATATAATAATAGCATATTTGCTAACTTTTGACAAGACTTATTAATAAAAAAGTCATTTTATTATTGCATTACTCTTGGTTCGTCATCTAAACAATCAAAAGGATCTTCTACATGAGTTTGTGAATCATATTTAGTACCATCTAATAGTTTATCATATCCAAATCCAAATAATAAAGTATTATCTGTACTAAACTTAGTACCTCTTATATCCTTATTATATACTTTTTTAGGATCAAATACTGCATTAGTATCTCTAAAATCAATACCTTTAACATCTACGTTTGTAAAGTCTAAAGTACAAAGATTTATATTTTCGAGTCCATATTTAATATAAACAGGATTTATTACAAAATGATCACCCTCTTTTAACAAGAAGTTTGATAAATCTAAATTTTTTCTTGTTATAGGAGCTTTAGTAGTAACTTTTTGTTCTGCCTCTGATAACTCATTAAGAGCATATGCTGCAGCTTCTCTTTTCTTTTTTAAATCCTCTATCGCATTTTTTCTATTTCTTGTTTCTTCTGCTTGCTTTTTTTCAAGAGCTATTCTATCTTCATATTTTATTAATATATCATTCGAATCTGTTTTATCAGGAGAAAGTTCAGTTCCTTTAGATTCTTCAATATCCATTCTTTTTTTAACTTCTTCTAAAGTTTTCATAATATCCATATCTTCATCATAATATCTATTTGAATCGGGTTTAATAATTTGAGGTTGATTTTCAATTATATAATCTAAATCTACTTTTCTCATTTCGCCTATTAAATCTTCATAATTATCACTTAGAAATGCACCATTAAGACCGGTTATAGTGGATAATATAGAATTTGCCCTCTTATTTTTTATTTGAGAGTTTGATATTTTACTTAGTAATGTATCTACATTTGTATTCTTGCCCATAGTTGCTACATAATCTATGGGCAAAATAAATGAATAAGAATCATCAAATTTACCATAACTTTCAGATACTTCTCTTGAACCTTTTCTTACTATTTCAAGTCGATATTTGTTATCCCCAAAAGTTATACCATTTGCCCTTACATTTCTTCTATTAAGATTTTCTGTTGCATTAAATAGGCTTTTAAGATTGGTATACTTGTTACTTAGTTGATTGCTGATACTTGTACTTCTTACTTTATTAGTTTCAATATTAATAATTCTGTTTAATAATGTATCTGATGCGTTTGAATTATTAGCAATGTGTTCAATAGTTTTATCCGAATCCATCTCACAAAGCCATGCAAAATGGTTTTTTCCTTTTAATAATTCTACATATACATCATCTAAAATAGGTGTAGGAGTATTAGGATTTTTAGAAGTACTATTCCATATATCTTCAAAGTCACCTACTAAACCATAATATTTATGAGTACCCGAATATATTTCATCTTTTTTCAAGACATTATATACTCTTTTTATAAGTTCGGGTGTACAGTTGGGATTCTCTATTATATCTCTATAATATTCTAATGGCATAAATTTAAACATGTTTTCTAATGTTTCGATAGCTATATTAGAAGATTGAATAAGCATATGCATATCTAATTCTTTAGAATTATAACCATCAGTAGCTATTTTTCTAATAATACTATCAAAAAAATTTTTACGTATTGAAGGATTGCATGCAATAGCAGTTGCATTCAAACCATAATCATTAGTAGAACTATTATAAAAATTATATACTTTTTGAAGTAGTTTTGGTGGAAACGCTGGATTAGACAATATTTTTTTCTTTGGATGAAGATAATATCGACTTTTAATAAAATCCTTAAATAGTTCTGATGGAGCATGAGGATTTTCGAGTACAAATAAATTCTTTCCACTAGAATTTATATGGCTATTGTAATCAGATTTCTTTATTGAATGATAAATTCCATGATAATAACAACTTTTCAGTCTATCAGAAGACGTATTAGGATTTAAGGCAATTGCTTTCTCTATTTCTTCTAAATAATAAAAAACATCATTATCAGTTTCTTTAAACCTACTAAGATAATGTTCATATAAACTATCTATTCAATCCGTTGGAGTTCTTGTATTTCCAATCATAGACTGCACTAATTTCGCATCAAAGTCCTTTTCTTGAAATTTTTCAATACTATTTGTAACCTTCTTTATTATATCTACTGGTAATTTAGGATTCATTAACAAATATTGTAATGACTTGGTTTCATAGGAATCTGGGTTTACCTTGTAGAGTGGATTATTAATAGTTAAAGTTAATATGTTAGTTATTATTGATGAAGGAATATTTGGATGCTTAAAAACTTCTAATCTTGTTCTTTCATCCCCATTTTCGAACATTTCAGCTAATACATATCCTGGAATATTAGGATTATCTAGTATTTTACATTGTTCGTTATAGTCAGCATTACCTAATAACTTGCCAAAAGGCAAATCAATTATCTAACTTTGTTTTACATCGTTAAATCCATATTTATTATATGATAATAACACTTCATAATTATTTAAACTTTCCATATCTCACCTACTATATAAATTATATCATACTTATAATTTTTTTTAAATAAAATAGAGTATTAAACTCTATTTCCTTCATAATTAATATACTCTTTTTTTAAATCAATATCATATATTTCATTTATCTTATAGTCACCCTTTAATTTTAATGGTATATAATTATCTGTAAGTCCTAAATAATATTCATTATTATATTCTTCTATTAAAACACTTACACTTTTATTTATAAATGATTCAAAATACTTTTTTTCTAGTTTATTAGATAAATCAATTAATCTATGTACTCTTTCTTTTTTAATTTCATTAGGGACTTTATTAGACATTTTAGATGCTACTGTTCCACTTCTATCTGAATAAGGAAATACATGTATTTTAGTGAATTTAATTTTATTACAATACTCTAATGTATCTTCAAACATTTCCTCTGTTTCACCAGGAAAACCAACTATTACATCAGTTGATAATGCTATATTTGGTCTGCATTTTCTTATTTCATTAACTTTATTTGAAAAATATTCTTTATTATATCTTCTATTCATTAACTTTAATATTGATTCTGATCCACTTTGAAGAGGAATATGTAAATGTGATACAAATTTATTATTATTCTTAATAATATCCATCATATTATCATTTAGTTCTACTATTTCAACTGAAGAAAGTCTTATTCTTTTTATTTGTTCAATCTTACTTATTTCAGTTATTAAATCAGATAGTCTTTTGCCATTGCTTTCGTATTGACCTGTATGAATACCTGAAAGCACTATTTCTTTATGACCAGAAAGAGCAATATTATTAAATTCCATTATACATTTATTAAAATCTTTACTTCTTACTCTTCCTCTTACATAAGGAATAATACAATAGCTACAAAAATTATTACATCCATCTTCTATCTTTACAAATGCTCTATGATGATGTTCATATTTTTTAATTTCCATATCTTCAAATTTTTGATTTGACATATCATAGTATCTAACTATCTTATTATGATTTTTATTATATTCATTAAGTAATTCTAATACTTTTGACTTATCTTTATTACCTAATATAATATCAGCATCAATCAATTCTTCTATATTATCTTTTCTAAATTGACAAAAGCATCCTAAGGCTATAACAATAGAATTAGGATTATATGTTCTAATATTATTAATAGTTTTTTTACTTTTATTATCAGCAGTATTTGTTACAGTACAAGTATTAATTATAACTACATCTGCATTTTCTTCTACTTCTTTATAATTTTCATTTAAAAATAAAGTTCTTATGAATTCACTTTCATAAGAATTTACTTTACAACCTAATGTTTTGATTAAAAATGTTTTCATTTAATTTAACCCTTCCCCTCAGAAGGCAAAGACATCCGAAACTCTTTTAATATTTTTAGAAATTGTTCTTCTTCTATATAGCTTTGGGGAATAGATACTTCTTTTTCTTGAACCTCAATTTTATTGACTTTTGGAGAACCTTTTGGAGTATCTTCTTCCTTATACGTTATTGTTATATTGGATGCATTTTTTAGTAATTGTTCATAACTAATTATTGCTTTCTTTTCTTGTTCGTCTTCATATTTTTGAATCATTGCTTGATTATCTGTTATTCCCAAGATTTCCATTCTTTCTTGAGTCTTTTTTTCTAATTCATCTGTAGAAATAACAGCATTCTCTTCTTCACTACCTTCATATTCATCTATTTCACTATATGAATTATGAATATCACTTTTAATATCTTCGTTTATATTTCTATCTATAGGTGGTAGTTCTTCATTAGTATTATTGCTTTTCAAACTATCGAGTAAATCATCGTCTAATGTATTAGTTTGGAATACATTTGCGCTAGAATATTCTTTTTTTGATTTAATAAGTGCCACTAATAAAACAATCAAAATCATTACCATTATTATTAAAAATACAATAAAGTAATCTTCTGTAACAAATGCATCAACAAAATTATTAATGTTTTTCATATTTATTCACGTCCATTCATATAAGATCTTACACTTGCAATATATAATGGTACTGTTTCTGTTCTTAACACATTATTTCCAAGTGATACTTTTTCAAATCCTTTTTTAACAAGTATTTGTTCTTCTTTTTCACTTAAACCACCTTCCGGTCCAAATGATATACTTATTGTATCACTACTATTCTTTGATGTTAATATAGTGTTAATGTGTTTTACATTTTCTTTGTCAAGAGAACACACGAGTTTTACACTTGATGAATCTTCTATATCTTTAATATCTATTATTCTTTCTATTACTGGTTTATATATTCTATAGCTTTGTTCACTTGCTTCTTTAACTATTTTGTTCCATCTTTGTAATTTTTTATTATAATCTTTTTTATTTAATCTATATTTACAGTGAGAATACATCACAACAACAAATTCTGTATATCCAAGTTCTGTACCATGTTGAAGAATGAAACTCATTTTTTCTTCTTGAAGTAAAGGAATATATGCAATAAACTGTTTATTATATTCGTATTCTTTAAATACACTTTCTATATTACATGATAATAAATCATTATTTAGAGAACAAACATAACTTTTGTTATCATAAACAACTATTATTTTATCATTTTCTTTCATACGCATTACATTTTTAATATGATTATAATCATCTTTATTAAGACTTATGATATTATTATTTTTATTAATTCCATAATATTGTTGCATACTTTTCCTTCCTATCTCAGTTTAATTATTGTTTCTCCATCATTATAATAATTTGTTTTATATTCAAGTACTCTTTTATCTAGTTTTAAATATTCATGTGTTGCTTTTTTTAGTATTCCTGTTCCTTTACCATGAATAATTATTAAAACTTTTGTATCTATTTTTGAATAATCATCTATAAATATTTTAATTGAAGCTACTGCTCCAGTCCTATCATAACCATGAATATCTAATGAAGGGACATTATATAAGAATGGATCTATAAATGTTTTCATATTAACCTCTTTTTATGCTTCTATTATACTATATTTAGTTATCTTTACAATAAATATTATGAATAATCCATAATATTTTTATATTTCATTGACAATCTTATTAATGATGTTTTATCATCAGTATCATTTATATCTAGATTATTATGAATGGATGACATATTAGCATTTGAAAGCAAAATAGATATTTTATTTTTAATTTGTCTAATCATTTCATCATAACTAATTTTTCTATTCAAATATTGTTTTTTGTAATAACTATAAATCAATGTAGATAAATAATCATTACATTCTATATATGACTTTTTACTTTTGCCTTTAGAAATAATAGTATCATTATACCAGTTTTTACTAAAATCATCTAAGTTCTTAATAAATCTTAAAGTCATATTTTTAGGCATATACTCTTCTAAACAATCAATTAATTGTTCAAGATTTGATTCAGCATATAATTTAAACATAACATTCTCTGTTAATATACTTTCAATTATACTTGCACATTTTCTTTCATAAACATAAGATTTATTGTTTTCACCATACGTAAAATATCTATTACTTAATAATTCTGTATATCCTTCATTTAGTCCTTCACCTATTTGTCCTCTTCTGGTATATGTCTTAAAACCAGAACAATTTTGTCTTAATGATGATAATAAATGAAATAGTTCATGATAAATATATTTGTTCTCTTTCTTAGATAAAATATAAATTACATTACTATCTCGATTATAAGAAGCACATTTATAAATATTACCTTTTATCTGTTCTTCTGAACCTCTCCTAACTATTTTTAAAGTATGTAATTTTTTAAAAAAACGAGAGTAATCTATTTTAGGAAATCTTTTACAAATAGTATCAATAAATTTAAATATTACTTCATCATAACTATTAAATACATATTCATTCATAAAATCTCCCCCTTTACTAAAGTTATCATATTATACTACATAATAAATATTTTTTCAATAAAAAAACTATAGAATATTCTATAGTTTAATAATTATTTTTCTAATGCTTCTACTAAATCTGCTTTTTTCATTGAACTTGTTACTTCAATACCATTAGTAGCACATAAATCTTTTAATTCAGCTACTGTTAGTTTTGAATAATCTTTTTTAGCTTCTACAGTCTTTTCAACTTCTTTTTCAACTTTTTCAGCTTCTTTTTTAGTAGTTTTTCCTTCTAACGCCGCTCTTGACATATCTATTAACTTGTTAAAATCTTCTGGTGCAAATATAGCTAGTTCACTTAACATCTTTCTATTTATATCAATATTAGCTTTCTTAAGACCATTAATAAATTTTGAATAAGTAATATCATTTGCTCTACATGCTGCGTTAATTCTTGTAATCCATAATTTTCTAAAGTCTCCTGCTCTTTTCTTTCTATCTTGGAAACTATACGCTCCACTATGAAATACTTGTTCTTGAGCAGTCTTATATAATCTATGTTTACTTCCAAAATATCCTTTAGCTTGTTTTAAAACTTTTCTTCTTCTGTTTTTTGAAACAGTTCCACCTTTAACTCTTGTCATTGTTTACTTCCCCCTATCCTAATAATCCTCTATATCTTTTAGCGTCTCCGCTACTTAATACAGATCCTTTTCTTGATTTTCTATTGAAATCAGTTCCTTTTTTACCACTATTATGATTAGCACCTACATGTCCAATTTTAGTAGAACCGCTTGCTCTTACTTTAATCTTTTTTGTAATACCACCATGTGATTTTTGTTTTCCCATAATATCTTCTCCTTCTTTATTTATTTCTTAGGCGTTAGTATTAGTTGCATACTACGTCCTTCCATCTTTGGCATAGCTTCTATAGCTGAAACTTCTGAAAGTCTTTCGGCAAATTTCATAATAACATCACGACCTAATTCAGTATGAGCCATTTGTCTACCTTTAAAGCGTACTGAAACTTTTACTTTATGTCCCTTTTCAATATAAGCTTTTGCATTTCTTAATTTAGTTTCAAAGTCACCTACATCTATTGTTACACTAAGTCTGTATTCCTTCATTTCGAGATTTTGTTCTCTTTGCTTCTTTAATTGGTCTTTTGCTTGTTTTTGTTTTTCATAGCGATATTTATTA
The DNA here is from genome assembly GCA_964649245.1 of uncultured Clostridium sp. Classification (GTDB taxonomy): domain Bacteria; phylum Bacillota_I; class Bacilli_A; order RF39; family UBA660; genus CAG-1000. The sequence continues at coordinate 11,803 of CAZYOS010000018.1, forward strand.
TAATCTATTATTTTGCATACTGCATTTTTTGGATTATCGCTCATTAAAACAAGATCTAGCCCTGCATATCTTGCTAGAGTTAATGCATCATTGATTTTTTTATTTCCTAATTTTTCTCCATTAGGTCCTATTACCATTACTTCAGACATTGTAATTTGTTCATTAATTTGAACATCATTTTGTTTAGCTATAGCTAACACCTCCATATAATCATATAAAAAGTGAATACATAGTATCCACTTAAAAAACTTTATAATTAGCTTTTGTACCAATACATTAATGTATCTGGTGAAGAGTGGATACTCTTTCTTTCTCTTTTTCAATTACATGATTAATATACACTAATATTATGATTTTGTCAAGAAATAATTTATAATATTAACATTTTCCATAAGAACATGTTCCAACTATGGTAGCTCCATTATTAATTAGCGTTGCATTTTCGCTAATATAAATTGCAGTTGCCTCTCCAGTATCTGTTGTATTGTCTTGAATAATGCCACCATTTATTGTAAGAGTTGCTTCACCTGTGAACCCAATAGCTCCACCATAAGAAGTACTATTATAACCAGTAGTGTGTGAATTTACATAGTTGTCTGTAAAAGTACAATTATTAAGAATTGTATTTGGCTTAGAAGATAACGCTCCAACGTATGAATATGAATGATTTCCAATAAATTTTGTATTAGAAATAACTAGTTCATCTGTTCCATAGTAAGTAACAGCTCCAGATGAATAACTTGCATTATTATTTGTAAATTCAGAATTATCAATTTTTAAATATCCAGTACTTGATATTGCTCCACCCGAGGTCCCAGAATTATTATCCATCTTTAAGTTTGAAATAATTGTTCTTCCAGCACTATTAATTCCACCACCTGAACCGTGGTCACCAGTTTGTGCAGAATTGTTTGATATTTCTCCTCCTGTAATATTTATTAATCCTATTGAATCAATCCCAGCACCATATGTTGCGGTATTATTATTAATTGATCCTCCACTCATATTTAATGTACCTGTCTCATGAATATAGAATCCGCCTCCATAACTAGAAGTAGAATTATTTTCTATATTTCCGCCGTTTAAATTAAATGTCGCTCTTAATACATTTATTGCTCCACCACCATTTATTTGGCCTGTACTATAAGATATTGTTCCACCATTCATAGTAAATACACCACTATCTAAAGCAACCGCTCCTGCTCCATAACCCCTACAATTTGTTATTAATCCATCATTCATAATAACTTCACCACTTGCATATATGCATGCTCCACTACCATTATAAGTTTTTCCATTTTCTATTGTGGTTCCACTATTAATAATTAATTTTCCATTACTATAAACTTCTATACCCCTATTAATATTTTCAGAATTAATAGTTATGTTTTCTAAAGTTATTGTTGTCTTACTAGACTCCCCGTATATATATAATAAGCCTGATCTTCTCTCATCTTCAATCATGTTAGTTCCTCTTGTTATAATGGGAGTATTGTTATATCCACTTATTTTAACACTGTTTTCATCATGGAAATCAGTCAAAGGATTTTCAATATCAGATAATACATATATTATTCCATTTGCACCATTAAGCGCATTATAAGCATCATAAATATTATCAATTGGAGTTTCTAAAGATAAACCATCATTTGATGATAAACCACTATTACTAACATATAATACTATTTTTTTATATTTTGTTTCACATACACTACCTATGTATTCAGTAATAGTTAATTTTTTATCATTGAAGTCTTTAGTAGCACAAACATTTAGGTCTTCATCATAAGTTGCAATACTAACTTTTCCGGCAGATGATATTTCAACTTCTCCACTAGCAATGTCACCTTCTAATTTTAATGAACTATTATTATCTAAATCTATTGTTTCTCCAGAATAACTAGGGTTAGAAATTGATTTATTAAGATAATACTTTTCTGCACTATTAACTATACTATAAGTTGACTGTATAAATGTCTTGTTTTTAGCATTTCTAAATGCTTCAATAACATTTGGAACAGCTATTACAACAAGTATTGCTAATACAGCTATTACTGCAAGTAATTCTATTAATGTAAAACCATTTTTATTTTTCATAACGAACCTACCTTCTTACAATATAATTTTATTATATTATTATTTCTATGTCAAATTAAATATATAGTAAATTATTCTATATTATTTAAAAAGAGTATAATTATACTCTTTTTACAAATCTCGAAATAATCAAATAAACATTAACAAATTATACTTATAGAATCACCTCTTTATATTTATAATTATAGAAATATAAAGTGAATAGTATATGTATAAATAATTATATTTTTGTGATTATTAATATTGTATTCCCCATGCTACTTTATGTTTTGCTTTTTTACCACATACGATACATTTTTCTGTATTGTATTCTTTTGTTTCTAAAATGCATCTTGATTTTGCACCCTTTATTTCTTTCATTTTTAATTCACATTCTTCATTACCACACCAATGTGCATTAATTATTCCTGGATGTTTATCCATTATATCTTTAACTTCATCTAATGAGGTACATTCATATGTTTTATCTTTTAAATTTGATACTGATGTACTATATAATGCATTTTGAATATTCTTTAATAATTCATTAACATAATCTATTAAATTAATTAATTTTACTACTTCTTTTGATAACGTATCTCTTCTTACAACTGTTACAGAATTTGTTTCCATATCTCTTGGTCCAACTTCTATACGAATAGGTACTCCATTAACTTCTGATTCAGAGAATTTAAATCCTGCACTTTTATCACTAGCATCTACATAACACTTAATATCTCTTTCTTTTAGTGATGCCTCTATTTTATATGATATATCTATTAATGATTCATCCATTTTAACAGGTATTATACATACTTGTTTTGGTGCTATTTTAGGAGGTAATACTAATCCTCTATCATCTGAATGAGCCATTATAAGAGCTGCAATCATTCTTGTAGTTACTCCCCATGATGTTTGATAAGCATATTCAAATTTATTTTCTCTATTTATAAATTTTATATCATATGCTTTTGAGAATTTTTGTCCAAAATAATGACTTGTTCCAGCTTGTA
>CAZYOS010000019.1:0-14743 GCA_964649245.1 uncultured Clostridium sp.
AAAAGCACTAACAAGCATAACTAAAGTACTTTTTGGTAAATGAAAATTAGTAATTAAAGCATCACATGATTTAAATTCATGAGGAGGATATATAAATATATCAGTTTCTTCAATAGTACTTTTAAACTTACCATATTTAAGTATATTTGATTCCAAAGTTCTAAGGGAAGTTGTACCAACACATATAATTCTTTTATTTTCATTTTTAGCTTTATTTAATTCATCAACAACATTTTCACTTATTTCATACTTTTCACTATGCATATCATGTTTAGTAATATCATTTTCACTTACTGGTCTAAATGTTCCAAGCCCCACATTAAGAGTCACGTATAAAATCTTGATACCCTTACCCTCTATGGATTTTAATAACTCTGGAGTAAAATGTAGTCCTGCTGTAGGTGCAGCAGCACTACCCAATTCTTTAGCGTAAACTGTTTGATATCTATTTTGATCTTTTAATTTTTCATGTATGTAAGGTGGTAAAGGCATTACCCCTATTTTTTCTAAATGCTCAATAAATATACCCAAATATATAAATTTAACATGTATTATTCCATCATTAAATGTATCAATTACCTCACACTTAAACGATTCATCAAAATTTATAATAGTTCCCACATGTACCCTTTTTTGTGGTCTTACTAAGCATTCCCAAGTATCTTTATTTATCTCTTTTAATAATAATAATTCTATTTTAGCATCAGTAAGTGCCTTCTTACCAAATATTCTTGATGGTAATACTTTTGTATTATTAAGAACTAAAACATCCCCTTTATTTAGATAATTTATTATATTATAAAAGTTATCATCTGTATATTTTCCTGTTTTTTTATCAACTACTAATAATTTAGAATGATCTCTATCTTTAATAGGCGTTTGTGCTATTAAAGATTCATCTAAATCATAATCATATGTATTAATATCTCTGTAATTCATAATATTCCTCTTTTTTTCTATTAGATTATAACATATAAAAAGAGTTTTTTAAACTCTTTATAGTGAATTAATTATTTCTAATAATTCATCTTCTGTATGAAATCCAACTATTTCTTCAATCTTTTTTCCATCCTTAAAGAATAACAATGTTGGAACACTCATTATTCTATAATCAGAAGACAACTCTTGAAATTTATCTATATCTACTTTTACAATGTTAATTTTATCTTCAATGCTCTCTAATACAGGGTGTAACATTTTACAAGGGCCACACCATTCTGCATAAAAGTCTACTAAATAATTTCCTTCTTTTATTAATTCATCTAAATTATTCTTCTCTAAATATTTCATTCGTATGTAATTTTTCCTTTCTCTATTAGTATGTTCAAATTATCTTGACTAATTATCTCATATTTTAAAAATATATCTATTGCATCCTTATTATATTTATCATTAACAGTACCATATTTAACTCTTAGATCGTCTAACTCAGTTATAACACTTCTAGTGTCTTCTATTGTACTAGATAAAACTGGAGTATCATCTAAAATAGCATTAGCAAGCCAAGAATCTTCCATACCTGTTATTTTGATAAATGGCTGAGTAAATAAGAATAAAAATATAAATACTATAATATATCCTTCAATTGCTCCAATAATTAAACCACCAATTTTAGAAAAGAATCCAAGAATAATAGTGGCATCTAATATTTTTTCAAGCAAACCAGTTAATTTTAATAATAATCTTAATATCAAATATAATATAGAAAATATCAAAAGAAATGATATAAATTCATATATTATTATGTTAAATATTGGTGCTATACCATGTAATGAGAAAAATGGTAAAGTTTTATAGAAAAATGCAGACACAGGATTTTTTAAATAATAAGAAACAACTAATATAGCAACAATTCCCACTAACAGAACTATTGATTTAATGAGTCCTCTTCTCATTCCTCCCATTGCAAATATTATTAATGTGATTATTATAATTGCATCTAATATATACATAATTACCTCCTAATTTGTAATTTTATATGGTGTATTTGTTGAACCATTTCCAGATAATACAACTGTATCTTGTTTTAGTGTTATTACAGGTCTTACATAATATTCTTCATTTACGCCTGAAACATTTAATAAGTCAGAATTTATATAATAATTATATGCTTTATTTGAATAAAAATATGCAGGGGTCATAGTCCAATAATTATAACCATTATATAAATAACTGGTAGTATTAGCATTTGATGTAGTATATCCTACTAAAACTGCTTCATCTGCAGTTAATAGTCCAATAGGATTTGCTAATGTTCCTGATGTTCCCGTAGCATTAGATATTGTAAATAAATCATTTCCACTACAATCTAAATTTGGAATTACGGTACTAGAAACATTAATTCTATAATATGAATCATATCCAGTATTATTATTTCCATATCCTGATGATCCATATAATATGCTACCTATGGTAAACAATTTAGTTTTTCTATTATTACAGTAATATGAATCCTGTAAATATGAAGAATAACTACTCAAATTACTAGCATACCATGTATTTAGTTGTCCTTTTATAGTACTATTATTTGTATTAGCATGTTCACTTCCATATGATAAACTGTTTGGTGAACCATAATTGTATCCAACATATGCATTATAAGAATAATTTCCATTAAATGATGATGAGAAAGCATTAGTACTAGCTTCTGTTGTATTGGGACATGTGTTTCCTACTGGGGTGCCATTGTATATTAATCTTATACCATAATCTTCAGTGGTTCTAATTATTTTAAAACATTTACCTGCAAATAATACATTATTATTAAGATTATTATTTCCTCTAAAATAATATATTGTTGCTCCATTAACTGTATTATTTGTATAATATAATCCATTAGTAGTAGGTATTAAAGAATAATCTAAACTATTACTATTATTTAAAGTAAAAGAAGAAACTATAATTCCGCCAAGAGAATCTGATGCAAATAATTGATAATTTTTATGAATTTGATCAGATGAAACTATTTTAATTTTAGATGAAAATGTTTTATTCATGTTATTAGATTGGTTTTCTGTAGTTTTTAAAAATGTAACAACTAATGTATATGAGTGAGTTTCGGTTGGCGATATTTTAATATTAGATGCTAAAGCAGAATCTGTAACGCTAGGAACAACTGTTTCTGTTCTAATAGCTCCTCCATCAGTACTTGATAATGTATAAACTAAGTCATTCAAATTTACAAAATTATTTACTAGTTCAGATAAAGTAATATCATAAAATACTGATGTGGCACCTGTATTACTAACTGTAAAGGTTTTTGTAATAGAGTCTCCTGTATATGCATTTATTAAAGTAACATTGCTTGTATCATTAAAAGTAATTTCCATGTTTTCATTAAAAGATGTAGCAGTCAAATCTTTTCCAGATCCCTCAATTTCAACTGTAAAATAAGCATATGTTGCTAAAACCATGCTAAAAATAACAATAAAAATTCCAATAAAAGCTAAATACATTGTGAAATTATTTTTTTTCATCTTATATCCTATCTACATATATTCTAATTATATAAAATATCAAAGGATATTTCAATTATTATTTGAATATTTCTGTTTTTTTTGATATAATATCTCCTGTGGAGAAGAAGTATATGTTTAAAGAATGTGATATATTAAATGAGAGAACATCAAAAATCTTAAGGGAAAAAAGTAGTGAAGTGGTATTTCCTATGGATAATAAAGATATCAAGCTAATGAATTATATGATTGAATATTTAAGATTAAGTCAAGATGAAGATTATTCAAAAAAAAATAATATTAGAGCTGGTATGGGACTTGCTGCTGTTCAATTAGGAATTAAGAAAAGATTTTTTGTTGTATCATATAAAATGGAAGATGGAACATTTATAGAATATAAAGTCATTAATCCTAAAATAGTATCTCATTCTGAAGAAAAAATATATGTAGAAGAAGGCGAAGGTTGTCTAAGTGTTACTCATGATATTGAAGGTATTGTGCCAAGGTATGCAAGAGTAACAATAGAATATTATGATGAACTAGGACATAAGAGAACTGATAGAGTAAGAGAAGAAATAGCTGTAGCTATACAGCATGAAATAGATCATTTAAATGGAATTATATATATTGATAAGATAGATAGAAAAAATCCATTTAAAGATAAAGACTTAATGAGATCAATATAATATAATAGAAAACTTAAACAAATATGTTTAAGTTTTTTTATTACATTTATTATCTTGCATTACGAATAACAATAATACCACTGCTTCCTGCGGTAGGATTAATAGTTGGATTATTACATCTATAAGCTTTGTTGTCAACATTATCATACAATCCCACTCCACCATTTCCACCGTTTCCAGAGTTTGGAATTAAAGCTGTTTGTCTAGCCTTTCCGCCTGCTCTTCCAGTGGAATAGGTGTTGCCTTCGACACATTCATTACCATTCATTTCGCCAAATTCGCATGTATTACTACCCTGACCAGGTCCTCCATTTTTCCCTTTGTTGTCTACACTATTTCCGCCTTTTCTACCATTAATGCCTCCGATGCCTCCAGCTAGGCAATATCCACCATTGCCTCCTCCTCCAGAGCCACCTTTTCCACCTAAAACATTAGATCCTGCAGCTCCACCATTAGCAACATAATTTTCAAAGGTAGTATTATTACCCTTACTTGCATCTATATGGCTTCTACTACCAGCAGAACCACCGGCACCAATAATCATCAAATAATCTTTATTTTTTATTAAATTAATTTCTTTAAATGTTTTTGTATAACCACTGCCTCATCCTGCACCAAAACAAGGAAACCGGATTTTAGTATCCCAATCCAAGTAATAAAATCTTCCTCCTGCTCCGCCTCCTACTAAGAAAAGATCAATATTAGTCTCAATATTAAAAACAATTGATGCTTTACCAAAAGTGTTATTTTCACTACCTAATATTTTTACTTTCCAATTTCCATTTTTTTCATCAACAACAACATAATTGCCTGTAATATCAAATAATTTATTCCAAGTAGCAGTTAATTTAATTTCATTGTTTCCATTTGAATAAAATGTATATTTGCTATCCATATCATAATTACCATATTCATTTGACCATCCAGTTTGATAATAAACATTATTATTAAGTTCATCAACGAAGTAGCACCCAATAGATGATAGTATTGGTGTTTCATTAGCATTATAAGTATTTGTAACAGAGCTTCCTACACCACTTCCACAGTCCAACGTAAGAGTATAATTATCTAATTCATATATAGCAGTAAATGTTTTATCACCAATAGTACCCTTAAACACATTAAATATTTCTTTAGGAGTATCTCCTTCATTTTCAATCCATCCTATAAATCTATATCCACTTTTAATTGGATTGTTTAATTTAAATTCAGATTCAGTAGTATAATATGTAGGATTTTGCTTTAAAAGAATTCCGTTATCTAAATTATAATTAATATTATATTCTTTAGCTTCCCATTCAGCATAAATATACGATCTTGCATAATCGTTTCTAACTAAATTTGTAACAGTATCTAAAGGCTTTAATAATTTATCGTTTTCACATTTAACTGTAGTACACCATCCAATAAAATCATATCCTTCTCTAGTAAATTTATTATTATCAAGTACTACACTATCATTTATTTTATATGTCTTTGTATTCATATTTCCTTCAACATTATTTCCATTCTTTAGATATATTAACACAGCATATGAATTAGAATTAATATTTTCTTCAAAATTATATCCTTCACGATTGAAATATCCAATATAATTATAAGTATTATTATCACTGCTAGCCTGACGTAAAAGAATAACATAATTATTATTCATATCATTATTATCAATTGGATTATATATGCATCCCTTAGTAAAAATAGTACTACCATCATCAATAGTTATATATACAGAACATTCTTTTTCACTTTCTAAATAGTTTTCATTAATAAGTTCACCAACATATACTTTTGCAATATTAGTTCCATAAAATATTTCATTATTTTCACTACCATATATTTCAGCAGCTGAAACTATAAAAACTACTTTATTATTAATAAGTAAAATACTTGGAATAGTTATGCCAATAATTATACTTATAATAACAATAATAATTAATAATTCAATTAAAGTAAATCCTTTGTTATTTCTCATACTACAACCTCATACTATCTATATACATTTTAATTATTTTTATAATTTAAGTCAATAAAAATAAAAAACACTTTATTTTTATTTTTTATTATTATATAATTATCATAGGAGAAGAGTATATGAAAAGTGGTAATATAGCAAGAATAATATTTTGGGGATTAATAGGCACTATTTTACTTGCAGTTGGATTTTATGGATTATTTTTATATAATTCCGGTCATGGAACATATGGTAAGATAATTAAAGAAACAAGCTCTTTGGTACAAACATATAATAATTTATCAGATATTAAAAAGTTTAATAATAGTGGAGTAAAAATAGTTGCTAAATCATATAAAGATACTATACAAGTTGATTATGTTGGTTCTGTATCAACATTATGTACATTTAAATATGATGATAATTCTGGAAAAAGACTACTTACTACAGAATATGGTTCAGTTACTGAAGGAGTAGATGTTACTGAATTAATAGTTAAATATATGATTGAAGCTGTATCTGTATCAAGAGGATATAAAGAAGGAGAAACATTTACTAAATTTCAAATGAGTGATTTTTTGGAAACAAATCCTACTGATGGAATAAGTATTAGAATTAATAATGGAATTACTAAAGTAATAATAAATATGGATACATCAATACTAGATTCAAACATTGAAAGCAGTGAAATAATAGAATATTTAACATTAGATAAGGCTAAGGAATTAATACCAATTAATAAAGAAAAAGGAAACGTAACAACAAAAACAAAAAATTTAACTATTCACCTTACGATATTTGATGATAATAATTATACTATTTATATTAGAGATGATAATGAAATATATTCAAAAGGAATGTATGAATCAGTTAAATCTATAATAGAAGCTATGTCAGGAACGAATATATTAAATGAATTTACAACAATATGCCCCTCATTTAATAATGAAAATTATGAAAATGAAAATTCTAATATAAAAATTACATATGATACTACTAATGCAAATGCATATACTGAATTTGCTGGAACTAATAAAATATTACAAATAGATGTGAAATATATTGAAAGAGAAGATAATACTGAAGTAAGTCAACAATAGTTGACTTATTTTTTATAATAAAAAAAGATTAATAATTATTAATCTTCTAATTTAACACTTACTAATTTACTTACTCCACTCTCTTGCATAGTAACACCATATAATACATCTAAGTATTCCATAGTTTTCTTTTTATGAGTAATTATTAATAATTGAGTTTTATTTCTATAATTATTTAGATAATCACAGAATATAGATACATTGTTATCATCTAAATCACTTTCAACTTCATCTAATACAACAAATGGTACGTTTTTAAGGTTCATAATAGCGAATAACAAACTAATAGCAGTTAATGTTCTTTCGCCACCAGAAAGTAATGAAATTGGCTTTAAAGACTTACCAGAAGGTACAGCTATTATTTCTATTCCAGTTTCAAGAATATTTTGAGGATCAGTTAATTTCAAATGAGCTTCTCCTCCATGAAATAATTCTTTAAAAACTTTATTAAATTCTACATTAATATCATTAAATGATGATTCGAATTTTTCTTTCATAATTCCATCCATATCATTAATTATTGAAAGTAAATCATCTTCACTTTTCTTCAAATCATCTTTTTGTTTATTTAAGAAATTAACTCTTACACTTAATCTATTATATTCTTCAATACTACCAAGATTTACATCACCTAAAGATTTAATCTTTCTTCTTAATGTAGAAACTTTATCTCTAGCTTCATCTTCATCTATTTCAAGTAAATATGTACTTTTAGCTCTTTCATATGTCATACTATAATCTTCATTAAGTCTATTAAGTAAGTTGTCAAGAGCAGCATTTAATTTAGTTATATCGATATCTAATGAATTAATATTATTTATTAATTCTGTATTACTATTATTCATTTTTTTAATAGACGTTTCAAGAATAATTAAATCTTTATTTAAATCTAGTTTACTCTTATTAAGAATTTCCATTTTCTTTTCAAGTTCTGTTTTTTCATTTTCTTTTTTATAATATTTATCTATAATTTCATTAAGCTCTTTTGACAAAGCACTTTCGTCATTACTAGATAAATTCTTAATTTCATCTTTTAATTTAGATAATTCTTGAATATTTAAATCCATAGAAACCTTTTTATTATTAATTGTTTCATTTAATTTAATTGATTCTACATTTATATTATAAATATTATCTTTAATTGATATTATTTCTTCATCATATTTTTTAAGATCATTAGATATAGTATCTAGTTCTTCATCTAATGATTTAGAATTAATAATTAATTTATCTAATTCATATTTATCACTTATATAGGAATTATTTTTATTTTGACTTCCTCCAGTTAAAGAACCACCTACATGAATAATTTCTCCATCTAATGATACAACCCTATATTGATGATTTATTTTTTTACTTATTTGTATAGCAGATGTAATATTAGTAGAAACTATTATATTGCCTAAAGTATTCATAACAATATTATAATATTTAGAATCATATGTTACTAAATCACTAGCAATGCCAACAAATCCAACTATATCTTTAATATTTCTTAGAGTATTAGGATCAACACTTTTAGGTTTAATAACATTTAAAGGAAAGAATGTTGCTCTTCCTTTATTATGGCTTTTTAAGTATTCTATTGCTTCTTTAGCGCATGTTTCATCTTCAGTAATTATTGTACTAGCAGTAGCTCCTAAAGATATTTCAAGCATAGTACTATATTCACTTTTAGTTTCTATAACATTTGAAACAATATCATGTATACCTCTTAAAGTAGGATTATCTAATATAACTTTTACACTATAAGGTATTTTGCTCATATTATTAATACTATTTTGAAGAATATCTATTCTATTTTTAATATCTATTTTTAATCTATTCTTAGAATTAAATTTATCATTTAATGAATTCCTTGATATTTCTAATTTATTTAAATCATTTGATATATTACTAAGTTTATTATTTAATGTATTCTTAGTAGTATTCATATTATCCATTTCAAGTTTTAATGAATTTGTATTATTATTAAGAATACCTTCTTTATCTTTTAATTCTATTATATTATTTTTAATAGCATTAGACTCTTTATCATATTTATTTCTTTCACTCATAAGTGTTTTTTTATTTGATAGTTCTACTAATTCTTCACTTAATGAGAACAATTTAGAACTAGTATTTCTTATATCTTCATCTATATTAAATATTTTAGTTTTAATTTTTTCTACTTCTATATTATCACTAGTAGAATCAGTATTAAGTTTAGAAAGTTCATCTTCTAATACTTCTTTTTTATTAGTTTTTTCAGTTACCAAAGCACTAAAAGTAGTAACATCTTTTACTATTAAAGCAACTTCTACATTTTCAAGTTCACTTAATGAATCTTTGTATTCTCTTGCTTTTATTGATGCTCTTTCTAATGGTATTAGGTTTTCACTAATCTCATTAATAATCATATCAACTCTACTCATATTATCATGAGTTTTATCTAATTTTCTTAAACATTCAGTTTTTCTAGTTTTATATTTTAAAACACCAGCTGCATCTTCAAATATTCCTCTTCTATCTTCTGGTTTCTCACTTAATATTTCATCAACTTTTTTTTGAGGAATTATATTAAGAGATTCTTTTGAACTCATTGAATCTAATAAAAGATTAGTAATATCTTTAAGTCTACATTTATCGCTATTAATATAATATTCATTTTCTCCAGTACGATAAACGACTCTTTTAATTTCTACTTCACTAAAATCAACAGGTAATGCTTTATCACTATTATCAAATATTATACTTACTGATGCACTATTTGATGCAGTTCTTGATGAAGAACCACTAAATATTACATCTGTCATATTATTTTCTCCACGTAAAGATTTAATACTTTGTTCACCAAGTACCCATTTAATCGCATCTACAACATTACTTTTACCACTTCCATTAGGTCCTACAATACCAGTAAACGTTTTATTAAGTTCAATATTTGTTTTAAGAGCAAAGCTTTTAAAACCATTTAATTTAATTTCTTTTATGTACATAATTACCACCTATGATTTTATTTCTAATTAATTATAACATATTAAAAAATAAAAATCATTAGATTTTTTATCTAATGATTAAGCTCTTTTTTTATATGCTGCTTTAGCTGCATTTTGTTCAGCTTCTTTTTTAGATCCGCCTTCACCAACACCAAAAACTAAATCGTCTATTATAGCTTCTACGGTAAAACGTTTATCATGTGCAGGTCCACTTTCTTCAATTAGTTTATAAGTAACACTTTTTTTAACTGTTTGAACACTTTCTTGCAATAAACTTTTATAGTCCATTAAGAAATCAGATTTTTTTTCAATATAAGGAACTATTAATTTATTAAATAATTTTTTAACAGTATCTATTCCATATTCAAGATAGATAACAGCTATTAAAGCCTCAAATACATCAGCTATAATAGTTTTATTAGGTTCATCTATTCCATTTCCAACTTTAATATAATCTTTTAAATTAAATTCTTTGCTATATTCATATAATGCATTTTCACAAACATAAAGACTTCTTAATCTACTCATTTCACCTTCAGGATAATTAGTATTAAAATATAAATATTCACTACATACTATTTCAAGAACAGCATCACCTAAATATTCAAGTCTTTCATAACTATTAGTATTATGTTCATTAGAAAAGCTTGTATGAGTAAGAGCTTCATTCAATAATTTATCATTTTTAAGTATTATTCCAAATTTTTTTAACATATTATTCATTTCAATCACTATATAGATTATAACATTTAATTATTGTAAAGAAAAGAAAAAATATAATAATTAAAAACTATCTTTTTCAAATAAAATATATTATAATATTTATATGAAAAAAATATTAATAGGACTAATTAATTTATATCAAATAACTCCTATACATTGGCATTCTATGTGTAGATTTACACCTACTTGTAGTGAATATATGAAAGAATGTATAAATGAATATGGATTAAAAGGAATAAAATATGGAATAAAAAGAATTATTAGATGTCATCCATTTGGTAAGATGGGACATGACCCTATTCCATTAAAAGGAGAAAAAATATGAAAAGAATAAAAACAATCATTATTATATTAATAACTATTATATGTTTAACAGGTTGTTCTATAAAAGAAGATTTCAGTGATACATATCTTTATACAACAATCTATCCAATAGAATATGGAACAACAGTACTATATAGTAATTATGCTAAAATAAATAGTGTTTATCCTAATGGCGCAGATAAGAATTATGAAGTAACAAAAAAGAAAAAAGCAAAATATGCAGAAGCAGAAATATTTGTATATAGTGGTTTAGCTTCTGAAGCACCTTTAGCAAGAGATTTATTAAATTTAAATAGTAAACTAAAAATAATAGATGCTACTAAAGGAATGAATTTAAATAATGATATTGAAGAAATATGGTTAGATCCTTCAAACTTCTTAATGTTATGTAGTAATATTAAGAGAACATTAATTGAATATAATGATAATGTATATATAAAAGAAGAAATAGAAAAAAATTATTCAAAATTAAATGAAAAAATTTCAGAATTAGATGTATCATTATATAATTTAGGTAAAAATGGCAATTATGATACTATATTAACTACTAATGATGTATTTAATTATTTAACAAAATATAATATAGAAGTTATTTCACTTGATAGTGATAAAGAGTCACTAGATAAAGAAACAGCAAATGCTAAAACATTAATATCAGATAAAAAAATAGAATATATTTATTCATTAGATGATGAAATATTAACCGAATCACAAGAAAAATTCATATCAGAAAATAATTTAGTTAAAATAAGTATAAATAATTTGCAAACATTAAGTGATGATGAAAGAAAAAATGGAGATACATATTTAACACTCATGAGTAAAATAATAGAAGAATATAAAAGAGAATTATATAAAAATTAATTCTCTTTTATAATATTAATTTTAATGTATTATCAATTATAGCTTTTTTATCATCAAAATAATTAATTATTCTAACTCCGTTAGAAGAAGACATATCAATAGAATATTTCTCTATAACATCTTTTAATATTTGATTAATATCTATATCAAGTGTATTTATTAATGCTCTTCTAAATTCAGTATTACATGATATAAGCATTAATGTATCAAATTCATCATTATTAAAACATTTACTTCTTCCTGGTAATGATACTTTCCCGTAGCATGTATCAATACTATCAGAAGGCCCATAAAATATTTCTCCATTATCACAAACAGGTGCTAAATGTATTGAATCATTATCTCTTTCAAATAATAAATTATAGTTTTTTCTATCTCCTTCTCCTAAAAAGAAATCAATAGCTAATAATATTGATAATTCTCTCATAAGTATATGAGCAGAAGATGCTGATGTCAATAAGGTAGTCAGTGAACATATATTTTCGAAGTTATCAACAGTTGTATCCCTATTTGAAAATACTAAATCATTATAATAAAAATATTCATACTCTGGATTCCTAAAATTCTTACTAATTATTCCAGTATAGTTCCCATCTCTTGCAAAAGAATAATCAACGCACCTTAATCCAAAATACTTAAATATTTCACAAGCAAGTACTTCATTAAATATTTTATTTTGTTTAAAATAATATAATCCATCTTGTAGTTTATACCATTCTGGATATATTTCAAGTTCTTCAACAGGTATATTTATTTCACTAGATAAACCCCTACAAAAATTGCGATAACTACCATTAATCCATTTATCAATACAACTTTTACCAGTTATATCTATGCATTCACCATTAAATTTATCATTAAACACAATCATAATACCCACCTACATTTTTAAAGAGAGCTCTAAAGAAGATTCAATGATTTCCTTTTTACTATCAAAATACCCATTCAAAGCATGTCTATTTCCATCAGATAAAAGAAGATCATATTTACATAAAACTCTATTTATAATTCCATTAATGTCAATATCTAAACACTTAGTTAAATAATATCTAAATTCACTGTTTTCAAGTATTAAGTTCAAAGTATCACGTTCACTATCATATAATTCTTTACTATTTCTAGGAAAACACAAATTTCTAAAGCAAGTACTTAATGTATGTTTATTCTCACTAAATGCAAGACCATTATCAGTAAGAGGTGCTAAAAAAGTATCAGTAATAGTTTTTTCAAATAAAAGATTATATGTTTCTCTATCTAATTGACCAGTAAAAAAGTCAGCAACAAGTAATCTAGATAAAGAATTATATATTTCTTCATAACAAGAAAAATGTTTAAAGTCTTCTAATTCAGCATTTCTAAATAATTGATTATAATATAAATATTTAGAACCACTATTTCTAATATTTTCACTTATAATGCCAATTTTACCCCTATACATTGCTAATTCAAATAAAGCACATTTAACTCTAAATTCTTTCATAATTTCACTTATTAATAGTTCATTAAAAACACCATTACTTTTAAAAAAATAAAAAATGTCATTAATTACAAACCATCCGGGATATGCTATAACATCAGCAACATTAGAATTTGTTTTACGTGCTAATCCTTCATAGTCATCATTATGAGATTTAAGATAAGAATATAATTCAATATTTATTAAAGCATCACTACTATATTTATATTTTAATGGAATATAAAAATCATACATATCTTTCATTCTCCCCTTCTTTAGAAAGTTAGAATATTATACCACACAATATGATAATAATCAATTAAAAATAGTTATAAATATAATAACTATTATTCAGATATATCAAATAAACTACCTTGATTATTTATTTTAAAATGTTCATATGTTTTTTCAGTTACTATTCTACCTCTAGAAGTTCTTTTAACATAACCTTCTTGTAATAAAAATGGTTCAATAACATCTTCAATATTAGTATTTTCTTCACCAATGGATGTTGCAATAGATTCAATGCCAACAGGTCCACCATTAAATTTATTTATAATGCTCATTAAATACTCTATATCAGTATTATCAAGCCCGGATTCATCAATTTTAAGCTTTTTAAGAGCATTTTTAGTAATAGGTAATGTTATTACACCTTTACCTTCAACTAACGCAAAATCACTAACCCTTTTAAGAATTCTATTAGCAATTCTAGGAGTTTTACGACTTCTAGTAGCAATTTCATTAGCAGAATCATTATCAATTTTAACACCAAGAACCCTAGCAGTTCTTTTAACAATAAGAGCAAGCTCATCATTAGAATAAAACTCAAGTTTAGAAACAATACCAAACCTATCCCTTAAAGGAGCACTTAAGTCACCACTTCTAGTAGTAGCACCAACTAAAGTAAAAGGAGGTAAATCAATTTTAATATTTCTAGTTTGACCCTCAGTACCAATTATAATATCAAGTTTATAATCTTCCATAGCACTATAAAGAATTTCTTCAATATATCTAGGAATTCTATGTATCTCATCAATAAATAAAACATCATTAGGTTCTAAAGTAGATAATATAGCAGCTAAATCACCACTCTTTTCAATAGTGGGTCCACTAGCAGTTTTAATATTACTACCCATCTCATTAGCAATAATATGAGCTAAAGTAGTTTTACCTAAACCAGGAGGACCATATAATAAAACATGA
>CAZYOS010000020.1:0-14555 GCA_964649245.1 uncultured Clostridium sp.
GTATAACTATTTGCTGTTAAAGCAATCGTAGGAGTTTTACATCCTGAATCTCTTAACATATGAATAGTTGCTATACCATCTAAATCAGGCATCATATGATCTAAGAATATAATATCATATGTATTAGTTTTAACATTTTCAACACAGTCTTTTCCATTTTCTAATGTAGTAATATCAAAGCCATATTTTTCAAGTAATCTAGCTGCTAATTTTAAATTCAATCTATTATCATCTACTATTAATACTTTTTTGCCAGAACAATCTAAAGTTTCTTTCTTTCTTCCACTAAATTCAACACCAAATATTTTACCAATCTTAGTATCATCCATTACTTTTTGATCTAGACTCATTATATATCTTGTACCTTTACCTTTTTCATTCTTAAAGTCAATTGTTCCACCTAAAATCTTAATTAAATTTTTTGCAACAATTAATCCTAATTTAGTACTACTAATAGTATTATTAGATTTATCACTTATTTCAGCAAAGTCTTCAAATTCTTTTTGAAAATCTTCTGCTTTCATTTCATGCCCAGTATTAGATACAACTAAACTTAATTTATATGTATCGCCATTATAAGCACCACCAATATCTAACGTAACACTACCAAACTTAGTATGTTCAATAGAATTTTCAAGTATTCTCAATAAAGCTAAATAAATTTTATTAGAATCTCCATAAAAAACAGTAGGAATATTTTCATCTACATTAATTTGAAAACCTAATATTTCTTTATTTACCTTAGAAGATATTACACTATTTATTTCAAATAAAACATCACTTAATTTATACTCTTTTTCATCTAATATTTCTTTACCAGATTCAATTCTAGATATATCCAAAATATTATTAATTAGCTCTAATAAATACGCACTGGCAGCTTTAATACTAGAAGCATCTCTATTTATTATTTCTTGTGTAAGATTAGGTTCTTCAAGTAAAGCCTGACTAAAACCAAGAATTGTATTCATAGGAGTTCTTATTTCATGAGAAACATTAGATAAGAATTCAGTCTTTGCTCTATTAGCAATTTCAGCTTCTTTTTTAGATTTCTCAATATCTTTTAATAATTTAGTATCTTGGCTTTCAAAAGTAAAGAATAGGCCTACAGTGCCAAAGCAAAACATAAACATAACATATGTTATTCTATAATTAAAACATAATAATTGAAGAGCTCCTAATCCACCATACACAAAAGCAAAATAATACAAAGCTGGTTTCATAGATTTTTGAACATTTTTTCTAAGTTTCAATACTATAAGTAATAAAACAACAATGAAGAATAAACTAATAAAATAAACAGGATACATCGCCGTACCACCGACCATTTTAATATTAGGATTTACAGCAGTTTGATAAGTAACATCAAATTTCAATGTAAGTAAATATAAAGCTGTATCAAAAGTTAATATGATTAATGCAACATACTTTCTTTGTCTTTTTCTTTGAACAATTGTAACAGGTGGTTTTAAGGAACACCATATATATACTAAAAACATAGTAACCCAAGTAATATCAGCTAAAATATGCATTCTACATAAAAACTCAGTTAAAGCAGGATGAATAGTAGGATTATGCATAGCTATAATACAAGCAACCTCTACAAAAAATGTAAACGAAGTGAAAAACAGCAAAAATTTAAAGAAAAATGGAGCTAAATTTCTTCCTTCATTAGTCTTTTTCTTCCAAAAATAAATACAGGTAACAACAATAACATAAAATATACCTGTTAATCCAAATGACAAACTTAAAAACATATCACACCTTCAATCTATAATAAGATAAACCTAACTACCCTATACTAATATTATCATTATACTATAAAAATTATAAAATTAAAACACTAAATTTATAATTTTAAAAAAATAAAATAAGAATTAATATATTCTTATTTTATAATACTATAGCTATTAAATTATTGCTTCCTTTATTGACCATTTTTGTAATGGTTTGACTTAATTTATACTTTGCAGAATCTGGTAGTAAAGCCAGTTTTGCTTGAATACCTTCTTGTACTATTTCATCTAAACTTCTACCAAATATTTCACTTTGCCATATTTTTTCAGGATTATTTTCATCTTTCATTATATGATTAATTAATTCTTTACTCTGTAATTCACTACCTATAATAGGTTCAAATGAAGAATCAACATCAACTTTAATCATATGTATTGAAGATGCTTTAGCTTTAAGTTTAACTCCAAATCTTCCACTTTGTTTTATTACTTCAGGTTTTTCAAGTTCCATATCTTTGACATTAGGAAGCACTATACCATAACCAGTTTGATGTACTTGTTTAAGAGCTGATTTAATACTTTCATATTCAATTTTACCTTCAGAATAACTAGTAAATAAACGTATTAAGTCCCCCTTAGAATTAATTGATTCACCTACTATTTCTTTTAATGTATTATTAAATAAATCATCATTTACTTCTAGTGTAATAGTAACATCTCCAGTTGATGAATCTAAAGAAGATATATAAGCTTTTTTAATAGTATCAGTATTTACTAAATTTAAATTTATTTTTTCCACGTCTCTTAATTTATCTATATCGACAATAGAATCTTTCATTTTATTTATAAATTCAGTTTTTAAAGGATGACTATTGTTTAAAGCACTTACCCAATCAGGTATATTAAATTTAATATCTTCTATTGGAAATTCATATAACGCTTCTTTTAATACATTAACAATATCTTCTTCATTCATTCTTTCAACTGATAATGGTAGAACTGGTATATTATATTTTTCTTTTAGTGATTCACTTATACTTATAGTTTCTGTATTATTAGGATGAGTACTATTAACTATTACTATAAATGGTTTATTAATATTTTTAAGTTCATTAATTACTTTTTCTTCAGCATCTATATAATTACTTCTAGGAAATTCTCCAATAGACCCATCAGTTGTAATAACTATACCTATAGTGGCATGATCTTTAATCACTTTTTCAGTTCCGAGTTCTGCAGCTTCTCTAAAAGGCAAATCATTTGTAAACCAAGGAGTTTTAATCATTCTTTCTTTTCCAAATTCATCTTCATACCCTATTGCATCTTTAGTAACATATCCTACACAATCGACTAATTTAACATTAACACTCATACCATCTATATTTATATTAGCACCATTGCTTGGTACGAATTTGGGTTCAATAGTCATTATTTGTTTTCCACCAGAAGTCTGTGGTATTTCATCTAAACATCTTTTCGTTTTCATCCGTTACATTAGGTAAAATTAACATTTCAATGCATTTCTTTATAAATGTACTTTTACCAGTTCTAACAGCTCCAACAACTCCTAGATATATCTCACCACCTGACTTTTTACCCAAACTTTTTATAATTTCATTTTTATCCATAAGACCCTCTTTCATATTAATAATACTTATGATATTTATTAGATAATTATTCAATAAAAAAAAATAATTATGAAATTCATAATTATTTAATCATTCTTAATATAGAAAGAATATGTATCACTTACTCTTACACCATCCACAATTGCAGAGAAAACTGCTTTATAAGTTCCAGATTGAACTGAGTTACTTAATGACGTATTTACATTAATTGTTCTCGATAAATCTGATCTTGAGACATATACTATTGTATCAAGTAATCTTTCATTTACATCATCATCATATTGAAGATAATCTTCAGTTGTAAAATAATTATTTAAATTAACAGCAGTATATCCAAAGCTATTAAATAAATTGTTATTCTTTTTATATAATTGTGCCACTATATCTACATTAGATTCTATACCATCACATTGAACATTTATTGTAGAATTAAAATGATTACTTTTGCTCATATTAACAATACCATTTCCATCATTAACAGATGCATATATTGCACAATAAGGATCTTCTTTAATTTCAAAATCAATATATGTGGTAGAAAGAATATGACTATCACTTACTCCATCTATTACTGCAATATAGTCTGTTCTTAATGAATATTTTCCAACATTTAACACATTAAATATTGATGAAAAATCATAAGTATTTGTAAATGATGATATATTAGAAGTATTACTTATTCTAAATGCATTATCATTAGTTAATGGATATACTACATTTGTAGTTAAATTTTTAATGACAGTACCTTTACTAAATGGATACAAAATTGTTCCAGCTTCATTGTATAATGAAAATTTAATTCCTGATTTGTAATCACTAAACCTAGTATCTTTTACAAGTATTCCATTTTCAACTAATGCACTAGATATAATAGGATCTACATTAGTTTCAATAGATAAAATATTAGTACCATATGAACTACTTTTAGTATAATACTTTTTATTCATATTAGTTATTACTTCGATATGATTAGAAAGATTATATATATTATATGAAACTAGATTTGATGATGCCACATTAGTGGAAACATTATTTTCAACTATATCTAAATCAAATGTT
This sequence comes from uncultured Clostridium sp., assembly GCA_964649245.1. Taxonomy (GTDB): domain Bacteria; phylum Bacillota_I; class Bacilli_A; order RF39; family UBA660; genus CAG-1000. The sequence goes on from CAZYOS010000020.1 coordinate 4,424, forward strand.
AATGTATTAGTTTGTGTACCGAATTTAGTTGCATCAGTTACACTCACAAAATCAATAACAAAAGAGTAATTTCCATATATCTTTCTAGTAGTAGAATCGTAATTATATGTTCTATCAAAGTATTTATTAGTAGTTCCCATGAGTTTAAAATCCGTTACTAAGTATTCTAGCTTATTAGAATCATAGTCAGCAGTTGTAACATAGTAATAATAATATTCTACATCTCCTTCACTTCTATCTATCATAGTAATTTTAGTTCCAACAGGGAATGTAGCATTTGTTTCTAAGTATCTCTTATGAGTCTTATCAGCATATAAGTACCCTTCTTCAGAAGCTCTTGTATCTAATTTAAAATTAACAGTTAAACTACTTTTATTTGTAATATTTACAGGATAATTGCTAAAATCATTATAATCAGTACCTTCAGTAATTTTAGCCTTATAAGATAAATCAAAATCGACTCTGTTAACTAAATCATTTATAGCTGTATTTATATTATCAATATAAACTTGTATTTCAACAGGAGTCAAATTATGACTTTTGAAACTATTTGTTCCCTCATTAATAGCAGTTAATAAATTGTTATAAGTATCATTTGTATATAATATTTTATTATATCCTAATGCTGTATTAATTGTTTGCTGTAATAACAAATCTTTTCCTTCATCATCTGCTCCAAAGTATACTTTATATTCTCTTGTTTTATTACTTGAACTAGCACTTATAGTAGCATATTCTTTATCACCACTACTAGGAGAATATGTAATGTTTTCACTTGTAGTTGGTGTAGTGCCAAGAGATGTAGTTGCTACTAAAGCATTAGTAGTACTTGTATCATATTTATATAAATATGCTTTAGTTAAGTCTTGATATAATCCAGTTCCAATACTATTACCATCAATATTTAAATCAGTATATATATTAGATAAAATAGGAATTACAGTTACATCAGATATTCTAGAAAATGATTTACTAGAACCTCTACCACTAAAATAAACACTATTAGTAGTATGTATTGTATTATTATTAGCAAATGCATAATTTATAATATTACAATTACCCGCATTACAGATTCTATTAGTTGTGCCACCTTCATAAATATACACATTAAATATTTGAGTTATTGTATTATAATAAACAACATAATCATACCAAGTATTAGCAGTTTTACCCGTATAAGAAATATTAGATGTTGAATTAGATCCAGCAGTTGTATATTGCATTTTAGCTGCGGCATTATATAAATCCCCTACTACATTTACTTTGTCATTAGAACCAGTTGATATACTTCTTCCGTCACTAGGATCTTTGGAAAATTTAGCTAACCATGTTCTTAAATAAGAATTATCACTATCTGAAATTGATGAGCTTGGTGTTGTATTAGTATCAGTATTATCTATATACATAGAATATTTTAATTGAAATTCTTCACCTATTTCTGCAAATCTTTTAATAACAATAGGCATCTCTGTAGCATTAGCAGAATATTGAGATAAATAGTTACCTGAACCTGATACAACAATATTATTATAACTCTTAACAGTACTATTTTCATGACTAGATCTATTACATGATATTATATTATCCCAAGATTTAGTAAATGTTTCAGTGCTTGAATAATCATCCATATCTTCATGAAAGAAATAATCATTATTAGCGTTTGATGCTTTAATAAATCCAAATATATTATTGTTTTCAGCGTTAAGGAAATCATTAGATGATATTTCAAATTCACTATTTGCAGGTATATAATTATCAGTTTGATATACCCTATATATTTTTCCATTACTAGTAGTAACAATCTCATTAGTATCTACAAATGTATATGTATTACCATCAATAACTAATGATCCTATAAAAGGTCCGGTATCCCAATCTTTAAATATAAGTAAATGTATATTTTGATTAGAAGTAAAATTAAATGATGCATTATAATAAAGATTATTTTTCATAACTAAATATTCGGCATTCATATATTTATATGGAACACTAGTAAATGTAATTTGAGTATCATCAGCATTTTTAATCATATAAGCATTAGAACCATTTTCTAATACCTTTTCAAAGTAAAATGAATTATCTAAATTACTAGAATATTTAATAGTACTAACAAGAGATACTTCATAGGTTTGAGTTTCTCTAATGACAGTATTTTTTTCAGTATAAACACAAGTAGTAGAAAAATTAATACTAGATGTAGCATTTGTTTCTGTAACATCAAGATTATTAGTATCATCATAATTATATGATTGTAATAAATGATCTCTAGCTTCTCTTAAAACATAATAAGCATATGCATAGTCAGTTGAAATAGATGCTGTATCATTAATAACAGTTAATGCATCACTTCTAGCATTAACTAATACTCCAAAAGTATATACTGTATATTGATTCTCAGTTGGTAATAATAAAGTTGTTTCATCATACAAATTTTGTAACATTTGTAGTGTGACATTTTCATCAATAGGATTTAAATAATTAATTACATAAATATAAGACTGATTTTTATTATCAACTGCGCTTATAGTTATAGTTTGATTAGTAGTATCAATATTAGTAGTATGAGATTGATAATAATTATTAAATGATAAATCTATAGTAGTACTATTACTTAATGTTGAAGCAGTATAATAATCATATATTAATACATCTTTATTCCAATTAGTAAGGGAGACTCCATCTAACGATACACTATCAAGTGGATATCCTCCTATTTCAACAACATTTACATTTTTAACATAAAAGTCAGCCGTACCAGCAATATCAGTACCAAAAGCTATATTATTTATAGATGTTAAATCATTATAAAAATTAGCAGTAAATACTAGATTATTATCTAAATATACAGAATAAGTTTTATCAACTACACTTATATCATACTTAATATTATGCCATGCACCTTTTGTTACAACAGTATCATCATAAGTAGTAGTATCACTAACAAATTTAAATCCTATATCACTTGTATTTTGAATTGTATTTAGATATGAGTTTGTAACTACTTTAGTAAGATCAACAGATGAGCCTAGTTGTCCACTAGTAGCATAATTAAATATTAAAGAATTATCAACGTTGCTATTATTATTAAAATACACATCATAAGATACTCTAAGACCAGTATTATAATCATTTACAAGATTTTTCTCTAAGTAAACTTGTGATGTAGTTGATGTATCTAAGAAATGTACTACTTGACTATTTTGAAACAATTCGTCAATAGCTAGAGATGAATCACCTCTTACATCATATCCAATAAAAATGGATTGTCTAATAAATGTTATATCAAATTCAAATGTTTCCATATTATTATTAGTAACAACAATATGTGCGCCAGTAGAGTTCGTTGTAACAGTATGACTATAATAATCATTTGTTTTATCTATATTATATGTGGCAGTTTCGGGGTTACTACTACTAACTATATTATAAGATGTACTATTACTATCAACATTAATGCTTCCAATGCCAGGAATAGTAACACCAGTTAAACCTATACCAAGAGTTGGTGTTAATTGAACGTCATCAATAGCATAATAACTAAGGTGAGATTTACCACTACCAAATTCAATATAACTTGCACTAGTAAGAGTTTTTTGCCTAAATAATGGATTAGTTAAAGTAGCACCATTTTGTGCACCATTTCCAAGTACACCATCAATATATAAAGTTAATATATGATTAGGAACATCTATTATATATTTAAATGTATGCCATTCATTAAGAGCTATACCTGTAGCTAAAGTTTGATTAGTACCAGCTGAATTAGCTACTACTACTGTTAAATCACTTTCAACACGATACAAATATGTTTCAAGTAAACGTGTACTTTTATCAGTATCAGAAGAAGGTTTAGATGAATGTAAGAACATTCTTAACCATGTATTTTTTGATGTATTATCATCAGTTGCACTGTTATAACTTACATAGGCTTTATATTCCATAGTAAACACACCAGATAATGGATTAAAAGATTTCAAAATATCTCCCATTAGTGAACCAGAATTATCATCAAATAACAGCGCATCTTTAGTAACATTATTTGAATCAGTTATCTCTGCAGGACCAACTGTAATATTATTACCAGTAGATAATGAAAAGCCATTAACAAGTTCATCATTAGTAATATCATCAAAATCATAATAGAAAAATTTTCTACTAGTAACTTTTGATGTTTCCTTAATAAGAATAACCTGATTATCAGCAGAATTTAAATCATCTACTGATGTTACATTAGGCCCTATATTTACAGTTGTACCACTACTACTAGCAGATACACTAATTTTCCATATATCATAAATAGTTCCACTACTACTTGTAACAGTATCGGCTGTTTTAGTAAAAGAACTACTTGCTAACCATGATGGATCAGTTGTAATTCTATTATCTCTTAAAACGTAAATATCTACTCCTCTATATACTTTAAAAGATAACATTGTACTTTCAGTTACATTTTTATCTCCATTTGGAAGTAAAAGCATTTCAGAATTAATTAAATAATATGGAGCATCACTAATAGTGGTATTAACATCACTATATATTTTAGTACTATTTCCAAACGAATCAATTACTTTATACGTTCCAGTATTACCATAATAATTAACATCATTTAATAAATAAGTACTTGTAATAGAACTTGTTCCTAATGTATAAAATGTTTTTGATGAGTTAGTAATTAAATTAGTTTCGGGATATTTTACATATAGACATGAAAAAGCAGCAATCATCATTGCTATTACACCATATGAATATAATTTGCTTCTAAGTCTATTCATTTTTTTCTTTCTAACTAGCGGTTACAGTTACAATTGGAAGAGTATCTCCGCTAGGATATGTATAATCTTTAGTTATATCACTTTTAAAAAACCTTATTGAATATGATGATTTAGATGCTAATGTAGATGAGAAACTACTAACGTTTTCAGTTCCACTAACATCAGTAGTACTATATTGCCCATTTGTTACTGTGTTTCTAAGATTATTAATACTTACTTTTGTATAATCCCAACTAACAGATGTATTTATACTATTGAGAGTAGGATTTGATACATAAAGGGTAAAATACTCTTCATTTACACTATCAGTAATATGATATTCAAATTCTACAGGCATAACATTTAATTTAATACTTCCAGATAATGTCTTTCTATAAGGGCTAGTTGAAGTAACACTTACATTAATATTTATATAATCTCCACTATGAAATACAATATTATCAGGATTAGTAATTGTAATATTAATCTTGTTAGTAGTACCAGTTAATTGTTCATATAGAATTACTCCATTTGCACTAATACTACAGTTAACATTTCCGGATACACCACTACTAGTACTACAACTAATACTAGTATTATAAGAAATGTCTTCGTCAGTCCATCTAAGAGCATCCACAAAATTACTTAATTCTATAGGTACAGTATATGTAGATATACCATCCCAATCACTCACTTCATAATTATTTGATTTTAAAATATTACTTGTAAAGTAAAACTCTTTAGACATTAAATATTTATCATTCACATCTTCAAATACATATTTTGCAAAAGTATAATTAGAGACTATACAAGGAATAATTAACGCAAAAAGAAGTAAAAAACTATAGTATTTTTTAGGAATCTTACTAAAATAATTTTTAAATTTTTTAAACTTCATTTTTACTCCAATCAATTTGCTTTTTGAACTATATATATGTGTATAAATAATGCTTCAACTGTATTTTCCCATTGATAATCATCATACGATATATTCCAGTCTAACTTTAAACTGTAATTATGCGTAGTAAGTACACTATGTGGCATAGTAAAAGTATTTGTTATATTATTACTAAGAATATTAGTATTATTACTATTAAGTAAAATAATAGTAATTGGTAAATTTGTACTACTCTCAATCATCATATAATAGTCAAGTGTTACATCAGACACAGTTCCTAATGTATTAGCATTTACTATATAAAAGTTATATGTATAACTACTTCCCGGTTTCATCGAATTTAATGGAATAGTAATATCCTTAACAGTTTCATCATATATAGGAACAGCTATTCCTATATTAGTGTTTCCATCAGTTCCAGATGCATACCTAGCATATGTTCTATTAAAAAGCATAGTACTTAATAATACCATTAAAACAATAAATATAATTAAAACACTATATTTTTTCATAAAATACCTCACTATTTATTGTCATATATAAATAATATCATAATTAGACATAAAAATCTACTTTTTAACTTTCATTATTTTATTTAAAATCATATCTGGAATTAATAAACCAAATACTCCTATTAAAATAATAAAATAAGGACTTAATAAAGTATTAATTAGTTGTGTAAATTTAGTACCATATAAAACAACTATAGCTTTTACTTGTAAAGAATTAATCCTTTCACTTATATTATTAAAGTCGCCTTTGGTTTCATATATATCATTTTCTTTACTAATTAATTTATGAGTAACATAATAATTTTCTTCTTTATATACAACGATATCCCCTACTTTAGCATTATTTCCATCTATCTTTTTAGTAAGAACATAATCATTTACATTAATTGTTGGAGACATGCTTCCAGATTTGACTTTTAATATGTTATAACCAAATACATTAGGATAATCATCTAAATTAAATTGTTTTTCAATAAATAATAATAAAATAGAAAAAGCAAGAATGGTATAAAATACAATAACAACGTTTTTTATTATATTTAATATTAATTTCATTTTTCTTCAGCCTCTACTTTAATATATATTGAATACTTTGATGAATCATCTATTCCAATAGGAGTGTCATTAATATCATCATCAAACCATTTCCAATCTAAATAATATGTATCACGTCCATGAGATGTTAATGTTTTAAGTGATGTTACTAAATCAGATCCATCAACCCAATGATTATCAGATCCGATAATATATGATGTTTCACTTCTTAAACGATATTTCATATTTATGTTACTTGTATTTGTTTCAATAGCTTTAATTGTATAATTTACATCAAAATCATTTAGATTTCTAACTATAAATTTATAAACATTTTTAGTACCAGGAGCAATTACTCCATCAACTACTTCATAAGAAGAATGTCTAAATATACTAGCTTGATATGTTGCTTCAGTAGGTTCAGTCCATTTATCTTCCTTATCATATACAATAAATCCAGTTTCATCTATAGGTTCATAATCAGTACTAGTTGATATTTCAGGTTCATCTGTTCCAGAATTAGGCTTAGATATATTAGTATTTGAACTATTATTAGAACTTGAATCACTGGAACAAGTATTACATGTTTCACATATAGGACACTCACATGTTCCTTTAAGAGTTATTTCATAAATATCATAGTTACCAGTATATTCACCTTTTACAGTCACGCTAAAATTACTACAAGATTGAAGCAATAATAAAAGAATTATAATAATTAATAAAGCAATTACTATAATTTTAAAAGAATAAGATTTACTATCATCATCATAATTTTTTTTACTCTTATTATCCTTACTAGCCATTATTAACCTTTCATTCATCTATTCTCACTAAAATCTATTAATTTAATAAACTTTAGTGAGAATAATTGATCATTCTCACTCAATATAGCTATATTGAAGACTATAAAGAACCAGTTTGAGTTAATCTTACTGTTACAGGTACACTAATAGTTGCAGCAGCAATTCCATCAACTGTATCAGATACATCTCCAGCACCTGCTGATGTTTCATATGGCCAAGTTAATGAAACTCTAACATATGTTTTTTGTGCAGTAGCCATTGCAGATGTTAAACCTGTTGGTAAAGCTATAGAACCAGCACCATCTTCTAAAGTAGCAGCAGTTCCAGCAGCATATGCAGTTCCACCAGTACTGTATTTCATACTTGTAGTCATATTAGCTGGTAAATTTGTTATTGAACCTAAAGATACTGCATAGGTAATTCCTACTTCAGTTCCAGTAGGGTCTATTGCTATATCAAAATAGCATGATCTACCTGGTGCTATTTTACCAGAAATTATTTGAGCATTAGGCATTTCATCAGAAAATGTACAATTAATTGTTGTTCCTAATGCAACGGAACCACTAGTCATATCAATACCATTTACTTGTATATCCCATTTTGCAATACCAACTGTAGTTGTTCCAGTTGCAGCACTTACATATTTAGCATATGTATTACCAACAAATATAGATGTTGCTGCTACTAATGCTAAAAGAACTACTAATATTAAATTTCTCTTTTTCATACTTCTTTCTCACCTCCTTTATCATAGGTTTTAGGAGTACTACTCCAAATTTATGTAAACAGTTTATTAACTGATTACACCATATTACCTATCATCATGCTTTTTCTTTTTAGCTTTTTTATATTCTTTAAATTCTTCCATTAATTCTTCATCTTCACTAGGTTTAAGACCTCCGCTTATACTAATAAGCACAAATGCAACTATAATAATAAACATTACAACTATAGCAATTCCTACAGGTGTTTGGATAAACTGTAATACATTACCTAATCCTTTTATTTTACAGACATATATGCCTTCAATCATATTATCTTTAATCTCAGTACTATCGTTTGTATTATTAGCATCTCCTTTAGTAGTAAAATATCTTTCTCCCTCTGTATTAATACTTACAATTCTATGTGTAATAATAGAGTCTTCGTTATCTCTATAAGAAATAATATCTTTAACTTTTAAATCATCAGGATTAACATTTTTAGCTAATACTAAATCTCCTTTAGATATCTCAGGTTCCATAGAACCAGTGAGAACTATCATAGGTTTAAGCCCAAATACACTTGGTACTTCATCCTTATTTACAAAGGATTTAATCATAATAACCATATTAATTAATAGAATTGGTATTAAGATTACTAATAATATTATATATATTATTTTGCTGACTTTTTTGTTCATAATTACCTCCCAGTACATTATTATTGTACCCAATCTTAATCTTATATATATAATAATAACACAACACTCATGTAAAAGACAATAAATAATAAAAAAAAAAGCATAAAATTTACCATTTTATACCATTTCTTCCATACTATTTATTATTAATTGATAAGAATCATTCCTTTTTTCAACTTTAACAATAAACCTATATATTTTACCTTTATTTATACCATAATATTTACTATAAACTCTAGAAAACATAACTCCTTCTATTGATTTAAATTCATCACTTAATTTAAGAAATAACATCTTTTCATTATTTTTAGTAACAATTGATTTAATTGAATCAACTAATAATACTATTGTTACGTTTTTATTAAAATAATTTTCTATATTAGATAATGTAATATAATTATCTCTATTAAATCTAGATACTGGATGATTAGATAAATAAAATCCATAATTTTCTATTTCAAAATCTATACATTCGTAATCAGTATAATCTTCACATTCTTCAAGTAAAGGCATTGATACCAATGATTCATCTATGTCTTTGCATAAGGAAACATAATTTAAAATAATTCCAAAGTTATTAATTATTTCTTTTTTATTTATATTAAATTCATCAAATGCACCACATAATATTAAAGAAATAACTATCTTTTTATTAACACTTTTTCCATAGCATCTAATCATAAAATCATAAAAACTTTTAAATAGAGATTTATTTCTTTCAATTATTATTTCATCACATACATTAACAGATATACCTTTAATAATAGAAAAAGGAATATTTATTTTATTATTATTAATCATAAAATCATAGTTAGAATAATTAATTGATAGTTTATTAAATGTAATTCCATATATTTTAGATTCATCTATATATTCTTTAATTTTATCACTTGATTTGTTCATATTAAGTAAATAATTCATAAAGTATAATGGATAATTAATTTTAAGATAAGCCATTTGAAAAGCTACTACTGAATAAACTACTGAATGTGATTTATTAAATCCATATGAAGAGAATTTAACTATATTATCATATAATGCAGTACCTACAGAATAATCATATCCTTTAGATATAACTCCATTAATAAATTTATCTTTATTTTCTTCTATAACTTTATATTTCTTTTTAGACATAGCTCTTCTTATAACATCTGCTTCTCCATAAGAATATCCACCTATTACTCTTAATATTTCAAGTACTTGTTCTTGATATATCATTATTCCATATG
>CAZYOS010000021.1:0-13986 GCA_964649245.1 uncultured Clostridium sp.
AGAAATATATCTAAAACATTTTTATGATTCATTATGTTTAACAAAAGCGATTGATTTAAACAAAAAGATTAAAATGTGTGACTTTGGAACCGGAGCTGGTTTTCCTGGAATGGTTATTGCCATTATATATAGTGATTTAAATGTTGATCTAATAGAATCAAATAATAAAAAGGTAATTTTTTTAAATGAAGTAAAGGAAAAATTAGAATTAAAAAATGCTAATGTAATTTCTGAAAGAATGGAAAATTATTCAAAGAAGAAAAGAGAGATGTATGATATAGTAACTTGTAGAGCTGTTTCAAATTTAGGTATCATTTCTGAGCTATCTGTAGGAGCATTAAAGCTTAATGGATATTTTTTGCCATTAAAATCGTATATAATAGATGAAGTGAAAAAATACGACAATGCTATAACAAATTTAGGTTATCGTGTTGAAAAAATAATAGAGTATGAACTGCCATTTGAAAAATCAATAAGAAATATACCAATTATAAAAAAAATTAAAAAAACAGATATAAAAATACCTAGAGAATACAATATTATTAAGAAGGCATACAAATAATGTCTTTTTTTATATTTTGCTTGATAAATAGCTCATAATGATTTAAAATAAATATAGAATAAAGGAAATTGGTAATGTGATGGAAGAAAATAAGAAAAATATAATCTATATTCCAGTGGAAGATATTCTTCCCAATAGATTTCAGCCAAGATTGGCATTTGATGAAAAAGAATTAAATGAACTTGCTAATTCTATTATTAAATATGGTGTAATTCAACCAATAGTTGTAAGGACATTAGGAGAAAAGTTCGAAATTATAGCAGGAGAGAGAAGATATAAAGCTTCAGTAATTGCAGGAATAAAAAAAATACCATCTATATTGATGGAAACAGATGATAATACCAGTGCAGAAATTGCATTGTTAGAAAATTTGCAGAGGAAGAATTTAACGCCAATAGAAGAAGCAAAAGCATATAAAAAACTTATAGATAGAGGTTTTAATCAAGAAGATATAGCTCTTAAAATAGGAATAAGTCAATCTGCTGTAGCTAATAAAATAAGACTTTTAAAATTACCAGAAGAAGTTCAAAATGCATTATTATACAATCAAATATCAGAGAGACATGCAAGAAGTTTGTTAGCAGTTGATAATTTGGATTTACAAAAAAGTTTATTAAAAAGAATAATAGCTGAAAAATTAACTGTAAAACAGACAGAAGACGAGATAATAGCATTAATGAATGCTAAATTAATTGATAATACAGATATGGCATCAGAAGACATACAACAACTTTTAAAACCACAAGGAAGTGATAATATAATAGAAAAAGCCATGATAAATGATAATGAAAAAAGAGACATAATAAGTGATGCAAGTAAAAACAATATGGAATTCCTTGATTTTGAAGTGCCAAAAGTAATAGATATAATTGATGAAAAAAAGGAAGTACAAACAGTATTACCTTCATCTGAAGTTGAATTTAATGATGATCTTCCCCTTATAAATCCTTTCAATCAGAAGGAAGAAGAAAAAAATACTGAAGAATTATCATCAGATGAAAGTAAAAATATAATAACAGAAAATCGCGAGATTACCCCAGATTTTATTGATATGCCTTCAACTCCATTTTTAGGTGAAAATGCTATACCACAAAGTATTTCTGAAGAAAATCCTAATGTGGAAGAGAAGATACCACAAAAGTCAATTAAAGAGCAACTTGGAGAGATTAATTATCAAACAGAAGAACCAACTATAATTGATACGAACGTTTCTGAAGAGATAAATAGAATTGAAAGAATAGATGTAGATGAAGACTTATTAGAAGAGCAAGAAAAAGAAAAAGAAAAAAATAGTGAATTCATGAATGAGTATGGAGAAATAGATTTACCTAAATTAATAAATACGGTAAGAGACTTTGCCTCTAACTTAGGATCTGCAAGCACAAAAATAGATGTATCAGAAATAGATTTGGTTGATAAATATCAAATCACAATAGATATAAATAAATAAAAACAAAATAGAAAATACATTTTGTTTTTTATTTGTTTATAATAGTATATATATCATCAATAGAATAATTAGGCTCACTACCTTTTTCATAATAGCAAACCATACCGTTATTTAAACTTGCTTCCCCACTAATAGGGTCTATAATAGAAGCAATTACTCCTTTTGGTATTTGATACCAATCGTCATCACTTTTTGGAAGATTTATTATTGTATTAGCCCATATGTTTTTAGTAATCTTTGATTCTGAATTTAGTACTTTACTGTTATCATCATTTCCGTTCCATACCATTACTAAATAGTCTTTATTATAACCAATTGTAAGATAATCGGATGAAGTACTACCACTTTTTACAGCATATTTACCACTATTAATTAAATTAGAAACACTTATTAATGTTGGTGTAGTATAATTAACCATACTATAGTTATATGTTGATGTTAATAAATTATTTAATATATAAACATATTTTGTGTTTAATACATATTCTTCTTCATCTTAATGTTCATATAATATGTTATCATTCAAATCTGTTATTTTTTTATAAAATACGGCTCTTTGTGAATTCCAAGATTTGCCAATGTAATAAAACCATTCGAATAATCAAGCATATTTATTTCTGTAGTGCCAAGAGCAGAAGATGCATTTGCAATAACAGGAGTTTTTATTCCCACCCGTTGAGTTGTGTTTCCTAATGTTTCAAGCCCAAGAAAAAAATGTGTTTTCATTGCATATACATTATCCGAATAAGAAATGGCAGCTAATAGTGATATGTTTTTATTTGCATAGATATTACCTGCATTTTTAGGAGAATAGATTTCATTGCCAATATTAAAAGAAGTTTTTTCACTTAAAAAAGTAGTTGATGCAGTAAAGCCATTTTCTAATGCGGAATAGTATAAAAATGGTTTAATTGTTGAACCCACTTGTCTTTTTGATGAAATAACTCTATTATATTGTGATTCAGAGTACTTTTTACCTCCAACTAGGGCTGTTATTTCCCCTGTATTAGGCCTAATTATAACAGAAGCAACTTGCATAGTTGTATTACTCATATATGTGCTTATATTATTTTCAAGTAATGTTTGCGCATCTTTATCAAAGGATGTATATATTTTAAGTCCATCTATATTTAATAATGAATTAGGAATGGTTTTTATATTATCTAATTCATTCATAACAGCATCTTTATAATAATAAATACTTGATAATTTTTTTGTATCATTTTTAGCATAGAAAACCAACTTTTGATTATAAGCCATTTCAAGTTTATCGTTCGTTATATATTTATTTTTAACCATCGATTTTAATACTGATAATTGCCTCTTTTTAGCTCCCTCATAATTTGCAATTGGATTGTAATAACTAGGATTTTTTGGAATACCAACTATAATTGAGGCCTCTGCTAATGATAATTCTGAAGGAGACTTGTTAAAATAATATTTACTAGCGTTCTTAATACCATAATTTCCTGCTCCAAAATCAATAGTGTTTAGGTATCCCTCAAGTATTTCTTCTTTACTATAGTGTACTTCCAATTCGTATGTTAAATAAGCTTCTTCTATTTTTCTTTTCCAAGTTTTATTAAAATCCAAAAACAAGTTCTTTATATATTGCTGACTTATAGTAGAAGCACCTTCTAATATTTTCTTATTTCTAATATTAGTAATAAAAGCACTTATTATTCTCAAGTAATCAAATCCATTATGTGTAAAAAAATTTTTATCTTCAATAGAAACAATAGCATTTTTTACGTTGATAGAAATATTATCTAATGTAGTTGTATTATCAAAATCATGATTATTGAATAATTCTATATCGTCACAATCATATAATAAAAGATTATTTTTTGAGTTTATTTGAAATTTAGGCGTGATATATGCATATACATAAAAACTTAAGTTAACTATAATAATAAATACATAAAGAAAGAGTATAATTTTAATAATCAAAATTTTTTTATTCATAATTATGTCCTTATTTATTATTATGTATTAAAAATATAAAAAAAATACTTGATTTTATATAAAAAATAAGTATAATTTTAATGGTAAGAAGGGACGCATAGAGGAGGAACTATAAAATGAGATTTAAAACTATAAAAAAAGAAGATGTTGAAACTATGTCATTTGATGATTTGGCATATGTAATATTAAAAGAAAAAGGCAAAAAAATGAAAACTGCAGAAATTTTTAAAATTGTGTGTGATGAATTGAATTTAGGTGAGAAAACATATGAAGAACAAATAGGAGACTTTTTTGCATTATTAGCAACTGAAAAAAGATTTATACAATTAACAAAAGGATATTGGGACTTAAGAGAGAATCATACATCAGAAATAAGTATTAAAGAAATAGAAGATGAATTAGATGATGAAATATCATCAGAGGATTCAATCGATACAGACAGTGATGATGAAGATTATTATGATGAATTAGATGATGTGGAAGATGATAAAGGCGAGGATGATCTTAAAGATTTAGTAGTAGTTGAAGAAGGATTTGAAGACGATACTGAATTATAGATGGCTTTCATAAAATCAAATAATAAAGGAGAGAATATGAAAGAAAGATTAGATATAATGATGGAAAGATATAATTATCTTGAAAATGAATTATTGAAGCCTGAAATATATGAAGATTATAATAAGATGAAAATAGTTTCTAAAGAGAAGAATTCTTTAGAAGAAACAGTAAATGTTTATAAAAAACTTTTACAAGATAATGAAGATATAGAAGCTGCAAAAGAAATGAGTAAAGACCAAGAAATGAGGGAATTTGCAGAAGAAGAATTAGAAAAATTACATAAAGAACATCAATGCTTAGAAGAGAAACTTAAAATATTACTTTTACCTAAAGATCCGAATGACGAAAAAAACGTAATTATGGAGATAAGGGGAGCAGCCGGAGGAGACGAAGGAAATATTTTTGCAGGGGACCTTTTTAGAATGTATAATAAATATGCAGAAAAGCAAGGCTGGAAAATGGAAGTAACATATGAGGTAATAGGTGAAAGTGGAGGATACTCTACTATTGAATTCATGTTGAGTGGTGAAAGTGTATATTCAAAATTAAAATATGAGAGTGGAGTTCATAGAGTACAAAGAGTCCCAGAAACAGAATCTGCAGGTAGAATTCATACATCAACTGCAACCGTATTAGTTATGCCTGAAGCAGAAGAAGTCGATGTTGAAATAAAAGATTCAGAAATAAGGGTTGATATTACAAGAAGTAGTGGGGCTGGTGGACAATGTGTTAATACAACAGATTCAGCAGTAAGAGTGACTCATATCCCAACGGGAATAATAGTTTATTGTCAAGTAGAACGTAGTCAAATTAAAAACAAAGAAAAAGCATTGCAAATATTAAAAACAAGGCTATATGATTTGAAACAAAGAGAACAAGATGAAAAGCTGGGAAATGAAAGAAGAAGCAAAATTGGAACTGGAGATAGATCTGAGAAGATTAGAACATATAATTATCCACAAAATAGGGTAACTGACCATAGAATTAATTACACAGTTATGCATTTGGATAAAATAATGGAAGGCGATTTAGAAGAACTTATAAATTCACTAATTGCCGAAGATGAAAGAATGAAAATGGAATCATCTAATGTTAAATAAAATAATTAAACTTGGTTATTCTTTATTAGAAGCAAAAGAATTATTGAAATCATCCAAGAATATAGAGGAAAGTTATAGATTACTATTAGAAGGTGTCCCTATTCAATATTTAATAGGATATGTTAATTTCTATGGAAATACAATAAAAGTAAATAAAAACGTTTTAATTCCTAGATATGAAACAGAACTACTAGTAGAAAAAAGCATTAAATATATAAAAGAAATGTTCAATAATCCTCATATTATAGACATAGGGACTGGTTCAGGATGTATAGCAATATCAATAAAAAAAGAAATTAAATGTAATATTGATGCTTGTGATATATCAAAAAAAGCATTATCATTAGCAAAAGAGAACTCAAAAGAAAATAATACTGATATTAATTTTTATCAAAGTGATATTTTATCTAAGATAGATTGTAAATATGATGTAATAATAAGTAATCCTCCATATATTTCGTATGAAGAAAAAATAATGGATCAGGTTAAAAAGTATGAACCACACAAAGCACTTTTTGCCAAAGATAATGGTTTATATTATTATAAAAGAATACTGGATGAATCAAAAGAAAAACTTAATCGTAGATTTATAATAGCTTTTGAAATTGGATACTTACAAGCTAGTAGTATCAAAGAATATGCACATTCTATCTATTCAAATGCATGTATTATTGTGGAAAAAGATTATGCTAACAAAGATAGATATATATTTATAAAAAATGAATAATAATTTAAAATAATAGCCAACACATATATGAAAGGTTGGTTATTTATTTGAAAAAAATTATAATATTAGTTTTATTAGCATTATGCATTCTGTTCTTAAGTGAAAAAAATTATGTAATTCCATCAGAATCAATAAGATTTAGAATAATACCAAATTCTAATAGTCGAGAGGATATCGCCATTAAAGAAGAAGCAACAAAAGATATTATTTCAATATTAGGGAGTATTGATGAACGTAATATAGATGATTCAAGGGAAGGCATAATTAAAAATATGAATACTATAGAAAAAAAATTAAATGATATTTTTGAAGAAAATAATTATGAAAAGAATTTTAATATAAAATACGGATTAAATTATTTTCCAATAAAAAAATACAAAGGAATTACATATGATGAAGGATACTATGAATCACTGGTTATTGAAATAGGAGAATCAAAAGGAAACAACTATTGGTGCGTACTTTATCCACCTCTATGTTTGATAGATGAATCAGCAGATAAGACCAAATATAAATCAAAAATAATTGAAGTAATTAATAAGGTATTTAATGTAAATTAAAGAATTATTCATTGATTATATATTAAAATCATAGTATATTAATATTAGAAGTCATGAGGTGATACTATTATGAAAATGATAATCGAAGGAAATCATGAATTAACTGGAGAGGTCAAAATAAGTGGGGCTAAGAATAGTGCTGTTGCATTGATACCTGCCGCAATTTTGTCAAATACTAAAAGTATTATTTATAATGTTCCAGAGATATCTGACATAAAATATTTAATAGATATAATGGAATTGCTAAATTGCAAAGTTAAACATGATAAAGACTCACTGATTATTGATTCATCAAATTTAATCAATAAACCAATCCCACAAGAATTAAGCGTTCAAATGAGAGCATCATACTATTTCATGGGTGCATTATTAGCAAAAGATAAAAGAGTTGAAATATCATTCCCTGGAGGATGTAATATTGGAGCAAGACCAATAGATATACATATTAAGGGGTTTGAGTCATTAGGTGCAAATGTTGAAAAAATAAAAAACAGATATATAATCACAGCAAAAAAATTAAAGGGCAAAAAGATATATTTTGATTTCCCAAGTGTAGGAGCAACAATAAATATAATGCTAGCCGCAACAGGAGCGGAAGGTATGACTATAATAGAGAATGCAGCAAGAGAGCCTGAAATAACAAATGTAGCCTCATTCCTAATTAATATGGGAGCAAAAATAAGAGGGGCTGGGACTTCTGCGATAGAAATAGAAGGAAATAACATTCTTTCCAATGGAGTCATTGACGTATTTCCTGATCGTATTGAAGCTGGAACATATCTAATCGCGGGAGCATTGTTAGGGAAAAATTTAAAAGTTAATGGAATTATTAAAACTCATATTGAAGCCCTATTAACAAAGCTAAAAGAAATAGGAATCAATTATATACACGAAGAGGATACCATTATAATTAATAAAAGTGATGAGATAAAACCAACTTATATTAAAACACTAGCGTATCCAGGATTCCCTACAGACTTACAACAACCTATTACCACTTTATTAACACAAGCTATAGGTAGATCTATTATTGAAGAAACAATTTATGAAAACAGATTTAAAAATACAGAAGCGCTAAATATCATGGGATCTACTACAAGAATTATTGATAATCATAAATTAGAAATAATAGGTCCTTCAAAATTGCATGGAGAAGAAGTAGAAGCAACAGATTTAAGAGGTGGAGCTTCACTTATGTTAGCAGGTTTAATAGCTGAAGGAACAACAACAATAAATAATTGCGATTATATCTTAAGAGGATATGGCGAAGTTGTAGAAAAATTTAAAAAATTAGGTGCTAAAATTGAAATAACTGAGTAAAATATAATATGAATAAAATATTAAAAATACTAGTTATTTTTTTTCTTATGATAATTTTTGTAATAATAATATATTACAGATTTAATAAAATTAGTTATGATATTTTATCCTTTGGGGATGAAATAACAAAATACAAGCAAAATTATCTATCAAATTTAAAAGAATATAACATTAATAACTCGTTTTCTGAAACACGAGTTACATATCAAGATATATATAATGCTATATATAATGATATTAAAATATATGATAAGTGAAAATATACTAACATTAAAAAAGTAATAAGAAATTCAGATATTATAATTATATCAGCAAATAACAAAAAAACTACAGATAAGTGTAACAAAAGCAAAAGAATACTTGAAGAATATTTAAATGGTATATACGAAACCACTACAAAAATAGTTGATCAAATAGAAAATATCACATCTAATAAAGTAGTAATTATATCTCCGTACTGCAATAATGAAATAGCTGCAACATATATTGATAAGTATTATAATTATAAAAATGTTTGTTACGTAAATACTAATAATTTAAGCAATGAACTTAATAGTAATACTATATCTCTTGTTGATGAAAAAACCCAATATAAAATATATCTTAAAATAATAAATTGTATAAATAATTAAAATCACTTGATTTTATTTAAATATTTGTGTATAATACCATTTGAAGTTGTTTCTATAACTTGAAATAAAGTTATGGCGAGGAGGAAAATATGAAAAAAGGAATACATCCAGTACAAAAAATATGTAAGGTAAAATGTGCTTGTGGAAATGAATTTGAAATCAGATCAAATAAAGATGAAATTCAAGTTGAAGCTTGCCCAAAATGCCATTCATTCTATACAGGAAAGTTTAAGACTACTAAAACTGGTAACGTACAAAAATTCAAAGATAAATATGGAATCACTGATTAGTGATTTTTTTTGTTAGGTGTAATATGATTATAGAAAAAAAGGAAATAGATGTAGATGATTTGTTAGATAAAAAGTATATGCATAAAAAAATAAATGATAAGCTTTATTTGAACGATTATCAAATAGATATACTAAATTATTATAAAATTGATTATAATGCCTGTACTACTGCGAAAGATTTACTTTTTTTAATTGATAGAATATTAGAAGAAGAAGATGGTTTAGAAGATTTGGATGCTATATCAAAAGAAATATCTGAATTTGATTATTACCATAATACCAATAAATAATTGAATAATATTGAATTATTTGTTAATATATATATATGAAAAATAGAAATGTTGTAATTATTTTAACTATTATGATTTTTACTATAGTATTATGTGGAATAAAAATATTTTATAGTGCTCCAATAAGTGAAAATATTAAAAACAAATCCTGGTATAATTATGATATTAAGACTGGTGCTTATAGTATAATAAAGATTGAAAACGACAAATTTACATATATGTCTGACAGTATTAATCTAAATAATTGCTTAAGCTACAAATATAACAAAAAAGCCAAGACAATTAATTTGGATTGTGGTGTTAAAATATCTATTAACAATTATGACAAAGATTATATTAATTTAAAAATAAATGAAAATAGTATTACTTTTTTTGATACATTTGAAGGAACACAAAATTATGAGTTTGAGAAATACTATGAAAAGAGTATAATAGAATATACTAACGAAAAAAAAGAAGTCCAAGAAATATTGAAAGTAAATATAAATAAGATTAGAGAATTGGGGAGTGATTCTAGTATTATTATATTTAAAGGTAATAATTGCAATAATTTAGATTGCACATTATTATTAGGAATATTAGAAAAATGGAATGTTGATAGTTCAAATGTATATTATATTGATTCCTCAAATATAAATGTAAATGAATTAATAAATATAGACAATGATTTTAGCAATTATAGATTAGTTTACAACAGTAATTATCCTTTAATAATCAAATATGAAAACGGCAAAATTAAAGATGCTAGTTTATTTAAATGTAATGGATTTGATTGCAGGATGTGGAAAGATTATGTAAAATAATTTTATATAATAATCAAATATATTTCACAAAAGTATCACACAATGTGTTTATAGTTTAATTAGAGGTGAAATTATGAAAGTTTTAGTTGTTGATGATGAGAAGTTAATAAGAGATGTTATTAAAGAATATTGTTTTGAAAATAAATATGATGTTATTGAAGCAGAAGATGGTACCGAAGCAGTTGAAAAGGCACAAGACGCAGACATTATTATCATGGATATTATGATGCCAAAAATGGATGGATTTTCAGCCTATAAAAAAATTAAAGAAAGATATAATGTTCCAACTATAATGTTGTCAGCAAGAGGAGAAGAATATGATATATTAGCTGGATTTGATTTGGGTATAGATGATTATATGACAAAACCTTTTAGTCCAAAAGAATTGATGGCGAGAATAAATGCAGTACTAAAAAGATATAAGGGCGAAGATGATTTTTTCATATATAAAGATTTAAAAGTTGATTTTTTAGGACATTCAGCTTATATTAAAGATAAAGAATTAGATTTAACACCAAAGGAATATGATCTTTTAGTATACTTTATTAATAATAAAGGAATAGCACTATCAAGAGAACAATTATTAAATAATATATGGAATTATGATTATTTTGGAAATGATAGAACAATTGATACCCATATCAAAATGTTAAGAAATAATTTAAAAGATTATAGAAATCTTATAACAACAGTAAGAGGAATGGGATATAAATTTGAAATCAAAGACTTATAAAATTAAATTATTAGTTTGGACAATGGAAATGATTTTTTCATGTCTTATTTTGTTTTTCTTGTTTATTGGACAAATTGTATTACTTGGAAATTACTATGAATTATATAAAACAAAAATATTAAATCAAGTAGCAAACAATATTAAGAATTCTGATGAAATAACAACTGATTATTTGGAAAGTATAGCATATGAAAAAGGTATATGTGTTTTAGTTTATAGTACAAATGAATTTAACATAGTATCAAATTCTTATAATAGAGGATGCGGTCTGGAAAATAATACTATTGTTCAGAATACATATATTAAATCATTTATAGAAAGTAATAAAAAAGAAGATACTTTGCTTGTTTATAATCCAAGATTTAATAATAAAACATTAATTAAATCGATTAATCTTGAGGATGATAACTATATATTCTTATATTCATCTATAGAGCCATTAGATTCATCTATTGTGTTACTAAAAAGTCAATATATATATATAGTAATATTGATGATTTTTCTTTCTGGGTTAATTGGATACTTTATATCAAGGCAATTATCTAAACCTATTACAAAAATTAGTGATTCAGCAATAGAAATGGCAAAAGGAAATTTTAATGTTTCATTTAAAAGTAATAGTAAAATTAAAGAAATAATTGAGCTATCAGAAACACTAGAACAAGCGAGAATTGAATTATCTAAAACTGATGAATTAAGAAGAGATCTGCTAGCCAATGTTGGACATGATTTAAAAACGCCTTTAACAATGATAAAAGCGTATGCAGAAATGACTAAGGATTTAGAAAATCAAAGTCAAGAAAAAAAGAAGGAAAATTTAAATATAATAATAGAAGAAACTGATAGGTTAACAGTTCTTGTTAATGATGTTTTAGAACTATCTAAAATTCAATCAAATACAAATGAATTACACATTGAAAAATTTGATTTAAACGATCTAATTAATAAAATTATTAAAAGATATGATATTTTAGTTGAAGATGAAGGCTATAACTTTATATATGATAGTGCGGAAGAACTAATAATTAATGCAGATAGAAAAAGAATAGAACAAGTAATTTATAATCTTATGAATAATGCCGTTAATTATACTGGAGAAGATAAAAAAGTAATTATTAAAGTAATAAAATCCAAAAAAACATATAGAGTCGAAATAATAGACACCGGAAAAGGAATTAAAGAAGATGAAATAAAATATATTTGGGATAAGTATTACCATAATGATAAAAATCACAAAAGAAATACAAGGGGTACGGGGCTAGGTTTATCTATAGTAAAAAATATATTAGAAGAACATGGATACAAATATGGTGTGGAAAGTGTTTTAGGACAGGGAACAACATTTTATTTTATAATAAACAAATAATGTAAATACAAAAAAAAGATGTTATAATATTAATACAAAGAGGAAACAGTATGAAAAAATATAAATGTATAAAATGTAACAATATTATAGATGAAGAAAAGTATAATGTAAAAAATAATTGTGAAAAATGTGGTGCTACTATCGATAAATTTGAATTGGTTACCGAAAGCATAATTACTGATGAATTAGAAGCTATTGTTGAATCAATTGTTGAAACATCTATTGAAATGAAGGGCAAAATAGTTAACAATAATGTTGAAGATAAAAGAGTAACAATATCTGATTATAACAATTCAATAATGAGAATTAATGAGAAGTGTATTAATTGTGGACAATGTAAAAAAACATGTGAAAACATTGAAAACATTAAATATGATTTAAATATCTGTAAAGAACCGATATGCGTAGGCTGTGGACAATGTATTTTGAACTGCCCTGCAGGAGCATTAGTGCCTAAATATGTATACAGAGATGTTAAGGAAATACTTGATAAGAATGAAAAAATTGTTGTAGCGCTAACATCACCTGCAGTGAGAGTATCATTAGGTGATAAATTTAACATGGAATACGGAGCAAACGTACAAGGTAAAATGGTAACTGCATTAAAAAAGTTAGGATTTGATTATGTATTTGACACAGCATTTGGAGCTGATTTAACCATTATGGAAGAGGTTTCTGAATTAATTGATAGAATTAACAACAAAAAGGATTTGCCACAGTTTACTAGTTGCTGCCCTGCTTGGATAAGACATGCTGAAATATATCATCCAGAACTATTAAATAACATATCAACATGTAAGAGCCCAATAGGCATGGAGTGCTCAATAATTAAAACTTATTTTGCAGAAAAAAAAGGTATTGATCCAGCTAAAATAATAACAGTTGCAATTACTCCATGTACGTCAAAAAAAATGGAAGCAAAAGAATATGTTGGTAACATAGATTATGTTATGACAGCAAGTGAGTTAACACTACTCTTAAAAGAGGAAGATATTAATATACCATCACTTTCAAATAGTGAGTATGATAATATTTTAGGTGAAAGTACGGGTGCTGGAATAATATTTGGTAATACTGGAGGAGTATGTGAAGCATCTATGAGAACATTACACAAAATATTGACGGGACATAAACCAAAAGATAATTTTATGGAGCTTAAAACATTAAGAGGACTAAAAGGCATAAAAGCATCAACAATAGATATGGAAGGGAAAAAGATTAAAGTAGCTGTTGTAAATGGAATATCTAATTTAGAAGAATTATTAAAAAACAATTTATATAAAAAATTTCATTTCATAGAAGTAATGAATTGTGATGGTGGATGCATAGGCGGAGGTGGACAACCACTTTGCCCAATAACTGATCTTATTAAAGCAAAAGAAGAAAGAATTACAGGTATATATAATATTGATAATGATAAAGTTAAAAGATGTTCATATGAAAATGATGATGTAAAAGAGCTTTATAAATCTTATTTAAATAAGCCGCTTAGTATAGAAAGTGTTAAATTATTACACACTTCTTATACCGATAAAAGTAGTCTTTTAAAAGGAAAATAAAAAAATTTTAAAAAAGTGTGTCAATAGTTTGGGAAAATGTCCCAAAAATATTTAAACATTAACGGGAAAAT
>CAZYOS010000022.1:0-13726 GCA_964649245.1 uncultured Clostridium sp.
AAATTTTTTACTTCTGTCATTTTCTTTTCTCTTCATAGCTACTTCTCTAGCTTCTTTTTCACTTTCAAATGACATAAATTTATCTCCGGCTACCGGTACATCATTTATTCCAGTAACTTCAACTGGTTTAGAAGGTCCTGCTTCTAATATTTCTTTTCCAGTATCATCTCTTAAAGTACGAACTTTTCCATAAAATGATCCTACTACTATTGGATCTCCTAATCTCAATGTTCCATTTTGTATTAATAATGTTACTACAGGTCCTTTACTTTTATCAAGTCTTGCTTCGATAACACTTCCTAATGCATATCTATTAGGATTTGCTTTCAAATCCATCATTTCAGACAAGGCATTAATATTATCTAATAAAAGTGATACTCCTTCTCCAGTATGTGCACTTAATTTAACAAATATTGTGTTTCCACCCCATTCTTCAGGAGTTAATCCAAGTTCGCTCATTTCACTCATTATTTTATCAATATTTGTATTTGGTTTATCAATTTTATTAATTGCTACAATAATTGGAGTTTTAGCTGCTTTAGCATGATCTATTGCTTCTATTGTTTGAGGCATAACTCCATCATCAGCTGCTACTATTATAACTACTATATCTGTAACAGATGCTCCTCTTGCTCTCATTTCAGTAAATGCTGCATGCCCTGGAGTATCTATAAATGTTATTTTTCTATTATTCTTTTCTACTTGATAAGCACCTATTGCTTGAGTAATTCCTCCGGCTTCTCCACTAGCTACATGTGTATTTCTAATATAATCTAATAATGTGGTTTTACCATGATCAACATGTCCCATGATAGTTACTACAGCAGGTCTTAATTCTAAATTATCTTCTGAATCATTAACAATATATTCTTCAAAATTACTTATATCAGTACTTTCTTCTTTAACTAATTCTTTATTATATTCTAGTACTACAACACTAGCATCTTCAAATGTTATTGCTTGACTACTAGATATCATTAATCCCATACCTATTAATTTTTTAACAAGTTCTCCTACTGGTACTTTAAGTTCATCTGCTAATGCAGATACACTCATATTTTCTTTATATAATACTATATTTGATTCTATTTCTTCTTTATTACTTTGCAATTTTTCTTTATTTTTATATACGTTTTTTTTCTTTTGTAAAAAATCTTCTTTTGATTTTACTTCTTTAGTAACATCTTTTTTCTTTATTTTTACTGTTTTATTATCCGATTCATCTAAATCAATATTATATGCTTCAGCTACCTCTTCTGCTCTATCTTCTAATTCATATTTAGTAGCTAAATCTTCATCTAAATTACTTTCTTCTTTTTGTGATAAATTACCTACCTCATTATCTAACATAATGATTGATTCATCATCTAGTTCTTCATTTTCATTATTATAATGATATCCTAATTCTTTTAGTTTATTTATAATAACTTTTGAATTTAAGTTAAGTTCTAACGCATATTCTTTTATGGTCATTTCACTTCACTCCTTTCTATATTTTAGTTTTTAATTCTTCATATATCTTATCATCTACAGATATTTTTAAATGATTATCTAACGCTTTATTTTTTTGTGCCTTAGATATTACATCTATATCTTTTTTTAGATAACATCCTCTCCCGTTTGCTTTATATGTATCATCTATAAATACTTTCCCCATATTATCTTTAACTACTCTAAGCAAATCTTTTTTTTCTAATTTTTCATGTGTAATTACACATGTTCTCATAGGTATCTTTTTCATGATTTCACCTATTTATTTAATTCTGCATTTATATCAGCAAGTGTTTTAATATTAATAGTATATTTTGTTAATCTACTTGCAAGTTTAATATTTATTCCTTTTTTTCCTATAGCTAAACTTAAATTTTCATCATCTGCTATAACTAAGGCTTCTTTTTTCTTTTCATCTGTTATACTAACATTTAAGTTTTTAGCAGGACTTAATGCATTAGCAATAAATTCTTCTGGGTCTAATGAATAAGCAATTAAATCTACTTTTTCTCCGCCTAATTCAGATATAATACTAGCAATTCTTCTTCCTTTTTCACCAATACAACTTCCTACTGGATCTACTTTTGGATTAGTTGAAGATACTGCTACTTTACTACGAATACCAGCTTCACGAGCAACACCCCTAAGTTCTAATGTTCCATCAGCAAACTCAGGTATTTCATGTTCAAATAATCTTTTTACAAATCCATAATGTTTTCTTGATAATAATATAAGTGGTCCTTTTGGTGTACTTTCTATTTTAGTTATATATACTTTAATACTACTTCCCATAGTTAATTTTTCATTAGGTATTAATTCATTTTTAGGAAGTATTCCTCTTGCTTTACCTAAATCAACATAATAATTTCTAGCATCTTCCATAGCTAAAAATCCCACCATTAGTTCATCTTGTTTATCTTCGAAATCACTCATTATTTTTTCACGTTCTGCTTCTCTAATTTTTTGTAAAACTACTTGTTTAGCAACTGAAATAGCAACTCTACCAAAATTCTTTGGTGTTACTTCTTCTAATATTTCATCCCCTACTTGGTAATCTTTATTAATCTTTTTAGCATCACTTATTGTCATTTCGTTTAAATAATCATGTGCTACCTTAACTTCTCCAGTTTCTTCATCTATTTCATCAGCATCTTCATTATAATCATCTACTATTGTTGTAACTTTAAATACTTTTATTTCTCCTGAATTTTCATCAATTAAAACTCTACTAGTATATTCTGCTTTTTCATTTTTTCTAAATGCTGTAGATAATGCGGTTTGCATAGCTTCAATAACAGTTTGCTTATCTATGCCTTTTTCATCAGCAACAAAATCCAATGCTTTTTTAAATTCTTTGTTATTCATTTTCACTCACCCCTTTACTTCCTACGTCCAATACATAATCATTTATTCCTAAGTTTAATGTATCAATTATAGGGCTAACTATTTTAGTAGCACTTACACATGTTTCTACATCTACATTACCATTATCCTTGTCAATCGTTACAAATAATGTTTTTTCTCCATCTTCAGTTCCCATGTGAACACCTAATAAAATAATTTCTGCTTTATTAAGAGGTTCTTTTATAGCCTCTTCTACTTTTTCTTCCATATTCCTCCTTACGTAATTAAAGAGCAGGTTTCCCCGCTCTCTCGTTGTTAATTGTATTATAGCACATTAAATTATATGATACAAGATTTTTTTTATTATCTTCTTATTACAGCTTCTGCTTCTCGTTCATTTATCTCCCTACTATAATTATAATTAACTATTTCACTATAAGACTTCTCTTTAACATATTGTAAAGGAGAAGTGCTTAAATTCCCCCATATAAATTCATACATACATTCATAAGAATCAGGATCTTTTAATAATATTTTTATTGCTTTATTTAATTTAGGATTTTCTTCTAGTAATAATTCTTCAATATCAATATTACCGGTTCTTTTAACATTTTTAACTAATATTTTAATTATCTCTAAAAAAAGTGCTTTTTTTGAAGGACTAAATGCATCTTCTATTCCAGGTAATTCTTCACCATCAGTTAACTTTTCAGATGTTTTATACCATATATTAGCTAATTTAATCTGATTTAGCAATGTATTATCATGTACAACTTTTCCTGTTCTTCTATCTCTCGCTACATAATAGCCAAGAGTATTTAATGATTTTTTTAAATCATAATTAATTAATAATGTTTTTAATTCATTAAAACTAATTACATCGTGAATACTTTCTATTTCAACATAATCTTTTTCATCGATATCCTCTATACTATTAAGTACCCTAATATTTTTCTCTGATGCCATTCTTTTAAACTCAGATAAATATATTTTTTTATCTTTAAGACTTAGTCCTTTTGGAAATCTAAATGTTCTATCTTTATTATCTTTAGAAAAAAACTTTTCTATATCTATAGTTTTAGACATATTTTTAAATCTATTATTATATATAATGCTATAAAAATATTCATAAAGTTTTTCGTCATACGGAAGTCTAATCACTTTTTTAGTTTTTTTGTCAATAACAGAAATCACGCCATCATTATCAACACTAATATGTGATTTATTACTTTCTGCTTCAAAAACAGCACTTGCATATACTTCGCTAATCTTACTTGTTCTATTCGTTTTACTTTTTTCAGTTTGTTTTTCTTCTTCGTTCATATTTAGTTTAGTTTTTAAAGCATCAATTAAATAATTATGAAAGAACATATCATCATTTGAAAGTTCAATAACACTTTGAATAAACTTTTTCTTTTCATCTACACCTAAAGTATTATATTTTGGAAGTATTAAATTATATATAAGTAAATCAATACAAACTTTCATATTACTTGCATATATTTTTTTTACCATATTATTATAATTAAAATCATAACTTATACAAGACACTAATATATACATATCAGTAAGTTTTTTATTAATTTCATCATAAAATTCTTCACTATTTGTTAATTTTTTACATTCTATTTCTAAATCATTAGAATGTTTAAAATAGCTATTATAAAAAGCATCATTTCCTATACAAAGTCTCATTATTTTAGTTATATTTTTGATTACCGAATATCCATTAGTATACTTACTTTCAACTACTCCACAAGCATCTTCAGCAAACATTTGAGTTATTCCTTCATTAAGTCCTACTCTATTAGTAGCACTATCAATTCTATTTATTCCAGAATAATTATTATTTCGAGATGCTGAATGTAATAGTTCATGAGCTAGTTCAACATTTACTAAATCCCTATATATTTCTTTGAATCCTTTGAATTTTCCTTTATCATTAATTACCGCAAAACTTTCATCTATTGTTATTGCTCCTGGCATCGCCATCATAAGAGCTCCATCACTTGAATGTGAGGACAAAGCATCCACAGACAAAATAAATGAATTCTTATTCATATTATGTTTGATTTTATTATCAAAATTAAAATGATTAATAAGAATACTTTTAGCATAATCCAAATACTTAGTATCAATTAATTTTGCCATTATATAAGTCTCTTTTCCGTTTTTGATATTCTAAGCACTAATTCCTTTTGTTCCTTTTCACTCAATTCATCATAAATAACATTATTATTAGTTTCTATTATTCTGCTATAATAGTTACCCTTTAAATCAGAATAAAAGTGTGCTAGTTTTCCATACACTTCATCATTAATTATTTCTAAAAGTATTATTTCTTTTTTCATAATAAACTTCCTATTTTATATACCAATATTATCATATTTTACCAATAAAAAAAAGATATTAGTTATCTTTTTTATCATGTCTATTGTTTTTTTTAGCTTGTCTACATTCTTTACATCTAGTAGGTTCATTATCAAATTTCATTTTTTTATAAAATTCTTGATCACGAACAGTAAAAACAAATTCTTTACCACAATCTTTACAAATAATAGTCTTATCTTTTAAATCCATTATACAAATCCTCCATTCATAATAATTTGATATAAAATCACTTGGGAATACATAATAGATTCGTAAACAAATAATTTAAATCAATATGATTATAGCATACTATTATTTAAAATGCTAGTACTTTTTTATTTTTTATTAGTTAAAGAGTTAAATGCAATTTATTTTAGTAAAAAATTAAAAGTTGCATTTAGTCTTTAAAAGATATTTTTTATGAGTCACGAGTGCCTACTAGCATTTTCTTTAGCTCACAACTTATAAAAAAATACTATAAGTTAAAATTGCATTTTACTATTTAACTAAGTGCTGTCATTTTTTATCAGTACTTTACTTGCTATTAACATTGACATTTATTTTTATAACTTGTATTATAAATTTAATAAAAAAGGTGAGAATATGATAGATAGTGAAAATAAAAAAATTTATGATGAGTTAAATAATAATACTCAACTTTATATTAATGCATTATATACATGGTATGATTATTTTAATAATAATGGAATCTCTTTTAAAGGAACTAAAAAAGAGTTAAGTGGAGATGATAAACTATTATTATCTAGTTTTTTATCATTATTTTATTCAGATAATGATTTAGCTAATATATTAAGAAATCATAATGTCGATTTAGACAAAATAACATACTTTTGTAATTCATTGCCACCTATATATAATGATCTTTCTGAATCAGCATCTTTTAGTAATATAAACTTGAAAACTATTTTTGATGCTATAAAAGAAAGAATATCTTATATAAATAATATAGATGCTGATGAAATAAGTTTAAGTGATATTGATGCTGAATATATATTTGATTATTTGTTTAGCAAATATTCATCAAATTGCATTAAAGAATTATTGGAAGAAAGAACTTCTTTAAATACTTCTCTTTTAAAAACTAAAGCATTTGCTGAGTATCAAGAATATATGAATAATAGAATTAAATATTTTAAAGAAGATCATTCTATTAAGAGCAATACTAAAAAAGTAACTATTGAAGAAATAGAATTAATATTTGTAAATAATAGAGTATTTGTTCATATTTTAAAAGGAAAAGAAAAAGTCATTCCAATTATGGATAACAGTAATAAAACAATAACTATAAATGATGGGGATGAAATAACTAAAATTAATAATCAAGACATAACTAGATCTTTATTTGATAGTTTTATTGAAAAAATACCAACTTCTCCTATTATTGGTTTAACTATCAAAAATTCTAATAGTTCAAAATCATTTCATGCTTATAGAGAAGATATTTTTTGTGATGAAAACACAAAGAAATTATTTGATAAAACAAATAAGCAAAAGAGTAAGCCTAAAGAATTAGGTAATGATATAACAAATCAACCTTTTATTAAAAACCCAGCTGTTGGTAGAGAAAAGGAGCTAGATGAATTAGAAACTATACTATTATATCCAGAAAAAGATAGATCAGTTATCATTACAGGCCCTGCTGGTAGTGGTAAAAGTTCATTAATTAAAGGATTATGTTTTAGAATTCAAAATGGAACTATTAATTCAAAATTAAAAGATCTAAGATTAATAAATGTAGATATTACTGATTGTGTAGCTAATACTAAATATGCTGGAACACTTGAAGAAAAAATGAAAGCTCTTATTGAAAGTGCTAAGGATAATAAAAATATTGTATTTTGTATAGAAGAAATACATAGAGCAACTGGTGCTGGAAAAACAGATGGGGACGATAATTCAATAGCTCAAATATTAAAACAATATTTAGATTGTGGAGATGTTAGAATTATTGGTACAACTACTAATGATGAATACTATACTTATATTGAACCAGATACTGCATTTAAATCAAGATTTGAAATAGTTGATATAAAAGAACCTAATGATTCTGTATTATTTGATATTATATATGATTTAATTAGTTCATATAATAAATTAGATGATGCATCAAGTATTGATATGAATGAGGATGATTTATGTATATTAATTTCATTGCTGATTGAAGGAACAAGTACTAAAAATAGACATTATCAAGATAAAGAAAGTAATCCTAGATTATTAATAAATATTATTAAAAAAGCATATGCATACGCAGCTTTTGATAGTAGTGAAATAGTAACATTAGACCATATATTAAAATCATATGAATCAAATGACAGAATATATGAAAGTTCTAGAAAGCGTTATTCAAGTATTATAAGAGAAAGAATTCCAAATAAAAAAGAAAAAAAATCAAACATTATTAAATTTGCATTAGAGAAATAATTTCTCTATTTTTATAATTTATATTGAACATTTGTTTGTATTATGATATCATAATTTTGAAAAGGTGTTTCACTATGAATAGAAATATTTTATGTATTGATTTAAAAAGTTTTTTTGCATCATGTGAATGTATAGAAAGAAAACTAGATGCCTTCACTACCCCTTTAGTTGTAGCTGATATATCTAGAGGAGAAGGAGCTATGACATTAGCTGTTACTCCTTATTTGAAAAGCTTAGGAGTAGAATCAAGAAGTAGAGTTTTTACACTACCTAAAAATATTAATATTATATATGCAAAACCTAGAATGCATTTATATGAAACAATGAGTAATAAAGTATACAATGTATATAAGAGTTTTATAAGTGAAGAAGACATTTTAATATTTTCAATTGATGAAGTATTTTTAGATGTAACTAATTATTTAAAATACTATAATATGACTGATTATCAATTAGCTATTAAAATAATGAATGAAATTAGAAAAAGAACAGGTCTTACTGCTACGTGTGGTATAGGCCCTAATATGTTTCTATGCAAAGTAGCAATGGATACAGAAGCAAAACATAATAAAGATTATATATCTAAGTGGACATACGATGATGTCAAGACTAAATTGCAAGAGATAACTCCTTTAACTAAAATCTGTGGTATAGGAAGACAATATGAAAAGCATCTTAACGATTTAGGAATATACAAATTAAAAGATGTATTTAAATATAGTAGAGACTTTTATATAAAAAGATTTGGTATGGTAGCGGGAAATGATATTTGGTGCAAAGCAAATGGAATAGATTTTACTTCTGTACAAGAAGCAAATAAAGAAGAAAGAGAAAAATCAATGAGTTTAAGTCAAATATTAATGAGAGACTATAATAAAGATGAAGCATTCTTATTAATAAAAGAAATGACAGACATGTTAACAAGAAAACTTAGAAAAAGTAATAAAGTAACATCAAGAATATATTTAGGTATAAGGTATTCTAGAGAACTTGAAAAAGGATTTCATGATTCTATAACAATAAATGAAACAGATAATGTTAATAATATATTAGAAGTATTTAAATACATATATGATAATAATATTGAGGACTACCCTATTAGAAAAGTAACTATTGTATTTACTAAATTAAATTTAAAAGGCAACAAACAATTAAGTTTATTTGATACCGAAACAAATAATAAAGACTATACAAATACATTAGATAAAATATATACTAAACATGGACCAGTTACTATTTTAAGGGCATCTTCTCTACTTCAAAATTCCACTATAAAAGAAAGAGAAAGGTTCAAAAGCATAATATAATTAAATATTGACTATTATATCTTTTTTTCATATAATAATTAACATTATATTTTTATTGAAGGAGAAAAGATGAGTAATTCAATTAAAGATGCCATAGCATACATTTATACAAGAAAAGGAACTGTTTCAGATAGGGATGAAGATGAAGGAATAACATTATATACATATAAGCCATATGATGTTATACAAGGATTTGAAGTAAATGAAAAGGGAAAAAGAAAATTCTTTGCAAATGATGGAACTGATTATTCATATATAGAAGACATTATAGAGATGGGCGATGATTATGTATATGCATTTCCATATTATTTATATAAAGATGAGAAAGAAAAAGCCGATGCAATATCAGATGAATTATTTGAAAGATTTGAAAAAAGTGAGAAATATATGTTGTTTCAATTATATAATGATAATTCATCAACTATTCAAACAGTTGCTACAACGGACCAAAGTACTTTTAGTACCGTAGATGTAAGTACTTATGATGGATTTAATAATATGTTAAATGCAGAATATAAAGCAATTACCCCAGAAATAAAAGCACTTTGTGTTGTGGAAAATAAAGAGGATAAAGCAAAAAACGTGAATAATGGTAGTACAAGTAACATTAATACAAATGGAATGTATGATCATATAACTAGTTCAGTAATATGCCAAGATAGTCAAATAAGATCTATTGTAACAGGGTTTGCTAAAAATCAAAGAATAAATGAGGCAATATTACATAATCCTAATTTAAGGGATCTACTTATTGAAAATAAACAAAACTTTTTAGTATGTGGCCCTACTGGTGTAGGAAAAACAGCAATATTTAATAGCTTAGCTTCCTATGCAAACGTACCAATGATAAAAGAAGATTCAACGCAATATACAATGGAAGGATATGTTGGTAAAAGCATAATAGAAGTATTAAAAAATATATATAAAGCAGCAGATGGTGACTTAGAAAAAGCACAACAAGGAATTATTGTAATGGATGATTTTGACAAAAAAGCCATAACATACAAATCTGGTGCAAGAGGACTTAAGCAAGCAATGAATGAAATATTTAATGAAGCAGAATTTGAAATATTTGGGGAAAGAACTCCAAGAGAAGTTATAATTACGAAAGAATCAATAACAAATCCTTCAAAACTAGTGTTAAAATACTAGTTTTTTAATTGAAACAATACCTATTCCCCTACTTTTTAAATATTTAATAGATGCAGATAATTCATTTAAATTAAATACATTTTCGCTTATAAAAATAATATCTCCTTTACTTATATTATTTTTAATAATAAAAAGTAATTCTTTATCTATTTTATTATTCATAAGCACACTATTTACATGATAATAATTACATATATCTAATACGTCATAATTATTATATTTAACACATAAAAATTCATTATTATACTTTTTAAACTCTTTAAAATCTTTTTCGCTATTTCCCTTATATAACAAATCATAATTTTTCAAACTGTCATAATCACTATCTAAAGTGTTTCTATTAACAAGTAAATTAAATGATACTTTATACTTATTAAAAACACTAATCATTTGCTTATAATATTTTCCACTATCAACATCTATTACAATAGAAATATTATTGCTAGATGGGTTTCCTCCGATAATATATCTATCCGTATTATAAAAAGCAGATGTAACACATGTATCAGTATCATATATAATTAAATCTTCTTTAAATCCAATTCCTTTCATATTTGAATAACTTTTATTTATATTAATAATATTACCATTTATACCAAGGACAATACCAAATTCATTAATATAGCCTTCAATACATTTATAATCATTTTCTTCTTTATATACTTTTATTTCATCCAAAACTTTATTATTAATTAAAGATAAATTAATAATATTATTCATATAAAATATACTAAAAATAGCAAATAATAATATACCAAAGTATGTTAAATAATTCTTCATAATAAAATATATGATAATAATTTATTTATTATCATATTTTTTAATTAATGTAAGTATCTCATTATCAAAACAATTTAAATTATAAAACTCTTCTTCACTTATGCCTAATTCTTCAAGTAACTTTTTAGTGCCTACACTATCATTAACTTCAATAAATTTTTCATGTATTTCATTAAAACCATCTGGATTTCCATGATATCTTTTACTTAATAATAGAGATATATATTTATCATAACCATATTTTATTCTTGTTAACAAATCAATATTAAATGTTTCATTTTCTGATGTATACTCACACATTTCAAAACAATTTTCATAATTAGGTTTAGCATCCAATAAAGAAGATAAATCATAAAAATCATCAGCTATATCTAAGTAATAACTATATAGTTTTTCTTCAGACTCATCATCTATACCTTTATTTAATAAATATTTAATAAATTCGTATTCAAAAAAAGTAGAAGATACTTCAGAAAAATATCCAACTTCAGAATTAGATTTTATTCCTTTATAAAATATTTTTTTGTATGCTTCAACAACATGTCCTAATTCATGAACTAATGTAATTATAGTTTCCATATCAAACTTATCATTTTGAATAAGTATATAAGTTTTATTTAATGGTATAAATGTATATGTAAAAGCGTTTGTTTCACCTATCTCATCATATGCTATTTCTCTTTTTTCACCTTTTCTATTTCTAAGTGTCAATTTATCATAGCTTTTATTTAATAATTCAGTTAATTTGTCACACTCTTCATCACTAATATCTTCTTCATTAATTCTTTCAGATGCTAATACAAGTAGTCTTAAGAAATGATCATATGTACTTTTAGTAAACATATTAGAATCTAATTTAAAGTACTCACTAATAAAGAAATTTAATTTATTTTTTGATGATGACATATAGTTAATATTATTAATTCCAGTTTGTATTTGATTGTTTTCAAACGTATACTCTACTATATTATATATACTAATATCAAATTGACTATAAAAATCTAATATTATCTTTTTTACTTCTTCTAAAGAATAATATTTAGGCTCCTTAATATCAAAATATATAGTTTCAGGACAATCATTAAATTTATTAACATAATCATTAAATATTGGTGCTAAGAAAGCTTTTTCATTTTCGAATCTTCTTACAAAATCAAGATCATTTTCATGACATTCTTGATAATATTTTTGATCAGCTAAATCTAAATCAATATATTTTGATTTTGGAGATTCATAATGCTTTTTAGTATAATGGTAATATATAACATCTAAAATAGTAAATGTATAAAATAATTCATACATCCATAAAATATCTTTACAAGTCTTTATAGAAGTAGAAATATATTCAAGTTCCTTTGTAATAACATTAATATCAATATTCATAATTATTTGCCTTTTATTGATGAAGATAGTCTTAATATTCTAGGTTTTATAATTTCACAACTAGAAAAGTCTTCTACACTAAATCCTAAATTTTCAATTTTTTCAGATAAAGTAGTTTCATTTCTTGAAGATAATAAATTATTAAATAACTTATCAAAATTTTCTCTATCGCTCTCATATATTTCTTGTAAATGTAATGCAAAAATATTACCAAATCCATACTTAACGGCATCAGCAATTGGAACAATTTTATATTCTTTTTTACCATTTTCATCATAATAAGGAATAGAAACATCTAAATTATCTTCAAGAAGAACATCTTTTGCTTCATACATTGCGTTAAAAATACTCTTATATGATGTACTCATAAGTAGTAATGAAAGCATTAAGAAATCACATGTTTTACTATCAATATTATTCTTTTTTAAATAATCCAAAAAATTTAAAGTAAAAAAAGATGATGATAATTCAGTAGCATAAGCACTTCCAACACTAATTCTTTTTGACTGTGGAAATATAATATTATCATATTCATACACATGTCCAAATTCATGAACTATATTTTGTAAACTAGCAGTTGTATAACCACTATAAATAGAAGTAACATAATTTTTACCTAATGTTTTTAATGAACATGTTGCCCCACTATACTTAACATCACAGTCCACTCCAAATTGAATTCTATTGTTATCTAAAACTTTTTTAACTGATTTCACATATTTATTTCCAAATGTACTAAAATATCCTAAAATTATATCAAAAAATTCTGTTTCACTATATCTTCTTATATCATAAATATAATCAAATTCATTAAAATTAGCTTGTTGAATAATGTCATTATAATTAGAAAACATTCCAGTAATCAATTCTTTATATTCACTTAAAAATTCATAATAATTATGTAAATCTCTATCAACTATTTTATTAGCTATATTGCCTATATAATCTATATCTATAAACAAATCATTAAAACTTAATTCTTTTCCAGTCAAAGAAAAAAATAGTTCAGAAAGTTTAAGATAATCTTCATATTCTTTAGTAAGTACACTAGGTTTATTATTTCTAATAATAGTACTTTTCAATTTAGAAGCATCACTATATAACTCAGTTAAATCTATTTTTCTAATATTTTTCATTAGGTCTCCCATTCGACCTTTTTATTCTTTATTTATGTTTTATTATTTCTTTATTACCTACATATTGCCTTAAAGCAACCGGTACTTTGATATTTCCATCTTTATCTATATTATTTTCAAGTAATGCTATTAAAGCTCTTGGTGAAGCTAAAACTGTATTATTAAGAGTATGTACAAAATATGTACCATTTTCATTCTTAGTTCTTATTCCAAGTCTTCTAGCTTGAGCATCACCTAAATTTGAACAACTACCTACTTCAAAATATTTTTGTTGACGTGGACTCCATGCTTCAACATCACATGATTTTACTTTTAAAT
>CAZYOS010000023.1:0-13500 GCA_964649245.1 uncultured Clostridium sp.
TTACTTCTCCATTTTTAAAACTTACAACTGAAGGTGTAGTTCTATTTCCTTCAGCATTAGGGATTACTTTAGGTTCCCCTCCTTCAAGTACAGCAACACAACTGTTTGTAGTACCTAAATCTATACCTATAACTTTATTAATTTTTGCCATAATTTTATTTTCCTTTCTTATATTTATTAAATCATAACTATTTTGATTCTTCTTACTCCATGTGAAGAACTTTCTTCTTTTGTTAATTTTATATGAGATAATTCATTTGTATTATTAACATGTGGTCCTCCACATATTTCATTTGAAATATCTCCTATTGCATATACCGATACGCTATCTCCATACTTACTATCAAAATCTCCATGAGCACCAGATTTTCTTGCTTCCTCTAATGTCATTTCATTTTTATTAACAGGTAAGTTCATATCTATATATTTATTAACTATTTTTACTAGTTCTTCTTTTTCTTCATCCGTCATTTTACGATCAAGAGAAAAATCAAATCTTAATCGTTCATCACTCATATTGCATCCTTTACATTGAGTTTCTTTTCCATATAGTTCGTGTAAAGCACTTAACACTAAGTGTGCTATTGTGTGATATTTTGTTTCTATTTCAGTCATTATTTATTAACCTTTACCATTGCTGGTCTTATTACTTTGTCTTTGTAGTAATAACCTTTTGTTAATACTTCTAACACGACATTTTCTGGTTTATTAGGATCATGTTCTGTAAGCACTGCATCTTCAATGTGTGGATCAAACTCGTTTCCTAAGCAATCTATTTCTTTTACTTCATAACTATCAAGTAGTGCTGTTAAATTTCCTAAAATCATTTTAATTCCACTTAGAAATTTACTCACTTCATCACTTAAATCATTATCATCTAATATAACTGCTCTTTCAAGATTATCTTTAACTACAAGAATTTGTTTGATAAATTCTTCGCCTTCATATTTAAGCATTCTGCTTACTTCACCTTGAGTTCTAGTTTTAAAGTTTAAATATTCAGCTTGTAATCTGATGTATCTGTCTTCCAAGTCTCTATTCTTTACACTTAATAATTGAATCATTGTGTCAGAATCAATTTCTCCTCCACTACAACCAGCGCAGCTTTCGCATGAGCCGGTACAAGTAGTTTCTTCTACATCTTCACATCCACAATTGCATTCTTGTTCTTCAGTATCGTTGCATCCACAATTGCATTCTCTTTCCTCAGTGTCGTTGCATCCACAATTACATTCTTTTTCTTCTATTTTATTTTTATTTGTTTTTTCTTTCTTTTTCAAGTTTCATCTTCCTTTCTTATGCATCAACTTGTGCCCTTAAGATATCAATAAAATTATTTACTGATTCTTCTTTAGTATCTACTATTAATACTCCATCTCTTAATTTATTATCTAATTTTTTAAGTAATTTATCCATTTTAGCTATATCTTCTTTTTTGTTATCTTGTTTAATTTTAGAGAAAGTATCTTTTAGTTTAATACTTATATTAATTATATCTTGATAATTTGTTTTCAAGACATATCTCCTTTCTTTTCTATATGTTCTTTTATATATTCGAGCATATTCACTACTCTTTCATATTCCATCCTTTTTGGTCCTATTACTGCAATTGTTCCTTCTCTTCCACCTGCATGATATTTAGTTTTAACAATTGTAACATCATCATCAATGTCGCTTTCACTACCAATATATACTTTAACCTCATCATTTGTTTCTTCAATTTTATTCACAATATCTTCGCTTTCAAATTTACCTATGATGTTTTTTACATCATCAACCGTATTGAATTCAGGTTGTTTTAATATATTAGTTTTTCCATTGAACTTGACATCTTTTTCGCTAGTAAAATTTGATAATGCATTATAGAATGCATTATACACAACTTCATAATTTTTGATATAATTACGTATAATTGGTTTTATTTCAAATTCCAATTTACTAGGTACATCATCTATTGGTGTCCCAACTAGCATTTTATTTAGAAGTTCTGTTGTTTTAGATATTTCAGATAAATCAATATCATCATCAAAAGAAATAGTTTTATTTTCAACGTGTCCCTTGTCTGTTACAACAATTGCTACTAATTGTCTATTAGTAACCGGAACAACTTCTACTTTAGATAACTTATTTTCTAATGACTCTCTTCCTAGTACTACTGATGTATAATTTGTTATATCACTTATTATTTCTAAGCTTTTACTTATAGCATCATTTATATCAAGGCTGTTATTAGAAAATATGGTTTGAAGTTTTAACATGTCTTCTCCACTAATTTTCTTTGGTTCCATTAAATTATCTACATAATATCTATAACCAGATTCTGATGGAATCCTTCCTGAAGATATATGAGTTTTTTCTAGATAACCTAAATCTTCTAATTCTGCCATATCGTTTCGTATAGTCGCAGAACTGCATTTAAACTTTTTGCATAAAGATTTACTGCCTACAGGTCTTGCAGTTTTAATGTATTCTTCTACTATTGCTTTAAGAATACTTTTTTCTCTAGTTCCAATCATATGTCCTCCTTTTTAGCACTCTTATCTCAAAGTGCTACTAATATTATAATATGCAAAATTAGCAATGTCAATACCTGAGTGCTAATTTTTTCTGTAAAGTATTTTTAGTGTTTTATGTTATACTTAATATATGAAGAGAAATAAAGATATAAAAGCATTGGTTTATCCAAAAGATGAAAAAAAGTTAAGGCAAAGATCTAAAGAAGTTAATTTCAATGATATAAGTCTTAGTAATGATATAGATACGTTAGACAAATATTGCAAAAAAATTGTTTGTTTTGCTTTAGCTTCAGTTCAAATAGGAATACCTAAAAGGATAATATATTTAAAAAGCACAACATTAGACATAAACATAGATAATAAAGAATATAATGAATCCAAAATACTTATTAATCCAGTTATTGTGTCTAGAAAGGGATTAACTGAATTTTGGGAAGCCTGTTACAGCTGCGGTGAATACATGGGTCTTGTTGAAAGGCCCTATGAAATAGTTGTTAACTATTATGATATTTTGGGTAAAATACACGTTGAAACATTTAATGGATTTGAATCAACAGTTTTAGCTCATGAGTATGACCATTTAGATGGTATACTTCATATGGATATTGCTAAAGAAATTGTTAAAATGTCTAAAGAACAAAGAGCAGAATTTAGAAAAACTCATCCTTATAGAATCATATCTGAACACTGCTATTACAAAGATAAATCCCAATCAAAAAGAAAATTATAAAATAATTTTCTTTTTAATTTTCTAATTCTTTTAAAAATTTTCTACTTTTTGGATGTATTCCTGAATACTCATCATAATACTCATTTAGTAATTCATATATTTTATTTGATACATTTTTGTCAATTTCTATTGAAGTAATTTTTGAAATATCTACATAATAATATAGTCTTAACATTTTTATTACTTTTTCATCATATATTGGCTCATTTGTTCTACAATTTGAACAAACGTATCCCCCTTTTGATAATGATACGGTAACTATTTTATTGTTTGAACATTTGACACATTCATCTAAATTTAAATTTATTCCTAAATATTCAAGAAACTGTAATTCCAAAATATTTGTTATTATTTTTGGATCTAGTCCTTCTTCTATCTTTAGTACACCATTTATAAATAGATCATACACCTCTTTATTATTTGATTCTTTATAAACACCAGCTGCTAATTCTGTTATGTATGATAGATAACTAATTCTAGTTATGTCACTTTTTATATTTTCAAAATAATTTATTATATCTCCATCTATTAGTGTGGATAACCCTTCTTCTTTGTAATATAAATGAAAAGTACCGTAAGCAAATTTATCACTTATTAATCTTAATTTACTTTTTAAGCTTCTGCATCCTTTTGATATAACACCTATTATTCCATATTCTGGAGTCAAAATATTTAGTATCTTACTACTTTCTTTATATGGAGTAGATGATATTACAAATCCTTCTACACTAATAATCTTCATGTTTTAATAAAGCATAAAGATTTCTCTTTATGCTACTTTCCTTTCTTATACTTTAAGTAATAATCTATTTTCCCTGTTTCTTTAAATTTTTTCCAAGCTTCTTCTTTTTTCATATTATCTCCTTACAATATTATATTGCAGGAATTTCGAAATAATTATTCATCTTTTACTAAATATCCAAGTTCTTTTAGATATTTTTCTTTTTCTCTCCATTTTTTAATTGTTTTACAATACAATTCTAGATATACTTTTTTATTAAATAATTTTTCCATATCATATCTTGATTCAATCCCTATAGTTTTAATCATTTCTCCGCCTTTTCCTAATATGATTTTTTTCAATGAATCTCTATCAACTATAATATCTATATAAACATTTACTATATCTTTTTTTTCTTCATAGTTAACCAATTTACATGAAATTGAATGTGGAACTTCTTCATTGGTATGAATAAATATTTTTTCTCTTACAATCTCTGATAATCTGAAATCTATTTCAGAAGTTGTTTTTTCATCATTCATAAAATATTTTACATTGTCAGGCAAATATTCTTTTAATATCTTTATTAATCTATCTATATTATCTTTTTTCATAGCAGAAATTGGTATTATTTCCGTAAATTCATATAAATCTTTATACTCATTTATTTTAATTAATATTTCATTATCTGATAATTTATCAATTTTATTCAATATTAAAAACACTGGTTTATTTATACTATCAAGTTTGTCTATAACGAATTGATCCCCTTTTCCATAAGAAACTGAAGCATCAACAATAAATAGTAAAACATCAACATCATCAATCGAATAATACGCTTGTGAATTAAGGGCATGTCCCATCTTATCAATTGGTTTATGAATACCAGGGGTATCTACAAATACTATTTGACAATCTTCTTCGTTATATATTCCTTGTATTAAATTACGTGTTGTTTGAGGTTTTTCAGATATTATTGCAATCTTTTCTCCTACTAATGAATTTAATAAAGTAGATTTTCCTGTGTTTGGCCTACCAATTATACTTACAAATCCGCTCTTCATTTGTCCTCCTTAAAATAGTTCTATTATTTTTGGTAAAAATATTATAATTCCTTCTATTATCGATACAATGGCTAAAACTAGCACTGCAGCTGCGCTTGTATCTTTTGCAACTTTTGCTAATGGATGATATTCTTCTGTTACCAAATCAACAGTTGCCTCTATAGCAGTATTCATTAGTTCAAATGATATCACTAGTCCAACTGTTATTGAAAGTATTGCCCATTCTACAATACTTATTTTTAATAGAATTCCTAATACTATTACTATTATTGTAATTCCTATATCAACAGCTAAATTTTGCTCATTCTTATAAGCATATCTAAGACCACTAAAAGGATACTTAAAACTATTAATAAATTTATTTATTCCCTTCATTTGTTTTCTTTCATCTCTTGATATCATATTCACTTAATATTTCCTCCTCTAAGGCTCTCATTACTTTTTTGTCTTCTTCTTCCATGTGATCATAGCCTAATAAATGAAGTAATCCATGTATACTTAGGTAACAAAGTTCCCTTTCTATACTATGACCATATTCTTGTGCCTGGCTTTTACATCTTTCATAAGATATGTATATTTCTCCTAAGAATCTAATATTTTCATATTTTATATTGTCACTCTCTTCAAATGCAAAAGAAATTACATCCGTTACAGCATCTTTGTTTCGATATTCTTTATTTATCTCTTGTATTCTTTCATTATTAATAATAATAATGTTAAACAAAGGGTTTTCTACATTAAGTTTTTTA
Organism: uncultured Clostridium sp.; assembly: GCA_964649245.1. Classification (GTDB taxonomy): domain Bacteria; phylum Bacillota_I; class Bacilli_A; order RF39; family UBA660; genus CAG-1000. Next base: position 5,781 of record CAZYOS010000023.1, read on the forward strand.
CATGCAAATTTGCATATATTATCAACATTACTAAAATCTATTTCTTCATCTGTTGTGTTTATTATATAATCTTCCATCTGAACTCCTTAAAATAATTTATAAATATATAAGCCAATTAATATCATTATAAATAATGCAATAATATTTTTTATCCAATCTTTTCTTAAAAAATCCGGTAAATGCTTTTCTATTGCAGAAAAAGCAATATATATCAGGAAGCCAATGATTCCTCCGACTAAATTTAATATTATATCATCTATATCAAAGCTTCTACCAATAAAATGTTGAACAGTTTCTATTATACCACTGCATAATAGTGTTACAAGAGTTATTCCTCCTAAACCTTTTAGTTTGCAATATTTTGATGCAAAATATCCAAGGGGTATAAATAGTAGAATATTCCCTAATACCTGTCTATAAAAATTTGCACTTCCAAAATCGTATCTTAATATTTCTTTAAATGGCATTAAATTAGTACCACCCCCAGATATATCTTGACTTGAGACTAATTGAAACAAAATTAATACATATGCTAAAAAAATAAAATCCATTATCTCTTCATGAAATACAAATTTTCTGTCACTTCTTAATATGTACGTTATTCTAAGTATTACTACAATCGAAAGAACTATTACCAATGATGGCCATAACAATAAAATAACATCTCTAACAGCACTATTGATCATTTATTACCTCTTCTATTGGAGAAATACTTGTTACATTTTTATAAACTTTATAAAATATTTCTACTTCTATTTTACTACTAAATACTTGTTTTTTCAAAGTATTTTTATATATTATATATTCATCACTACTTAATGTGTTTTTTATGTTAGTATCTGATCTTAATAAAGCTTCTTCATATGCTTGATTTTCCGTTTTTATGAATGTTTTGTATTTATACTCTTTTTTAATTTCTTTATATACATCAAAAGGTAAATATGGCTTATCAATTATCAATTCTTTTATATTCATTGAATTATTTGTATTATATTTGCCTATGATTGTGAATTCTTTACTAAATACTTTTATGTAGTATCGTTTTATTATTTTTCCTGTTTCTACATAATCTATATATTTAAAAGGAACAACTGTTTTGACTGTGTACCATACTTCTGCATATATCTTTCCAATTGATGGGACTTGGTTTATTAGTGTCTCTCCCTTATATATATTTCCTGTTATTATTATATCCCCTTTTTTAACATAATCATTTATGTCTTTTAATTTAACACCAGATATTAAATCCACATGTTTTATTAGTCCATCAGATGAAGCCACTATGTTAGTAGGAATATTGTTAATACTTTCCGAATGACCAATTATTTTTTCTGTTACTTCTACTATGTAATTGCATCCATCTTCTGTTATTTCTATCCATTCAATTATATCTTTATTTTCTTCTAATATTTTTTCTTTTATTTTCTGTATTTCTTCAAAAGTTTTCTTATGCTTATATTTTTTAATATTATTGTTATTTAATGAAAATATTATTTTTGATTCTAAATCTTTATTATCTGTATTTATTTCTATGTTAAAAATAGTATTACTTAATAAGTATAGTATAACTAACGAGAATAACAATCCAAATAATTGTAACTTATTATAATCAATAAAATTCTTAATTCCTTTTATTCCATAATATCTTAATACTTTGTAATTATATTTTTCAAATTTGTATATGTCTTTATAATCAATTGTTAATATATAATAGTTTTTATTTCTTATTAAATAATCATAATATATTTTATTGTATATTAAAAAATTATAGAATTTATTTGATTGTTCATAAACTACTATTTTAACATTATTATTTTTCAACGAAATCTATTCCTTCAATTATTCCTGAAATTATAAGTTCTTTTTCATCTAGCTTTTTGATAATTAACGATTTTCCTCTAATTTTTAATATTTTTTCTGATACTAATATGCTTATTTCTAAATAACTTATATTCATTATTTGGATATAGTTTATTATGTGTATACCCCTATTATCTATTAATATTTCATATTTTCCTTTTATATTATTTATTATATTCATACTAAAGTTTATTACAGTTTACTTAAAATAATACTTTTGTTATATTATTCTACGATTAACTAAAATAAAAGCAAGTTTTTCTTGCCTTTATTAACAATAATCTTCTTCTTTTTTTCTCCTTATAGCAGAGCCCGCTGTTTGACCTAATTCATAAATAAATTGATATAATTCTGTAATTGCTTTTATGAGTGTGCCAGAAATTCCACCATAAACTTCTTGTAGTTCATAATTATTCATTTTATTCATTACACGAAATAGGTCTCTGATAACCATCAATTACACCAATAATAAATGTAACTATTCCAGTTATTATTCCAATTAAGCCATAATTAATACCCCCTCTTATTGTGCATAATTCTACATCATTTATCACGACCATTCCTTTCTAGATAATACTTTTTACTAAATAATTTAATTATTTCTTTTTTATGTGAAATGTATATAATAGTTTTATTTTTATAAAAATTTATTATCTTATTTAATATATCTTTTTCTTCATTAAAACCAACCTCGCTCAATGCTTCATCTAATATAATATAATTAGATTTTTTTAATAAAGCTCTTGCTAAAATAATTTTTTGTCTTTCACCGCCACTTATATTAAATCCATTATCTTCAATGATAAAATTATTTCTTAACGGTTTTGAATCTCTTATCTTATTAACATGGCAAATATTAATTATATTCTCATATTCATCATTATTAATTATTCTATCGTAAACAATATTATTTTTAAGTGTGTCATTAATTAAGTGCTCATTTTGAGATACATACGTAAATGATGAAGACAATAATGACTCATCAATGTCTTTAATATTAGTATTATTTATTAATATTTCGCCCTTATAATCTTTTATATACTTTAATAATATTTTTATTAGCGTGCTCTTTCCACTTCCCGAAGAACCAAATAATAATATTTTTTCATTTTCTTTTACATATATATTTATATTGTTTAAAACTGTTTTTTCATTATATTTATAGTATAATCCTTTAATTTTAATATCTCCACTAAGCATATTTTCACATTCTGTAGTTGTTTTACTTTTCATAATCAATAAATCATTTATTCTATTATAAACTCCTTTTATATAGCTTAAATTGGGTTCTAAATCAATAATATTTTTCAATGGACCTGTAAAAAAAACTAATATATTATTAAAGACAATTAGATCACCTAAAGATATGTTTCCATTAAATATTCTTAATACTCCCAAAAATATAGTTAGTATATAAGAAATATTAATAATAATATCTTTCATATAGTTTTGACTATTTAATGTGTTTGAAAGTAATATGCTTTTCTTAGAATAAATAATAAATTTTGTTTCTAGTTTCATAACATTATAGTTAATCATATTAATATTTTTATTTGATTCATACCCTTCAATAGATTCTGTTAAAGTTTTGTAATAATCTCCATCTGATATTTGATAATTATTAATATCATTTTTTATGCTTTTTGAATAAGCTACTACTATAAAAAAATAAAGTATCATAAATATTAAATTAATAATAAAAAGTTTTCTATCAATTATTAATAATACAAGCATGCTTATAAGGATTAAAAATGTATTCATACTAAAATTAATTATTATGTTCGTAAAAATGTCTTTGAATCTTTTTATATCGCTTATACGGCTCAGTACTTCACCAGTTGATTTATTTTTGAAGAACAGATAAGGAAGATTGAAAATATGATTAAGTGTTTCATTATTCATCTTTATACTGATTTTATTTGATAATTCTATTAAATACTTATTTTTTATAAATGTAATTAAACTGTTAAAAAACAAAATATTAATAAATAAATATGAAACAATAAATAATTGTTTATGGAAGTAATTTGGAATAATTGTATCTATAATTATTTTCATATAGTAATTCTCTATTATTGAAAAAACAACTATAGCTAAAGATAAAACAAAAAAAAGTGACACTAATTTATATTCTTGTTTTAGATAATTAAATATGTATTTAGAAAAACTACTTAAATTCTCAATACTATCAATTTTCTTTATTTGAAATAATACTAAAGAAGTATTTTGATATATTTTTTTAAAATATTCAAATGATATTTGTGTAATCCCAATACTTGGGTCCATAATAGTCAGTTTTTTTCTATTTTCATCTACTTTATATATTACAATAAAATGATACATGCTTTTTATTAAGACGTGCACAATGATTGGAAATGTAATATTGTTTTTTATAATGTCATTATATGTATATTTTATTCCATATCCATCAAATCCTAAACTCCTAGCACCATTTAGTATATCATATGCCGTTGTCCCATTGTTATCCGTTTTCAATAACAAAGATAGTTCCTCATGTGAAATATTACCACCATAATATCTAATAATAGATAATAAGCATGAGGATCCACAATCTTTACTACTATTTTGAATTACTTCAATAAATTTGCTCATATTTTCTCCCTTCTAATAATATTATTAGTTTTTTAAAGAGAAAACACTTTATATTTTTTTATTATTTTATGACAAAATAAAACCCATAAAAATGAGTTTTTAAAGTTTTACTATAAATCTTTCAATACTTTTAAATTATTAACTATATCTTTATGAAGATAAGAAGCACTAACTAATATGTCTACTCCAGCTTCCACACATTTTATTCCTGTTTCATTATTAATTCCACCATCTACTTCTATTACTGCTTTATAATTGTTTTTGGTAATTATTGATTTTAATTCTGCAATTTTCTCTATTGATGATTCAATAAATGATTGCCCACTTTTTCCAGGTTCTACTGACATTATTAGCACTAAATCTATATCTTTTAAATATGGAACGAGAACATCAATGTTAGTATCAGGTTTGATTGACACGCCTACTTTTAATCCATATATTTTTACTTCATCAATGATTTCCTTAATATTTTTTACTGCTTCATAATGAAAAGTAAAATATTCAGTGTTTAATAGTGCATAGTCTTCTAAATATTTTTGAGGATTTTTAACCATTAAGTGGACATCCAACTTTTTATTAGTATAGGAAACTAGTTTTTTAATCTCACTATAGGGCCATGTTTTATTTGGTACAAACTTAGCATCCATTATATCCAAGTGAATAAAGTCCATATCAGTTTTATTAAATTCTCTAATAATATCAGTCGCAGATAATGTGCTAGATAAAATAGATCCAGATACCTTTGTCATTTTCCCTCCTCTAAAAGTTTTAAGTAATTATTGTACCTCCACTCAGGTATTCTATGCTTTGAAACCAGCGCTTTTATTGAGCATCCATCTTCTTTATTATGAACACAACTTCTATATTTACATGGTTTATTAAAATCTTTATAATAATTTTTTATTATATTTTTCTTTATGTTAAGTTCTATTGATGAAAATCCTGGTGTATCTGCAATTAAACCACCATTTACTTCTAATAATTCCAATAACCTTGTAGTATGTTTTCCTCTTCCGAGTGCTAATGAAACTTCGCCCGTTTGTAATGACAAAGAAGAATCAATTTTATTTAGCAAACTAGATTTACCACTTCCTGTTTGTCCACATAAGGCTACTACAGAATTGTTAAATTCTTTTTTAATTTCTTTTACATATTTATTGTAATAAACTCTAATACCTATTTTTCTATAATAATTTACATATTTTCTAATTTCAATTTTTTCTTTAATTGTAATCATATCAGTTTTTGTTATTACTATGACTGGTTCAATCTTATTTGAGTAAGCAATTAGTAAAAACTTGTCTATTAAATAGCTAGAAAAAACAGGAATAGATGTACTCATTACTATTAACAGTTTATCTATATTTGAAATAAGAGGTCGTTCCAAATAATTATTTCTTGGTAGAACTTTTTCTATAGTCTTGTTATTAATGTCAACTATTACATTGTCACCAACAACTGGAGCTATATTATTATTTCTTATTTTACCTCTTGTTCTGCAATCTAAAATCATATTATTTTCTAACATAACTTTATGAATAAACTTGTTAATACATATTATCTTTCCTGTCATTCTTTTACTCAATTGTACTTGTAGATATTTCTGCAGAAACTTCTTCAGGTTTCGTTGAAATCGTTATTACTAATATCGCCCCCGGTGTTACAACAGAGCCACTAGCTCTTGATTGTTTTAAGACTGTTCCTTCTGCTACAGTACTGCTTTCTTGATATTTAACTTCTAATTTTACTTCTCTTTTATCACAAAATGCTTGTATAGATGATACATTATATCCACTTGTAAAATCTGGATATTTGTATTCAATTTTCGGTATAAATAAAGTTATCTGTGTACCTAATGATACTTCAGAACCAACTTCTGGTACCGTTCTTAAAACATTATCCTCTTCTGCATTTTTATCTTCGTCAACTACATCATAATCAATTGCAACATTACAATCACATTTACTTTCAATCTTTCCTTTAGCTATAAGATAATTTTCTCCAACCACATTTTCAATTTTGTAGGTTTGGTCCCCACTTGATACATATAATGTTATTGCTGTTCCTTTTTTTACTTTTCTTCCTATTTCTGGAGCCGTTTTAACAATTAGACCTTCTTCTATTTCGTTATTTGCTGTGTATTTATTTTCTTCTGAAACAGTAAACCCTAAATCTGTTAATTCATTTGATGCTTCAACAATTGTTTTGTTACTAACATCAGGTATTGTAATATTTGGAACTTCAGATTTTTTGAAAATTATAGTTAATCCTACAGTAACTGTTAATACTAAAGCAGCAAATATACTCATTAATGCAATCAGTAATTTATTTTGTTTTTTACTTTCCTCTTTTGTTTCTTTTTCAATTACTTTTGCTTCCTCTTTTTCTTTGCTTTTTTCCTTTTCTTTTATTTTTGATAATTCAGCATCTAATGATTTAGTCTCTTCTAATTCATTTTCAGAGTAAGGATAAACATATCTTTTTTCATCTTTTCTAGATTCATCAAGAGCAGTCTTTATGTCTTCATGCATTTCTCTTGCATCACTATATCTATTTTTAGGGTTTTTTGCTGTAGCTTTTATAATAATATTCTCTACAGACTGAGGAATAGCTGAGTTTAGTTTTCTAATACTTGGTAAAGGCTCTTTTAAATGCTTAAGTGCTATTTCTACTGCAGAATCTCCTTTATATGGTACTTGTCCCGCTAATAACTCATACATCATTATTCCCATTGAATAAATGTCGCTTCTTATTGTAGATCCTTTTCCATTTGCCTGCTCTGGCGGTAAGTAATGAACTGTTCCCATGACAGAATTTGTTTGAGTTAATTGTGTTGAATTTAACGCTGTTGAAACACCAAAATCTGTAATTTTAATCATTCCGTTTGATAAAATCATAATATTTTGAGGTTTGATATCTCTATGTATTATATAAGAATCATGTGCATGTGCCATACCATCTGTAAGCTGCAGCATTATATCTATTACTTCTGTGATAGACAAATGTCCTCTTGCTTTTAGTACTTGTTTTAAAGTCTTACCATCAACATATTCCATTACTATATAATATTGCCCATCATCTTCACCAACATCATACATTTCAACAATATTTGGATGTGAAAGACTTGATGCTGATAACGCTTCTCTTTGAAATCTTCTTACAAATTTTTCATCACTAGCTAGATCTCCACGCAATACTTTTACAGCAACATTTCTATCTAAAATATTATCGTGTGCTAAATAAACAT
>CAZYOS010000024.1:0-13435 GCA_964649245.1 uncultured Clostridium sp.
TACAACACATTGTTTAACATATTCACTTTCTAATATAGTTTCTTCTATTTGTGATGGATATATATTATATCCTGATGAAACAATCATTCTTTTAATTCTTCCCTTAAAATATATGAATCCTTCTTCATCCATGGATGCCATATCTCCACTATGTAACCATATTTTATTATCTTCATGAAGTCTTAAAACAGCAGATGTTTCTTTAGGTTCATTTAAATATTCTTTCATAACAGTTGGACCATTAATACACATTTCACCTATTTCACCAGTTTTAACATCTTCTGTAGTTCCTGGTTTACATATTTTAATATATGAATCTGATACAGGTATTCCTATACTTTCATTTCTACTTGTTTCTAGTGGCATCATAGTTACGCCGGCAGCACATTCAGTCATACCAAATGCAGTTCTAACTTTAGTATCACTTCCATGATCATATAGAAAGTCATCTATTCTATTTTCAAGTTTAGTAGATAAAGTATCTCCTCCACATATAATACATTTAATAAATGATAAATCTTCATCTTTAAGTTTTCTACTATATGTTAATGTTTCTAAAACACTAGGTACACATGCTAAAATATTTGGTTTATTTTTTAATAAAACATCATCAAATTTCTTTGGGTCTACACTTGGTAATATAATTGCTTTTCCTCCACTAGCCCAACATGCATGGAATGTACATCCAAGACCAAAGCCATGGAATATAGGCATTATTGCTAGAATACTTACTTTATCTCCAAGTACTTTATTAATTTCAAGTTCACTTATTACAAGAGAATTAAAGTTTAAGTTATTTAATACTATTCCTTTAGGTTTACCAGTTGTTCCACCACTATAAAGTATTACAGCAGAATCTTTTCCCTTACCTTCATCTTTAATTTCTGTTTTATGAAATTTTGCTTTACTCATAAAATATAACCAAGAAATTACATTTTCACCTGATGGCTTCTTTACTTTTAATCCTTTGGTTAATCTATATCCCAATTTAATAGTTGGATCCATTGATTCAGCAACTGATACCCAAATAATCTTTTTTAAATCTAAGTCTCCTATTATGTTTTTGATTTTTGGATATGCTAAATCTACAATAAGTATATATTTAGATTTTGTTAATTCTATACCATATTTAAATTCTTCTTCACTAGATAAAGGATGCATCATATTAGCTATTGCTCCCATTTTATTAAGAGCATAAAAACTCATGATTCCTTCTGGAGTATTAGGCATAATTATAGTTACATAATCTCCTTTTTTAACTCCTAGTCTAGCAAACGCACATGCTATTTCATCTATTCTTCTTATTAATCCTTTATATGTAACTCTATTTCCATAATACGTATATGCAGTATTAGTACCATATTTTATTGATGCTTTTTTTACTAATCCATACATTGATATATCAGGATATTCTATATGTTTTTTCATATTTACATAGTATTTAAACCAAGGATATTCTTTTTTATCATTTTCTTTAATTTTTTTCATTAATATTTCCTTTCATTATCATTGTTTTAACAATAATCATTAATCTATTATTTTCTTTTTCTAATTCTCTTTTAATATATATAGGTTTACCAAATTCTATAGTAAGTCCTTTTCTAAATTTTCTATATTTACCTGTTATTGCAAATGGCACTATTGGGCAGCCTGTATTTTTAGCAAATGATACAGCACCATATTTAAATGGTAATATAATTTCTTTTGTTTTATTTGTTGTTCCTTCTGGAAATATACCTAACAAGTTACCATCAAGTAATACTTTTTCTGCTTCACTTTTAACATTTTCATCATGTATTTTCCTGTCTACTTTAATGCAACCCATAGAATGAAAAAAAGAATTCCCTAATTTAGTTTCAAATAGTTCTTTTTTAGCTAATATATGTACTACTCTTTTAGGAATTCCAACCATAGTAGCTGCATTTAAATTATGAGTATGATTTCCAGCTAAAATTGCTCCTCCAGTACTAGGTATATTTTCAATACCAATTACTTTTGTTGGATATAGGATTTTATATATAGGTAACCCTAATGTTCTGATTAATTTGTATATTATATATTTCATCTTATCACCTTTGATTATTATATCACTTATAATTTTATAAGTAAAATTATTTACTTTTTAAAGTTATTAAAACAACTTCCCCAGGATTATTAAATCTTATTTTAAAACTATATCCATATCCTAATCCTCTTGAAACTATTAAATTCATATCGTTAATTTTGTTATTACCTTCACTATATTTAGGAAAAAATGTAAAGTCAGGAGATAATAGTCCACCTATATATGGTAATTTTATCATCCCACCATGCATATGTCCACTAAGAGTTAAATCACTACCCCAATCACTATAAGCTTCATAAAATAGTGGGTTATGTGTAAGAAGAATATTATATTCGTTTTTGTTAGAATTACCAATTCTGTTAACTATATCTTCTTTACTTAAAATATATAACCCTTTAGATGAATAATATCTAAGAGGATAACTAAGTCCATATAAATTAATATATTCATCATCTTTCTCTATTATTTCTTTTTCATTATCTAATATGTTCACATAACTTGATATTTCATTAATAAAATTATTATAAAATCCTTTTTTCATATCTTGTTCATGATTACCTACTACATAGTATATATCATTATTTTTTATCATATTACATAAATCTAAAAAATTATTATAAGCATCATAATTAGCCATATCTCCACTCATAACTATAATATCTGGATTCTCTCTTTCAATTATATTAGATATTTTTTTATTAATATTTCTATTATGCAAATCACTTAATAACATAATTTTATAATTATTAAAAGAATCGGGTATTTTATCATTATTTATTTCATAATTAGTTACATCTATTACAAGATAACTATTTGCTATTACTAAAAATGTTATTATCAATAATATCAATAGTATTTTAAAAAGTTTCTTCATATTATTTTTTCTTCTTATACACTTTTTTATATATAATGAAAGATAATAATAAGAACAATATTAAACAAATACCACCATATAAAATATATTCTAATATATTTGTAGTACTTTTATTATTTAGTCTTTCATTTTCAATATTTTCAATTAATTCTTTAGCATCCATTTTACTTTTTTTGTTTTCATTTATATTTATTGTAAATAATTCTAAATCATAAATTATTCTTATATCTAAATATGATCCTTTTTTATAATCAGTAATTTCTGCATCAACTAAAGCATTTGTACTATCATTTGATACTTTTGCATTTTTATTTCCATGTGCCCAAACTTCAAATATATCAGATTGATAAGGTAATTTAGTAATTATTGATATACTTTTAACATCATAATTAAATTTATATAAATATTTATAATAAAATTCAGCTACATCATTATGTTCTACTAATACATTAATAATTGTATATTCTAAATAATATGTTACTTTATCTTTATCGCTTTTATTAAGTTTTATATTAAAGAATCCATTCTTTTCATTAGTACTACTATCTAATGCTGTTACATAGTTATCATAAAAATCACTTTCTGAATATTTAGTTATATCAGCTTCTTCATTTACTATACCATATTTATATAATTCTATTTTATCTGAATTATATATGTCACTTCCATATAAAGACTTTTTAGTTCCTTCAAACTTAATAGCAGTAGGATCCTTATAAAATAAATTTAATGTTAAATCTTTATTAGGAGAATTTACTATTACTAATTCTTTAACTGTAACACTTCCAGCTATTTCAAGTTCAGCATCCATATATATTTTTTCTATATTGGCAGCATTTATATTAGTAATACATAATATAAATGTAATAATTATAAACAATACTTTTTTCATTTTAACTCCATCTTTACTTCAATTATTTTAACATAAAAACACATAAATAAAAAGTCTTAATAACTTAATACTATTAAGACTTTACAAATGCATATTCTTATTAAGACTACTATATTTTGTAATTCCATTTGATATATCCAATACTAAATCAGGATTCAATATTTGATTATATTTTCTATTATGTGAAATACTAATAATTGTTCCTTCATATGAACCAATTAATTCATATATTAGGTCTAATGCATCTTTGTCTAGATGATTTGTTACCTCGTCTAAAACAATTACATTAATTCCATTTAAAGCAATTTTAACTAAATTTACTCTTGTTCTTTCTCCTGGAGATAAGTCTCTATATTTTTTATCTTTATCTTCATAACTTATATTGAATTTATCAAGTAAAGTAAAAATTAATGACATATTTGAGCACTCTATTCCATCCATTATATATTCAAATAAAGTTCCTTTATTATTTTCAGATAATGTTTCTTGTGAAATATATCCTAATTTAGCACTAGATCCTATTACAACTTTTCCGCTAATTGGAGGTATTTCTCCTAAAATGGTTTTAATAAGAGTTGTTTTACCAGAACCATTGCTACCAAGTATTTGTAATCTTTGTCCATAGTTAACTGTTAAATCAATTTTAGGAGTATGAAACTTACTATATCCACAGACAAGCTCTTCCATAATTATATCTTTATTACCCTTTGAATTATCAAAAGAAAAGAAAAAATTAATAGGTTCTTTTTGATCAAAGTTAGGAATATCAAGAGAGTTTAATGTTCTTGATAATTTAGATACATTCGAACTATTAGTTCTTTCCTTAGCATAATTGTTAGCTAATTTATCATTATCACTATTTGCTTTCTTATTGTTTCCTTTGTTTGACCATTCTTTTGCTTTTTGAATTTGTTTCTTTAATTTTTCTTTTTCTTCAACTGCTTTATTATAGCTGATATACTCACTACTATATTCTCTTTCTTTTTCTTCTAAATAATTAGAATATTTCATATTATATTCTGATATTATTCCATTTTTTAATTCTAATATTCTATTAGCTATACTATTTAAAAATGTTTCATCATGTGAAACTATTATCATTTTTTTATTTGATGATTTTAAGTACTTTTCTAACCATTCTACAGCTTCAATATCTAAATTATTAGTAGGTTCATCTAAAAGTAAAATATCACTATTTTTTAGCAATACAATTGCTAATAATACCTTTATCTTTTCTCCTCCTGAAAGTGATTCAATTTTAGTATATAATGATTCTTTTAAATTTAATCCAGATAATATCACTTTTAAATTATCTTCAAAATTATAGCCATCTAATTCAATAAAAGATTCTATTAATTTAGTATATTCATCCATATTTTCATCATTTAAATTTTGTTCTATTTCATTTATTCTTTTTTCAAGGTTTAGAATTCCAAGTTCAGATTTGATATAATCAAGAATAGTAAATCCATTATATTTATAATTGATTTCTTGCTTTAAGTATCCTATGGATTCACCTTGAAAATTAATTTTTCCAGAAGTAGGAGTTAATTCTCCACATAAAGTTTTAAGAAGAGTAGATTTACCTGATCCATTAGTTCCAACAAGTCCTACTTTATCATTCCTATTTAAAGTAAAACTAACATCTTTTAATATCTCATTTGAATCAAACATTACCATTACATTATTAACTGTCATTTCTACCACACTCCTCACAATTGTTTTTTTTCTTCCATTTTATTATTTTAGTATTATAAGAAATCATATTAAACATTAAAGTTTTTCCAATAAGATTATTTTTACTATATTTCGTAAAATAATTTATAATTTCATTACAAACTATACTTGAAACAAAACTGCATAAAGGTCCATATGATGGTACTTGTGATACATTTTGCATCATGACTTCATTATTTTTTTGCTCTATGCATTTTAAACAAGCCGTTTTTCTTGGAACAACAAATGGTCCAACCATTCCAACATGTTCTGAAAATCCACAAAATAAAACAGGTTTATTTTTATCAACACATATTTTATTAATTAATCTTCTTATTTTTCTTAGTGGTTTATCAATTGTACATAATACGAAATCAGATTCTTCAATTTCTTTATCTATATCGTTTTCAACTAAAATTTTTATACTTTTAATTTCAATACTATTATTAGGATTCTTTATTTTATCGTATAAACAATTCACTTTTAGTTTTCCAACATCTTCTAATTCATAAGGAAACTGCCTAATCAGATTAGATAATTCAACTTTATCAAAATCTACAAGTACAAATTCATTAAAGCCAGACCTCGATAAAATAATAGCACTATTAGCACCAATTCCACCTAATCCAAGAATTAATATTTTTTTATTTTTTAAACAATTATTGTATTTTTTTAAATTACCACTTACCATGTTAAAATATAAATTTTGACGACTATACTGATCATCATCAATAATATCTTCATATTTATCATATTTTATTATAAATTGTTCTTTAATCAAATAAGTAATTGCATTTTTCACTTCGTCTTTTGAAACACCAGTTTCTAATGAAACATTGTTAATTAAATCTTTTATTGATATTGGGCTATTAACGTTATTAAAAATCGAAAGAACACTATCATCTTCATAATTAATTTGCTTTCCAGTATTCGGAAAATTTCCCATTCTAACTTCTTTATTATTTTTATCAATATAAAATGGTTTCATTTTATTAACAATTAACATATTATATCCTCCATATTACAAATAAAGAGCTCATAATATTGAGCTCTTTATTATGGAAATAAACTACTTAACAATTTTGATCAACGTGACATGCAAATTTAGTAGTTGCAAGTTTTTTAATACCAAACTTCATAGTTTCCTCCTTAACAGAAAGTAGTGTAACTTTCTTGTATATATTATACAAAATAGATTAATTAAATGTCAACTTTTATTTATAATATGATACTATATATATGGTGATGATATTATGGATGAAGTAATTATATTTTTAAATAATAATAAAAAACATTATTCAGAGTATTTCAAAAAAAACAGAATTAGTAAGTGTAAATATGGATATACATGTGATATCAATCAAATATATTGTCACTTAAATTTAATAAACATAAAGGATACTGAATATTATGCTTTTTATAAAATAATTAGGCAATATTTTGATTTAAAAGGCAAGAATATCTTAGAAGTTGGATGTGGTAAGATACCAATACTATCATCAATAATCAAAAATAATAATTATAATATTGAAGCAATGGACAATTATATATTGATAAAAAATTATCATAAAATAATAACTACAGAAAAAGACTTATCAAAAAAGTTTAATGTTAACAAATATGATTTAATAGTTGGATTAAGACCCTGTACTCCAACAGAGAACATAATTGATGTTTGTATGAAGAATAACAAAGATTTTATAATATATTTATGTTCATGTATACATTCTCCTATTGATAATAGTAAACAGTTTAACAATTATAAAGAATGGATTAATTATTTAAATAATAAAATAAGCAATACAAAAAACTATGATATCTTTTTTGTAACAGACAATAGCCTACCTGATAATTGTCCTATTATTATAGGAAAGCATAACAATCAAAAATAATAAAAAAACTTGCACATAAGTACAAGTTAATTAACTATCTGGTGTCTTCGGCACGATTCGAACGTGTGACCGACGGCTTAGAAGGCCGTTGCTCTATCCAGCTGAGCTACGAAGACATATCTCAAATACATGATAAATTATACAATAAATAAAGATAATTATCAAGTATTTAAGACAAATTTCTTAATTATTTACCTATTATCATTAAAAATAGTTTCAATATTAGATATATTCTTTGTATTAAATGTTACTTCTTTAACATTATAATTTTCAAATATAGATTCTGATATAACATATTTAACTTCTTCTAATATTTTATTAGTTTCTATATTTTCAAAAATATAATCATTAAATATTAGATCTATTGAATCATCATTTACTTTATATGAATATAATTCTAAATTATTATTTAAATATGATTGTAAATTATCCATACTATACACACTACTTTTTAATTCATCTATTATTATACTTATCTTTTCATCATTATTATTACTTATCTTTGTAACTGGAATATAATATTTTATATTATTATTTTCCTTTATAAAATACATAGTTGTTTTAGATACTTTATTTAAGTTTTCTATATCATATATAGTATTTATACCTATATTTCTATTAAGTGGCATATTAAGCTTAATATTAGTATTAGGATATGTATCCAACATGTTATTATTAATAGAAATATAAATATTATTAATACCATTTATTTCAGTAACAGAATATACAATAGATTCAATCATACTTTTAGATAAAGAACTACCAACATCAAGAAAAGATTCATTAAAATCAATATATACATTATTTTCTTCAACACTAATATTATTAATAATAGTATCTTTAGGTATTAATGTTTTAAAATCAGAATAATCTTCATATCCATCTCTTAATAATATTAATTTTTCTTTAATAATATCAACTATTTCATTTTTACCAATATATACATTTAATAAAGATAAATAATTATCATCATCTAATAAATATACTACATTATTTAATTTATTAGTTTCTTCTATTAATACATCATAATCTAATTTATTATTAGGAAATATACTTAATATACATATTAAAATTAATAAAAATGTTCCTAATAAAAATTTATTAATTCCATATCTTTTAATCATATTAAATCTTATGTTATATGTATATAAAAATGACTTTAATAAGTCATTTTAATTTTATTTCTCCTAATTTAATTAATTCTATTACTGCCCCTGCTCTACCTTTACATCCTAACTTTTGCATAGCATTAGATATATGATTTCTAACTGTCTTCTCACTAATGTTTAATTCTTCTGCTATTTCTCTCGTAGATTTATTAAGTATAAGTAATTCAAATACATTTTTTTCTCTTTTTGTTAATATACTGCTTGTCATATACACCTCTTTCAAACATAATTTATGTTGATCCCTAAAATAATTTATGTTTTATATATGAAAAAGTGACATATTAACGCCTATACTTATGATTCAAATTTAATTGTTATGTATTTTTTATCTTTAAATTCTTCTTGTATAGTTCTCATTATATTATTAGCAAGTGTAGTATTATGTTCTTTTGAATTAATTGTTATCTTTATATTATCATTATCTATTTCTATAAATGATTTTATTTTATACGTTTCTGATATTTTATCTTCAAGCATTGTTTCTTTTCCTTTTGCTAAATTTAATATTTGTAATTCATCAAATGCATCTATTTTATCATCAGCACTTGTTTCAGGTGATATTAATTTATTTTGTAATGTTTTCATTGTTTCTTCTATCTTTTCATTTCTTTCTACTCTTAATGCTATTAACTTATCACTATCTGTTGTTTCAACTTCTATTTCACTATTTACTGTTACTGATTTATTATCTTTAAATATATCACTTGGTAATGTTATATAATATACTCCTAATATTAGTATTAATGAAAATAGAGTTAAAAACCATAGATTTCTTCTATTAATCATAAGTCCTCCTAGAATATATTATTAGATTATAAAAAAAATATGATAATTTTTATCATATTTATTCTACTATGTATGGACTACTTGACGTTCCAAGTCCACTTACTACTGAAGTAGTTGCTTTTACTGATACTACTGGATAATATTTATCCTCATATGAAGCACTTGCATCCATTAAACTTCCTGTATTTGTAATATTAAATAACATAACTGTTCCATCATCTGATTTAAATGGACTCATAGTCCAATAGTAATCATTTGTATATAGATAATTAGATGTATTACTAGCATTATATGATAATCCAGCATATACTGCTTCATCTGCTGTTAATAATCCAATTGGATAAGATATTTTTTTATTACCAATAGTTGATGCTGTTAATGTAAATCCATCTCTTAATACATTATTACATTTATATTGAGGTATTGCATTATTTCCACTCCACGTTGTTCCAGATATGCCATTTGTTGCAAGTCTTCTAGAAGAACCATATAAAGTATTTTCAGTTCCATAACCTAAATTAGTAAATACTGTAGAAGATATTGTTCCAGGATATTCAATACTTCTATCATTACAAAATGGATAATCAACTATTTTATTTGTATAATTTATATTTGATAATAATGGAACAATAGTAGTAAAGTTGCATGATGTACATACAGCTGAACTACTAACGTCAGTACCACTATACCATCCTTCTAAAAGTATTTTTGCATTACTATTTGTTGTATTTGAATGTGAACCATAAAAACTAGATGCACTTGTAGTTCCAGTCATATATCCAGCATATGTATTATCATTTGAATATTGATTGAATGCCCCACCTGTAATAGATGCACTTGTTCCGGTAGCTGCACAACCTCCATCAGTAGGAACTCCATCATATCTTAATTTAACACTTCCATCTTCATTAGTACGAATTATTTTCCAACAGTATCCTCCAAATATTGCATAATTATTAGTTACTGCTCCTCTAAAATAATATACTCTGTCTCCATACCCATCAATATTTATATCTTCAGTCTTAGATGTATCAGTTGTATAGTATAATCCTTTTCCATTTGTATCACTACTTATAGCTCCAAAATTAATTCCAGAACTACTTGTTACATATGTACTTGTTACATTATCGGCATATGAAGTATTATCACTTAATATCTTACATCTAAATGATGTATTATTAGTATCACATTTTTCATACCAAGCAGTAGAAACAGGTAAATATTCGCCTGAAATACTTAGATTAGCTACAAAATATGTTGATTGAACAGCATTAGGAGTATCTTCTGCTAACCATGTCCATAGACAATATGTTCTGTTTTCTCCTACTCTTAGTGGTGAATTATTAATTATTTTACCACTGTCTAATGATCCAAATCTATATATATTAACATTAGTTCTATTTATAGTTCCACCTGAACACTCGCTTATTCCAATTTTAATATAACTAGAATATAATTCACCGGTTTGTGTAAATGATGAATAATTACCAGTAGGTACAAAAGTATCATCTTCTTCTAATATTGCAGTAATATTTAATTTTAAAGAACCTGTATTAGAAACATTAAATATATATGGCTGTGTCGCTAATGCTTCTTCATTAGTAGCATATGGATATATATTACTAGGAGTAGAAACACCACCTACATCAGTTAATCCTATAGTTTGACCTATATTAGTATAATCTTCATTACAAGAAGGATCATTACAAAAAGTTAAATCAATATCACCAAAAGATATAGTATTTGTTCCACCTTCATCCATGTCAAAAAAAGATGCAAAAGAAACACCTACAAATATTAATAATATTAATATAATAGATATGACTAAAGATATAACTTCTCTTTTAATAATTTTATCTATCTGCATATTCTTTTTACCTTCTATTATCATTTTATAATATTTTTAAAAATCATTCAACATTTTTATACAAATAAAAAAGAAATATAAATTTCTTATTTATTAAATGCAATAGTTCTATCTATTATTCTTTTAACATCTCTTTCATTAAATGGTTTAGTTAAAAAGTCTACAATTGGATAAGCAAATGCTTTATCAATAGAATCTTTATCATCATTTCCAGTTATTATAGATACTGGTATTTTAACAAATAAATTGTTTGCTTTTAAATAATCTAACACTTCAAATCCATTTACATTAGGCATATTCAAATCAAGTAAACAAGCTACTATTTTATTATTAATATCTTCATTTATTTTATTAATTGCTTCTTGTCCATCTCCAGCAGTAATAACATCATATTTAGAATTAAATATTTTTTTAATAAAATTAGCTACTATATTAGAATCATCAACTACTAATATTGCTTCTGATTTAGTAACAGTTGTCATTTCTTGTTGTAAATCATCCAATACTTCTTCTCCTAAATATTTTTTAACTACATTAATAACTCTTTTAGCTTCAGTAATCAATGAATCATAGTTGTCATATACAAACATAATATCATTTTCTTTACTTTTAAGTTCATGTTGATATGCAAGATCAGCAAGTACAGTAAATCCTAAATATCTAGCATCACTTTTTAATGAGTGCACATCAATAGCATAGCTAGGCATATTATTTTCTTCTTTATATTTTTGAATTCTTTGTAATTTATTATCTACTTCAGCAAGAAAATCCCCTAAGGTAGCATCATACATATCCATTTCACCAAATAATTCTAATGCTTTGTTTACATCAGCTCCGCCTTCAACTAGTATATTTACATCTTTCATCTATTTCACACTCCTATATATACTTATAAGTTAATTATATTATATTTAATTTATAATTTCAACTATTAAATTATTATTGTATTAAAAAAAGAATATATTTTAATTAATATATTCTTTATCCTAAATATTTATTAACTACTCTAGATAATTCAGCTTTTTCTATAGGCTTACTTAAATAATCACTAAATCCATTAGATATATATTTTTCTCTCATTCCACTTATTGCATTTGCTGTAAGTGCTACTACTGGTGTATTAAAGTTTTCAATAGTTTTTAAATTTTCAAGGGTTTGTGTTCCACTCATTTTAGGCATCATATCATCAAGTAATATTAAATTATATAATTCTCCAGATTTAACCTTTTCTATAGCATCAGCACCACTAGTTACACATTCACATGTTACATTGTATACTTGTAATAATCTACTTGCTACTTTCAAGTTAAGTTCATTATCATCTACTATTAATATTCTCTTACCAGAAGAATCTATTACTCCACTCTTAACTTTAACTTCTTCAACATGTTCTTTACCTTTAACTATTTTTTGGTCTACAACTATTGTAAATTTGCTTCCTTTTCCATATTCAGATTGAACTATTATTTTTCCACCCATGAGTCCAACTAATTTCTTACATATTGCAAGACCAAGTCCAGTTCCTTCTATTGTTGTATCTTTATCAGCACCTAATCTTTCAAACTTAGTAAATAATTTATTAATATTATCAGGTTTAATTCCTATTCCAGAGTCTTCAACCATTATTATTAATCTGCATATATCATTTTTAATTACAGAATTAACTTTAAGACTTATGTATCCTTCTTTAGTATATTTAATTGCATTAGTTAATAGATTAACTCCAAGTTGTTTAACTCTTGTTCCATCACCATATAGATAAGGTGGTATAGTAGGATCACACTCATATTTAAAGTCTAGAGGTTTTTCTCCAAGTCTACCCTTTCCTAATAATACAATTTCATCAAATATCTTTTTAAATTCATATTCACTATTATTAATTTCAAGTTTATTAGCTTCAATCTTAGATATATCAAGAATACCATTTACTATTTCAAGTAAATTCTCACTAGACATAATTATATCTTCAACTAATTCTTTACTAGAATCAGGTATATCTTCACTTTCAAGTATTTCGCTAAATCCAACTATTGCATTTAATGGAGTCCTTATTTCATGACTCATATTACTTAAAAATTCCGTCTTAGCTAAGTTTGCTTTTTCAGCTTGGTCTTTTGCTATATTAAGTTGTTCTATTAATTTCATATCTGGATTTTCGATGGTGAAGTACATAA
>CAZYOS010000025.1:0-13319 GCA_964649245.1 uncultured Clostridium sp.
AATCCAGGATTTGTAGTATTAGGTCAAAGACTTGGAAAAGATTTATTATTTAATTATATAAAGAAATTAGGATTTGGTTCAAAAACAGGTATTGATCTAAACGGTGAAGCAACAGGCATATTATTTAAATTAGATAATGTTGGGCCTGTTGAACTTGCTACTACTGCTTTTGGTCAAGGAATAAGCGTAACTGCAATACAACAAGTAGCAGCAGTTTCTTCAATTATTAATGGAGGGAACTATTATATTCCATATATTGTATCAAGTATAGGTAATAAAAATTATTATAAAACTCTTAAGACAACTAACATTATTTCAAAAGAAACTAGTGATTTAGTAAAATATGCTTTAGAAAGCGTTGTTGCTAATGGTAGTGGAAGAAATGCATACATAGAAAACTATAGAATTGGTGGTAAAACAGGTACTGCTCAAAAAGTTGGAGCTAATGGTCAATATATGGATGGTAATTATATTTTATCATTCATGGGATTTATGCCAGCTAATGATCCAAAATATGTAACGTATATAGCTATTGATAATCCTAAGGGAGTCACTCAATATGGTGGTGTAGTCGCAGCACCTATAGCAAGCAATGTATTTAAAAGTATAATTTCAACTTATGATTTAGAAGAAGATTATGATGGTATACCAAAGTCTTATAGATGGGATGATATTAAATATGTAACTATTCCAGAAATATTAGGTAAACAAAAAAAAGAAGTGACTAATACTTTAAAAAGTATGTACTTCAATATTGAATATTCAGGAAGTGGTGATAAAGTAATAGATTCCTCACCTACTGAAGGTGAAAGAGTTAAAGAAGGATCTACAATTAAACTACTACTTAATTAAATCACGTATTTTATAACACAAAATAATTATTAGGTTGGAACATTTAATCTCTTTAATTGACTTTTTACATTAAATTTAGTATAATATGTTCGTTTTTAAAGGGGTTAAAAATATGAAATCAATAGTTTTAAGTCAAGCAGAAAAAGATTGTTTGCTACCAGTATATACCACTTCTAGCAATACAGAGTCTAATCTTTATATTTTAAAAGATGATATTTTAATTAAAGAACTTCATCACGGCCTAGCGAAAAAAAGAGAAAGTTTAATATCTTATTTAGGAGACTATACTAATCCTAATTGTGTTCTCCCAAAAGAAAAATACTATGATAATTCAAGAATATTCAAAGGATATACTATGGATTATTTAAGAAATTATAGGGTATTAGGTCATGTTATTATTAGTGGAAACACTTTATTTGAAGAAAGAAAAAATCTTGCAATAAGAGTTAACGATATAGTTCGAGGTCTTGATAAAGATGATATAGCATACTTTGATGTTCATGAGGATAACTTTATGATAGATAGTAATAATCAAATTAAATTAATTGATATGGATTCAGTTCACGTTAAATCTATTCCATCTGATGACTCATACAGTGTTGATGAAAGATATTCTCATTATTACACTGCCCTTTTATGCACTTCTTTACTATACGGAGTAAAAGAATATGATTTCTATAAAAATTCTAATGATATATACACAGAATTAAGTAGTATGCTTTCATCTAAACAAAAACAATTATTAAATTTTATAAGAAATAAAAATCATGGAATATTTTACTTAGATGATTATTTTGATGATTTTACTGAAGAATTTATAAGTGATACTTCAGATACTGTTTTAAAACTAATAGAAAATTCTAAAAGGTAATAGCAATTTAATTATATTATATTAACAAAAAAAAACAATAAGTTATTTCTTATTGTTTTTTGCTTTAGTTTTTTGTGTTGGTGTATTTTTTTGTTCTAATATATTAATTTTAGCATCTGTTTCTTTTTTATCTTTTATAGTTTTATATAATAAGAATCCATCAAATAAAACTAGAAATACTAATATTAAAACTATTAAACCATTATTATCACTACTTGTTGTTTTTGGTGTTTCAACATTTAATTGTTCTAATAAATCAAATTTTGTTTCTGATTCATATTGTGTTTTTATAGCACTTAGTATTTCATCTTTTATGCTATCAGCATATCCTACCCATGATTTATTTCCAATTACTATATACGGAACTCCAGAGTCAGTACTATCTCCCATAAATTCTAATGCCTTTGTCATTAGTGAATCATTATTGGTATCTTCCCATATTTCATAAGAAACAACATTAAAATATTGACCATCTTCTTCTACAATGCTTTCTAAATACTCTAAGAAATCATGGCAATGAGAACATCCACTTCCTCTAAATAAATAAACATTTATTTTTTTTGATGATTCAGTATAATTTGGATGAACAAATTCTATATCCTCACTTTCACATGCTTCTTCTAAAGTTTGTGATGTATATTCTACTGCATTAGTTTTTAACGGTAAAATTAATAATAACATTATGAATATAATAACACTATATATTTTTCTTTTCATATAACCTCCATATTTATTATACTATTAAATATAATATAAAAAAAGTAAAATTTTGGTGAAATAAAAATAATGTTTACTTTACAAAAATATGTTTGTGTGATAATATAAGATTAAGGAAGTGATAATATGGAAAAACTTACTAGTAAACAAGAATCTATATTAAATGAAATTAAAAAGTTTATTGCAAAAAAAGGATTTGCTCCCACCATTAGAGAATTATGTTCTATTTGCAATCTTAATAGTACCGCTACTATGTTTGTTCACTTAAAGAATTTAACTAATAAGGGTTACATTAATCAAGCTGAATCTAAATCAAGAACTATTGAACTTAATGTTCCTAATGAATATGATGAAAGAAATAATAATGTGTTATTTGTTCCATTACTTGGAAAAGTTGCTGCTGGTAATCCTATTGAAGCAATTAATAATCCTGATGAGTTTTTTAGTCTTCCTAAAGAATTAGTTCCTAAAAATAAAGAGGTATTTACTTTATTAGTTAAAGGTGAAAGTATGATAAATGCTGGAATATATAATAATGATATAGTTATTGTTGAAAGAAATAACGATGCTCATAATGGTGAAATAGTTGTAGCATTAACAACTGATAATGAAGTTACTTTAAAAAGATTTTATAAAGAAAAAAGTCATATTAGATTGCAACCAGAGAATGATACTATGGCCCCTATTATTCTAGATAATTGCACTATTTTAGGTAAAGCTATTGGACTTTATAGAACAATTTAAATAAAAAAAGATTCATTTTTGTATCGAATCTTTTTATTTATAATGTTTTTTTATAAGCATCTATATCGTGATATTGATAATAGTCTATATCAGGTTTAAAATATTTAGATATGGATAATACTATGTCAATCTCTTCTTGTGTTAATGGATAATACATTATCATTTTTTTAATTGCAATTTCTCCACGACTTATTATTAATTTAAATAGTTCATCTCTACTTAATTGTTTATCTATTGTTATTTTATTGCTTACATAGCAATCATATAATCCATAATAATCATCATCATGTGATATAGTTTCTCCATCGGTATGAACCTCACATACTATTGTATTTCCATTATACTTTTTCATAAATCCTAAAGTATCTTCAGGTGATGTACAAAAGTGATAACCATGTCCATTCCATTTTATTTGTTTATCGATAGTATATGTTTTACCAACTTCCATATGCAAATCACTCTGAGTAATCATGTTTTCTCTAAAGGCTTTATATCCTTTTATCATTTTATCATTATAAAATAGATCATTGAAATAAACATTAATGTTAATACAATTGTTCCATTAATTCTATCACTTTTTCTATTCTTATCTCCTAGTCCTATTGCCATAGATGCCAAAGCACCACCTATTAAACCACCAATATGAGCACTAACATCTATTCCAGGAGTTACTATTCCAAATGCTAAATTAATTAGTATAACAGGTACTATTTGACTATGTAATAGTCCTTGTAATGTAGCCCTATAATTATATGTAAAATATGCAATACTTCCTAACAAACCAAATATTGCTCCTGAAGCTCCTAATGAGAATGTATTTTGAGACATAAACACACATGAGAATAAACTTCCTAATAAGCCACTTATAAAGTATATTGTAAGGAACTTTTTAGTACCATAATATCTTTCTACTTGAGGTCCTAATATATATAGAGCATACATATTAAATAATATATGCATTATTCCTCCGTGTAAAAACATACAAGTGAACAATCTATACCATTCTCCATTTTGAACATAATAATAATTATTAGAAAACATTGTACTAATAGTTGGATATAATAATGATATTAAAAAACAAACAATGTTTATAGCTATTAATACATATGATCCGACTGGTTTTTTAGGACTAAATATTTTAGATAATTTTTCCTCTTGTTTAATAGTTTTTTGATTCATATCTTCTGTTAACTTAAAGAACTCAACTGGATCAGTTTTTTCTGTTAATACTGCTTTTTTAACATTGGGAAAGAATTCTGTAATAAATTTATTTCTTTTAAAGTCAGCCATTTTTTCTATTTTAATAGTTTCAATATCTTTTATATTATCTTCCACTTCTACAGTTTCACCTAAATCTAATTGTAAATTTAACATAGTCATTTTAAAAGAAAGTGTATTCTTTTTTATACTTTTCATAATATTCATTGCTTTGTATGTATCATTATTTAATTGTTCTTTATTATGTATATAGTTTGTATTTATTCTAATTAGTTTTAAATCTTTTTCCATGTTTTCCAACCATATTTCATTTTGTATTCCATTTATTATAACTGGTTTATATTCTTCTTCTGTTATAAAGTAATGAATTATTTTAAGTATAACATCATCT
This sequence comes from uncultured Clostridium sp., assembly GCA_964649245.1. Taxonomy (GTDB): domain Bacteria; phylum Bacillota_I; class Bacilli_A; order RF39; family UBA660; genus CAG-1000. The sequence goes on from CAZYOS010000025.1 coordinate 4,794, forward strand.
TTTTTATTTATTTTAATATTCATTATATCTCCTTCATAATTAATATTATTTTACTATTTTTCATATTATTAGTAAAGAGGTGTTTTATGAAAAAATATTTTAAGTATATTATTATGTTCTTGTTTATTTTGTTTTTATGGTGTTTGAGTGGATTATTATTTAATTATAATTCAGAGTATTATAGCTTACTCAATATACCATTATTTGCATTAAGTGGTAAATTAATAAGTATTATATGGTTTATTATTTATATATTATTAACAGTAAGTATTATGATGGTTATTAGTAAATATAATATTTGTAAACAATATGATTATATTTATATTCTATTAACTAATTATTTTGCTAATGAATTATTTATGTATTTCTTTTTCTATTTAATGAGTCCTTTCTTAGGATTTATTATTACAGTTATTGTTTTTATAACATCTATATTCTTATATATAGAAACAAAAAAATTAGTAAAAAACGCTTCATATTTATTGATACCATACATAATATATAATTTATATGCTTTAATTCTAATGACTAGTGTCTATCTTATGAATTTTTAAACATATTCAATATTTCATTAAATTTTTCTGGTAATGGTGCATTAAATTCTAAATATTCATTTGTAATTGGATGATAAAATCCCAGATATTCCGCATGTAACATTTGACCATAGTCATTAATAATTTTTCTATGTCCATATACCGGATCATTTACAACGGGATGACCTATATATTCCATATGAACTCTTATTTGATGTGTTCTTCCTGTTTCAAGTGATAATTCTAATAATGTTGTTGTTTTAAATCTTTCTAATACTATAAAATTTGTAATTGCAGATTTTGAATTATCTTCTGTAATACACATTTTTTTTCTATCTATTTTACTTCTGCCTATAGGAGCATCTACTTTTCCTTTATTTGCATCTATTACTCCATGTACTAAAGCTATATATTTTCTTTTAATAGTTTTATTTTTAAATCCTTCTGAAAGTATTCTGTGTGCTTCATTAGTTTTAGCAATCAATAATATACCAGATGTATCTTTATCTATTCTATGGACTATTCCACATCTATTATCACCAGATTCATCTGATAAGTTATCTGTATACCCTTTAAGGGCATTTACCAGTGTATGGCTATAATTACCATTTCCAGGATGAACTACCATACCACTAGGCTTATTAACAACCATAATGTATTCATCTTCATAATAAATATCAAGAGGTATATCTTCACCAATAACAGATGTATCAATAGTTAAATTACCTATATTAATTTCATCATTAAGTTTTAAAATATATCCGCCTTTTACTATTTTATCATTTACTAATATATTACCAGATTTAATATTTCTAAGTATTAAGTTTCTACTTTCAGATAATTCAGTTACTAAATATTTATCCAATCTTTCACCAATATTTTCATTATTTATTTTTTTTATCATGTTTACCCTCTTTAATTATTATATATAATAGTATTAGTATTCCAAATGTTATTAGAATATCTGCAAAGTTAAATATAGGCATTTCTCTATTTAATAGAGTAAATGATATATAATCTATCACATATCCTCTAAATATTCTATCTATTAGATTACCTAAAGCACCAGACAGAATAAGTAAAAGAGATACTTTATTTAATTTATTACTGCTTTTAATTATTTCTTTTAAAACATACCATATTAATAAAATACTAATTATTATTAAGAAAATCATATTATTGCTTAATATTCCTAATGCAGCTCCTGTATTAGTTAAATATGTTAATTTAAGAAAGTTATTAATTATTATTATATCGTTTATATAATATTTTGCGATAAAAAACTTAATTATTTGGTCAATAATTATTAATATTATTACTGATATTATACTTTTAATATTTTCTTTGTTCATATTAATATTATATCATTATTATTGTGATATATCTATTAATATAACGTCTTCCCCTAGTTTTTTAATTTGTGTAAATTTAACACATATATCTTCATTACTATTAAATATATTTTTTAATAAATGAGCTTTTTCTATTACAAAATGAATCATATAACCATTATTTATATCAAACTCAACGTCTATGATTCTTCCTATCATTTTTCCATCCCTTATATTAACAATATCTTTTTTTTGTAATTCTGATAATTTCATATTAAATTATATGATATTTTTTTTATCTTATTAGTTTTCTAATATTATTTATTGCAGAATTTTCTATTCTAGATACTTGTGCTTGACTTATTCCCAATGTTTTTGCTATTTCAGTTTGAGAAGAACCAATAAAGTATCTTTCTATTAATATGTTTCTTTCTTTATCATTTAGTTTTTCTAATGATTTTCTTAATGCTAATAATTCATCAAGTGACTCATTAGGCTTATCTTCGATTTGATCTAAAAGATATATAGTATCTCCTCCATCATTATATACTGGTTCAAATATTGATACTGGTTCAATTAAAGATTGTAATGATAATGATAACTCATAAGGTGTAATTTTTAATTCTTTACATATTTCATCGTTAGTTGGTACTCTTGAAAAAGTATTAATATAATTATTTTTAAAATTTATAATGTTATAAGCTAATTCTTTAATACTTCTTGATATCCTAACTTGATTATTATCTCTAATGTATCTCTTTACTTCTCCTTCTATCATCAAAACAGCATAAGTACTAAATCTAACATTATAAGATAAATCAAAATTATCAATTGATTTTAAGAGGCCTATACATCCAATTTGAAATAAATCATCCATATTATCTACCCTGTTTTGATATTTTTTAAGAATACTTAATACTAATTTAATATTTCCCTCTACTAATTTTTCTTTAGCTATTTTGCTTCCATTTCTTAATTCAATAAATAGTTTAGTCATTTCTGTTTCACTTATAGATTTTAATTTTTTTGTATCAATCCCAGTTATTTCTACTTTATTCTTTGCCATATTATCCTTTCACTAATATATTGAAAGGAATATTATAATTTTATTCAAAAAAAAGAATAGATAATATCTATTCTTCTATTCTAATGTTTTTAGCTAAAATTTCTAATACATTTTGGTCTGTAACTTTTTGAACAAATTCTTGACCATCTTTTTCTATCTTTTCAAAAAACACAAAGTTATCAGTGAAATTTTCTTCATCATCTGTTGTTTCAGCTCCTAAATAATAAGTAGTTCCCTTATATAGAGCTTGTCTAACAATGTAGTATTTCTTACCGTTTCCTAATTCTAAAATTTGATCAGTAATATTTTCCATTCTTTCCTCCTTAATAACTATAGTGACATTCCGTTAGAATCAACAAAGCCATCCCAATTGAAATTTTCAAAGTTATCTAAATCTGCTTCTACTGCAGCATCTAAATTTGCTTTTTCTCCTTCTGTTAAATCTGAAGTATCATCTGTTTCATGTCCTGTAGGTGTCTCAGTCACAGTTGCTTCTTCTTCTTTTACCTCTGGAAAATCTCCAGGTACATCTACTACTGTATATCCTCCAGGTGTTTTTTCAACATCTGCTACTCCAACTTTTTCACCATCTACATATTGATTACCTTCAGAATCTACTGACACATTAGTACTATCATCTTGTACATAGTCTCCATCAGCTAAATATACTTTATCAGGGTCCGCTGGATGTACTTCCGATTCTTCGGGAGTTTCTGGTGTTGGTGTTTCTGGTGTTGGCGTTTCTGGTGATGGTGTTTCTGGCGTTGGTGTTTCTGGTGATGGTGTTTCTGGTGATGGTGTTTCTGGTGATGGTGTTTCTGGTGTTGGTGTTTCTGGTGTTGGTGTTTCTGGTGTTGGCGTATCATCCTTGCCCTCATCAATAATATCATCAACATCTAAATCATTATCATCTATTACATCCTCTATTGGAGCAGGGTCATCTACTTTACTTGCATCAATATTCTTAACTACAGTATGTCCAATAGCACCAATAGCTAAAGCTGCAAGAACAACAGCTATATATTTTTTAATTTTTGGCCATAATTCTTTTAATTTATCTTTTAATGTTTTTTTAGCAGCATGTTTACCTACTATTGGTATTATTTTCTTATCGTCATCTTCCTCATCTTCTTTTGGTAAAACAGGGAATGCAATTTCAGGATCCTCCCCTAAATCTTTATCCTCATCTGTTAATAATGGTGGGAATAATAATGAAGGATCTTCTCCTAAGTCTTTATCTTTTTCATCAATAATTGGAGCGACAACAGCAGTTTTATCTTTTTTGTCTTCTATATCTTCAACTTTTGATCCTGTTCCTAAAAGTATTCTAGCCATTTTATTATCTAAAGATGATTTGTATAGTTCTTGTTCAAAAGTTAATGTTTCTCTTCTGTTTTTTAAATCTTTAAGTTCTTTTTTATCAGCACTCATATTTTTAGGTAATGCTTTTCCATGTGTGCTTTCTAACTCTTCAATTTGACTATTTAAATCAAATATTAGTTCTTCTCTATTATTTTTTCTTTCCCTAATACCATCATTTCTATTTCTAATTTTTGCAATTTCATCTGTGTAATTAGTAAACTCTTCTGGTGATAAACCTGAATCCGGATCAGCTAATATAGCGTATATTTCATCTATTCTTGCTTGATTTGCATTCATACGTCTTGTTTGGGAACTCATGTTTTTCTTTTCTCTTGTTCTTTGTGCTTTGAGTTCAGATAATCTTCTTTGATATTCTTCTTCTGGAATAATATAATTTTCCTCATTTGCTAATCTAGCTTCTAATTCATTAATTCTTTCATCATAACTACTCATTTGATCAATTATAATGGATGCTTCTTCTTCATTCATTGTTTCTATAAATGCATTAGCTCCTAAAGCATTACGCATCCATCCAATTGTATAGTTAACTTCAGCTTCACTAGCTCTTCCAGCTTCATAATCAGCAATTAAGCTATCTAAATTTTTAGCAATATCTAGTGTTAATGCTCCGCTTTTTGTTCTTAAAATATCTACGTTCTTTTTTTCTGCTTCTACTCTTTTATTATATTCTGCTTCTACTCTAGCATCTTCTTTTGTTCTCTCTTCTTCCAATTTTGTATTTGAAGCATCTAATGTTTTTTTACAAGTATCTATTTTTTCTTGATAAAATTCTAGAGCTTTTTTCTCTTCTTCTGCATATTTTTTATTTCTTTCAGCATTATCTTCAAATTCATCTATTTGTTCTTGTAATTTTGCTTTATCTTCATCAGTTGCCATAGAACTTAATTTCTTTTTAGCAATCTTCGCTTTATATTCATTTTCAGTAGCATCTGCTTCATATTGTCTTAACGTTGCTTCAGATGTTGCATATTCTAATGTAGCAGCAGTCAATTCTTCATCAGCATTTTCCACTTCACTTTTAGCATCAACTATAGCTTTTGGTTCTTCTGCTAAAGCTCCTTCAGCAGAAGTCATTTTTCTTAATTGATCTTCTGCTAAAATAGTTTCTTCAGCTGATTTATCTGCTAATTCTTTTGAATATTCTTGATTAGCAAGAACTGTTGGTAATTGTTGTCTAACTTCTTTTAATGCTTCTAATAATTGTTCTCTATTCATTAGTTTGTACCTCTTTTTTCTTATTTCTTATAAACATTTGGATTTTATATCTAATATTTCCATTATTTGTAATATCAGATAACGTTTCAACATCATATCCTTTGTCTTTAAGCAATTTAATTAATTCTTCTTCTGTTAGGTATTCTGTTGACAAGTCTTCCCAATCACTTTCAGAACTTGATTTAATTTCTTGTAATTTAATTTTAATTTTTGGAGTATCTATTTGTCTATAATCTTTTGATTCAGGTTCAACATCTGACCATTCAGACCAATCATCTGTTTTAGTCTTACTTGTCTTAGTTGCGCCTGCACTTGGAGATTCTGATAAATAATCAGATGTTTCTCCTTCTGTTTTATAATACCATTTATATGCTTTTGTTGCTGTTGAATCGTCTTTTACTGCACCATCAACAGGAGCACTTACATAATATATTTTTTCTCCTGAAGCTGTTGAACTAGATGATGGATAATATGTTTTAGTTCCACCTGACACTAATTTATACCAAGCATAGTATGTTGCTTGACCACAACGACGTAGTTCTGTATTTGTACAAGATGAATCAGAAACTACTGTTTTTGACCAATCACTATATCTTTTACATGTTGTTCCTTGTTGAACAGGTGTTGACGCTGCTTCATATCCATCTGGACATCCCCATGATTGACTAACTGTATATGTGTAAGAAGGATTTTGAGTATTCTTTCCTTCTCCATTACTACAAGGTACTTGTTGATAAACTGTAATTGTACTTGTAGCACTTGTTTTACAAGCATAATAGTATAATGCTTGTGTAGTTTCTACTGTTCTTTCTTGTGAAACATAAACTATCTTTGCATCTGATGACTCTGTTCCTTTATATGGATACCCTTCAGGTGCTGTAGTACTAAATGCTTTACTTCCATTTCTCATATAATATTCTTTTGTAGTACCTGTTTCTACATACCACTTATAAGCAGTTGTTCCAGCTTCTGACAAATTATATTTTGAATTTGGAGTGCTTGGATAATATTCAATAACGTCTCCAGCACTTGATTTATCTCCAGTACTAGAATAATATGTTTTTGTTATTGTATTCCAAATCCATTTTTGATCTTTATAACGATAGTATTTAGTAGTTGCTAAAGTCTTATAAGCAGTATATTTAATATCTTCTTTCCATAGTTCTTCAACACTTCCTAAATTAGCTTCGTTTTCTTTTAATACTTGTGGTAAAAATTTAAATGAAACTAGTGAAACATCTTTTACTAAATCTGTTTCTTTTCCTTCTGTTTCTTTATCATATAAACTTTCAGAATTTCTATCTGTACATGATAACCATGGAGTCCATTGTAATGTACCACTTTCTAACATACATACTTGTACAATAGTATTAGTAGCATCACATTTTTCAAAATCAGTTGTTTTAACTAAACCATACTTTGTGCCTAATGTATTTAAATCAACTGAAGTACATTCTCCAGCAGCTGTAGGTAATTTATTCTCGTTATAATCAAAATATTTCTTACCAGCTTCTAATAAAGTATCTTCATAGTTAAATTCTGTTTCTACATTTGGTGTTTTATTAGTTCCCTTTCCACAACTCTTTAACAATACTATAATTATTATTATAGCAACTACTAAAAGAACAATAATAAGTATTTTCTTAGTTTTAGCACCTTTAGTTACACTATCATCTTCATAATTATAATCTTCATAATCATCTGACATAATAAAATCCTCCCTTATATCACGATATATTCTAGATTAATTTTAACATACTTCTATATTAAAATACAAGTATTTATTTCATTAAAAAAACACTTTTATATTTTCATAAGTGCTTTTAGTCTTCTTATTACTTTTTTTTCTATTCTTGAAATATATGATTGAGAAATACATAACTTATCTGCAACTTCTTTTTGAGTTAATTCATCACTTCCATTTAATCCATATCTCAATTGTATTATTTCTTTATCTCTATCATCTAATTTAAGTATTTCATCTACTAATAATTTTTTATCTTGCTTGTCTTCAATTTCTTTTTCAATTATATTTTCATCTGTACCAAATATATCTTCAAAATGTAACTCATTTCCTTCTGCATCAAAATTAATTGAGTCTTCAAAGCTCACTTCACTACTTTTTCTTTTGTTTTTTCTTAAAAACATTAATATTTCATTATCTATGCATCTTGATGCATAAGTAGCTAATTTTATATTCTTATCTAATTTGTATGTGCTTATTCCTTTTATTAATCCAATAGAACCAATACTTACCAAATCTTCTAAATCATATAATGTATTATCATATTTTTTAGCTAAAAAAACAACTAATCTTAAATTATGTTCTATTAATTTATTTCTTGCATCTAAATCCCCTTTATTACTTCTAATAACTAATTCAGTTTCAATGTTCTTTTTTAAAGGAGGTGGTAAAATATCAGTACTTCCTACAAAAAATACATCGTTTTTTTGAAATATAATATCTAATATTTTTTTTATCATAGTTTCTCCATTAATCTATAATTTAACAAACAATCATATCCATAAAACTTTTTATTTATGATTCCAACTACAACATCATTTCTTGTTCCTATTCCATCTATATAAACTTTCTTTGGCTTGAAACATCTAATTAATGATGATTCATTTATTGTTTCATATGGTACTAAAAAGAAATCTTCATTAACTTTTTCATTTATTATTATTACTTTATTTTGATTATATGGTTCTAATAACGTATTAGCTATATCCATATATCCATTTAAATATAATATTTTCCCATTACTTAAATATATATTAACTTTATGTTTAAGTGATATAATACTCTTTAAATCATATGTAAAGTATTTATATATATTCATTATTAAGGGTATTATTAATAAATAATATTTATATTTAATTAAACTATTTATTTTAAAATAATATAATGCTCCTCCTAAAAAGAATGAAACCATATAAAACCATATTAAATTTCTCATATAACTTTTGTAATCATTGTATCCAAATGATATATATA
>CAZYOS010000026.1:0-13080 GCA_964649245.1 uncultured Clostridium sp.
TATATATTATTTTGTTATAATAATCAATTTTAATTCACATAAATAATAAACATTTTATATGTAAAGTATTACATAATATAATGAAAAATATGTCGAATAATGTTATAATAATTATACTAATACAATATGAAGGAAGTGGCTGTATGAAAAAGAATATATATTTCTTATTATTATTTGTTATATTATTTGATTTACCATGCAATATTTTTGCTTCTATAGATGCAGTCATTTCAGGAAATGATGTAAGAATAAGAGCTGGTGCTGGAACAGATAATAGTATAATCGCTACAGTAAATGCAAACACTCCATTAACGTTAGAAAATAAGACACTTTACGAAGGAACAGGATGTAGTGACAAATGGTATAAAGTTAAATATGATGGAAATGATGGTTATGTATGTAGTACATATGTAACATTTATAAATAACTCATATGATGGAATAAATGTAACAAGTTATGCTGCTAGAATAAATGCTAATAATGTTTCTGCTAGATCAGGTGCTGGAACAAACTATTCATCAAATGATGTTCTTTCATTAGGAACAAATGTAACTATATTAAATACCCTATCCGGTGGTACAAATAGTTGTACCGGAGGCAATTGGTACAAGATAAGCTATTATAGTAATAGTATTGGTTATGTATGTGCAAATTATGTTACTAAAAATTCAGATATAATAAACACTAGTATTTCTGAGGAGTATAAAAAGTACTTGACTGATGAAGGATTTCCTGAAAGCTATTTTCCATATTTAAATTATTTGCATCTTAAATATCCAAACTGGATCTTTAAAGCTGCTAATACTGATGCATATTTTAATGTTGCAGTAAGTGCTGAAGAAGGTAAAAATTATATGCAAACAACAAATGATAATTATCGTACTTCTTCTACACCATCTGAAGGAAGTTCATGGTTTAAAGTTAATTCTGGTGTAATAGGTTTTTATCTAGACCCTAGAAATTGGCTTACTGAAAATAGAATATTTATGTTTGAAAAGTTAGATTATTCTAATGATTTAGAAAGTTTGTATCCATCACTTGTCAAAGCAATATTTGGAAGTGGTGCATTAAGTGATGATAAATATACAATACCAATGGTAAAATCAGGTAAAAATAATATGATAAGTCCATTATTAATTGCAAGTCGTGTAAGATTAGAAGTTGGTGCTAATGGCTCTGACTCAACTAATGGTACATCATTTACATGGAAAGGACAAACATATAGTGGGTACTACAATTTCTTTAATATTGGAGCCTATGAAGTAACAATAGATGGTGTTAGTTATTCTGCTGTAACAAGAGGTCTTGCTTATGCTGCTAAACTTGTTGATAGAGATGGTAATGCTTGGGATAATGTTGAAACTGCATTGACAGAAGGAAGTTCTTTCCTAGCAAATGGATATGTTACAAAAGGCCAAGGAACTTTATATTATCAAAAATTCAACGTTGGTCCTAATGCTTATTATTCAAAATATACTCATCAATATATGACAAATATACAAGCACCCGCAATTGAAGGTGGTTCTACATATAATTCATATTACAACTATGGTGTAATTGATTCTCCATTTGTATTTGAAATACCAGTTTATAAAAATATGCCTTCTTATACATCTTTACCTAATAGTGGAAACACAAACAATAATTTATCTAGTTTGGAGGTAGAAGGATTCTCAATATCACCTTCATTTGACGAAGATATCTTAACATATGATTCTTATGTAACTAAGTCAGTTGATAAAGTTAAAATAAATGCAACTGCAGAAGCATCAACTTCTTCAATTTCAGGAATTGGAGAAATAGCACTTACTAGTAATGAAAATGTAGTTACTATAGTAGTTAAGTCAGAGTCAGGAGAAGAAAAATCATATACAATTAAAATTTATAAAGTAGATGATACTACTACTATTCAAAAAGTATTAGAAAATGTTCAGGGAAAAGTAGTAAATGAAAATATAACTAGAATTAAAAATAGCACTACTGTTAATGACATTCAAACTAGTATTGTTAAAAATGGTGCTAAAAGTGTTGTAGTTAAAAATGCAAGTAGAACAGTTATAAGCGGTAATACAATAATTGGAACCAATAGTACTATTACTATTTCTACTGCTACCGAAACTAAAACATATTCACTATCAATAAACGGAGATACTAGTGGTGATGGTAAAGTTACAATATTAGATTTATTAGAAGTTCAAAAAAATATCAGAGGAGATAAACCATTAAGTGGTGTTGCCTTAAGTGCTGCCGACACTAGTGGTGATGGTAAAGTTACAATATTAGACTTATTAGAAATAGTTAAACACATTAAGGGCGATAGTCCACTATAGGAGATTAAATGAACAATAAATTAAAAAAAGCATTATGTACAATTATATTTGTATTGTTTGTATTTGGAAATATGCTATCTTTAAATGCTGCTTCTGGATCGATTTCAGTTAGTTCTAATACTAATTCTGTTGTTGTTGGAAATACATTCAATGTTACAATCAGTTTATCTTCTTCGGTAGGATTAGGTACTTGGGAATGGACTGTTGATTATGACAAATCAAAACTTAAATTAACAAGTGGCGAATCAAATATAGTCGATTATAGTGATGGAAGTAAGAGAAGTGCTTCTTACTCATATACCTTTAAAGCAATTGGAAGTGGTAGCGGAACAATAAGTGTTAAATCATATTCAGCACTAGCTTATAGTGATACATCGGAATTATCATTAAGTGTAAACTCTAAAACAGTAAATATAATAACAGAAGCCGAAAAGCAAGCATCGTATTCAAAAAATAATTATTTAAGTAGTTTAGGTGTAGATGGTTATGACTTATCACCTGCATTTGATAAGGAAACGTTAGATTACACAGTTTCAGTGGGATCAAATGTTGAAAATGTTAATATTAGTGCTTCAGTAGATGATTCAAAATCAAATTTATCAGGTACCGGTTCTCTTGATGTTGCTGAAGGAAAAAACAAAGTATCAGTAACAGTAACAGCTCAAAATGGTTCTACAAGAACATATAATATTATAATAAATGTAAAAGATGAGAATCCCATTGAAACAACAATTGATAACAAAAAATATACTGTTGTAAAAAGAGCTAGTTTGTTAACTGCTCCAACAGACTATAGTCCTTCAGAAATTACTATAAATGATATAACAGTTCCATCATTTTATAGTGAAGTTAATAAATATAATTTAGTTGGACTAAAAGATACTGAAGGAAATATTGAACTATATATATACAATGAAAAAGATTTTAGTTATACTAAATACGCTGAAGCAAAACTTGACCAACTAACACTTCAACCATTAGAAATAGAAAAAGAGATTGACGCTACCCTATTTGTAAAATGTTCAGTCAAAATAAATGGTATACCTTTTAATTCATATCGTTTAGGGAATACTAAATACTATGTTATTTATACAAGGAATTTAAATAATGGAAAAGATGACTATTATTTATATAATACAGATACAAAAAATGTAATAAAATACACAGATAGTTTATTTAGTGGTTTTGTTGATAAAAACAATAAGTATTATAAAATAATTTTATTATTAGGAGGAGAAACAGCATTAGTATTTATAATATTATTAATAATTCTAATAGTAGGACTAATAAAAAACAGAAAAAAGAAAAAACTATATAAAGAAGAACAATTAAGGACAAAACTAAAGAAAGAAAAAGAAGAGAAAGAAGAGAAAGAAAGACAAGAACTGGAAGAAATTAAAAGACTAGAGCAAGAGAAAAAAGACGAAAATAAAGATGATGCTCAAGAAGAAAAAACTAAAACAATAAAAAAAACTAGAAAATCTAAGAAATAGAAAGAAGCACTATTATGAAAACAAAAAAAATTATTAAAGGTGTATTATCATTATTTATAATATTATTAGAACTTGTTACCTTAATATTATTTGGATATAGTTTATATTTATATAATGGAGTAGAAACATTTTATAGAGTATATGGAATAATTATACTATTATATATTTTTTCTGTTCTAGCCTACTCTATATTAAAGTGTTGTCCTAAGAAGGAATTAAAAGGTTTTATTATAGCAGTAGTAATGTCATTATTATTTTCAATATTACAAGGTATAGGATATTATTATTTAACAAAAGTATATAATACAATTAATATATATAGCAAAACAGAAAATCAATACACATCAGTATTAGTAAGCTATAATAAAAAATTAAAATCATATGAAGATTTAAAAAATATGAAAATTGGATTAGTCAATGATTCAGATGATATTGAAGGTAATAAATTGCCTCTTGAAATAATAGAAGAATTAAAATTAGATAGCAGCAATACAATAGAAAAATACTCATCATCAATTGAATTATTGGTTGCACTAAAAGAAAATGAAATAGATGCTGCATTTTTCAGTAATAACTATGTAGATATGTTTTATACTCTAGAAGGATATGAAAATATAAAAGAAGAAACAGTAGTACTTTATACAAAAACAAAAGTATTTAATGTTGTAGAAGATACACAAGATACTACTAAATCATCATTTACCGAACCATTTACCATGTTGTTTATTGGAGTTGATTCATCTAATGATGGGGTAACATCTGGATATAATGCCGATGTATTAATACTTGTCACATTTAATCCAAAAACATTACAAGCAACAATGACATCCGTTCCTAGAGACATGTATTTAAAAACTGCATGTAGCGGAAATACGTATAGAAGAATTAATACAACTACATGGGGAAGTAGTTCTAGTTGTGCTGTTAATACTATAGAAAATTTATTTGGAGTTAATGTAGATTATTATGCAAAGATTAATTTTAAAGGGGTAGTACAATTAGTAGATTCAGTTGGTGGTATTGATGTTGATGTAGATTATTCATTATGTGATCAAAATAGTAATAGAGAATGGAAATATGCAGTACTTGTAGAAAAAGGTCAACAACATTTAGATGGAGAACAAGCACTAGCGTTAGCAAGAAATAGACATAAGGCAAACGACGGATCTTATGAAGGTGAAATAATGAATACTGCATGTCCTGATTTCACTGAAGGTGAAAGAAATGATTATACAAGGGGAAGAAATCAATTAAAAGTAATAATGGGAATAATAAATGCAGCAACAAAATTAACAAACGTTAATGATGCTATAAAAATATTAGAAGACATTAGTAGTAATTTCCAAACAAATATTAAATCAGAAAATGTTACCGGATTATATAGTTTAGGAAAAGCTATGCTATTTACTGATAATGCAAGTAGTTTAGTAAATATACAAAGAATGCAATTAAAAGGTTATAACTTTAAAGTATATGACATTAATTCAAAAAGTTATCCTTCAGTAACAATACCATATACTGGAAGTATAGATGATATAAAAGCAGAAATAAATGATAATCTAAATGGTTCTAAAGAATCTACAAAATTATCATCATTCGATTTAAATAATTTATATCAAGACGTTGTATTAGGACAAGATTCCTATTCGCAAAGTAAAATACCTACTCTAGCGAATGTATCAGGATACTCTGTAAATGAATTAAATACATATGCAAGTAATAATAATTTATCACTTAAATTTATAGATGTTGATACCGGTAGTAGTGTTTCATTAGATTCGTGGAATAATTATTCATTTTCTTATCAAGATGAACATGTTGATACAATTATTAATCAAATAAGTACTTTAACAATATATGTAAAAAAAACAAAAACAACTACTCCTGAAGTTAGTACGAAAAAAGATGATGAAATAAGTACACCAAAAGATAATGAAGTATCAACTGTTGATAATGTATCCAAAGAAACATCTACAGAATAATATAGAATTAATTTCTATATTTTTTTATAAAAAAAGTAATCTACTGATTACTCTCCTTTTACTATATACAATTTTTTATTAGACTCAATCAAAGTTAATTTAATACTACTTTGATATCCTAGATCTTCTTTATATTTCCAACTTAATAAAACAGTATATCCATCATATTTAGTATCATTATATATATACTCACTCTTTTCAATGCTATCAACTGTAATTTCACTTACTATTGGTAGCTTTTGTGTTCTATTACCATAAATGTTTGTTTCAACATTTCTATACAATGTAGCTCCCATATTTTCTTTAAAATTTTCTTTTAAGTCTTCAAAGATAAATTCAGTGCCACCTATATCAGTACTTCCCTTTTTATTATTAATTGTATATAAATCAATAATAAACAATTTAGATATACTTTTAGCATATTCTTCATAATTAATGCTGTCTTCATTTAAAGTCTTTCTAAGTATCTCAAATTCACTTTTAAATAGATCTGAATCAGTACTATCTAATGTATAGCCATATAAATCAATAGAATCAACTAGTTTTGTCTTATCTTTTGAAGAAAAGAAGTCATTATATACTTTATACCCTAAAAATTCAAACAATAATACTCCAATGATAATAAACATAATAATAATTTTTTTATTGTTCTTCACTAGTGCATTCTCCAATCTTATCACTTTCATTTTTAATTAAATTATGTACTATAATTCCATTAGATACATCTAATACTTTGTTAGCATATTCACTAATTCTTGTAATATAATCAGATTCTATTGTTTCACTTGTAAATGCAACATAGTTATCATTTAAAGCACTATAATATACTTTATTAGTTAATACATTTCCATTAGGGAAAACAACAATTTTTTCTGAATCACTAAATATATCATTTCCTAATGCATATTTAGGTTCAAATCCAAACATATTTCCTATTGTAGGTAAAATATCATACATACCCATTACATCAGTTATATTAAGATTAAATTCTTCTTCTCCACTCCATATTATTAAAGGAGTATTTTTAAGTAAATCATAATTATAATTTTCTAAATCATAATAATCATCTGCTTCTGCATCTTTAAGTCTTCCAGTAATTGGATCATAATTATACAATAATTCAAATTGTCTTTTAGCAAGTCTAGCTTCATGATCTCCATATAGTACAAATATAGTATTTTCTAATAATCCATTTTCTCTTAAATGATCAAATAGCTCACCTAATGCTGCATCTGCATAGTGCGCAGATTGTAAATAATTTCCCATAGATGTACCATCTAAATAATTAGCAACAGCATCAACATATTCTCCATTTTCATCTGTATAACTATAATTCATTTTAACATTAAATTCATCATATTTATCCAACACATTAAATGGTGAATGATTAGATAGTGTAATAATAGTACCAAAATATGGTGTATTCTTCCCTTTAATATCTAAAAGCATAGGTTGTATTTGTTTAAAGAATGATTTATCAGATAATCCAAGTCCTATATATTCAGGGTCATCTTCACTAGGTATATCTAATAAACTTTTAGCATAGAAATATTGATATCCTAAGTTTTTATGCATTAATTTTCTATTCCAATAATCAGCATTATTAGCATGCATACTGAACGTATAATATCCTAAATTATTAAAATACTCCGGCATAGCACTATAGTATCTATCATAATAATTAACAAATACAGTTCCACTTGATGAAGGCATTAGACCAGTTAATAAAGTGAACTCTGTATCAGAAGATGTACCAATACTTATTTGTGGATAAAACTTCGAAAAATATATTCCTTCATTGGTAAGCTTATTAATATTAGGTGTTACTTCTTCTCCATTAATTGTTAAGTTAACTAAAAAGTTTTGTATACTTTCCATATGTATAAATATAACATTCTTTCCTTTAAATTTATCAGTATATGAGTTATCACTTTCTTCTTTTATCCATTCGCAAGCATAATATTCTCTAAATGTTTTAGCTGACTCATCATATCCAAACAATGTATCTAATTTTGGTTGTACACTTTGTACCATATCATTAATTGTATATGTATATAGTCCAAATCTTTGTACAATATATTCTCTATTCCATTGTTTAACAAATCTACTTATTTCTGTTCCCGTTAATGTGCAAAATAATATAGCAGCAATTATACCTGCAGAAATAGCAGTATAAGTAAACATCTTCTTACCTTTTTCAACTTTTTCAACTTCAAAATAATAATTACGTTTATTTAGTTTCTTATGAATAATTACAAATATTATAGGAAATATTATAAAGAGGAACTGATAAATATGAAATTTTTCAAATAAAGCATCATTTACTTCCCCTATCATTGATGCAGTTGATATCAAATTAACAGATAAAAATGACTTAAAGAATTCATAATATATAGTATTTCCAATACATAATGCCGTATTAAATAGTATCCATATAAAAAAATATCTAAATTGGTATTTTGGCTTAAACAAATATCCAAATGATCCTATTACTAATACAATCATTAAATCACTTAAAAACGGTTTGAAATTTAATACGTATCCACTTCCTACAGTAGCATACCTCAAAGACATTTCAAGTAGTATTGAAATAACAATAAAAGATAAGAAAAGAATATTTGTAGTTATATATTTTTTAAATGATGTCTTAATCCACTTAAGAGCATCTTTTATTGCTTTATTAATTTTCCCTTTCATATTTCCTCTCACATGATAATTATATCACTAGAAGGGGGTTTTTTCAATTAAAAAAAGAAATGATTACACTTCTTTTAATATTCTAATTATTACCGTAGTCTTCGCCAGGGTCGCATTGTGATGGATGATTTATACAATCCATACAGTCTTTATATTTTTCAGCACCAACAATTTTCATCAATACACCTACTAATGTTACTACTAAAAACACAGCAACAGCAGCAATAGACTTAGACACCAGTCCTTGTTCAGCTTTTTTAATATCATCTTCCTTTTTTTCAGTTGATGCTTTAGCTAAATCGAACATACCAACAATAATTAATATAATTGGTACAACAATTTTAACAGCTAGAACAACATAACCAACTAACCTTAAAACTGGTTGAAGTTCGTTACACAAATTAACATCCAAGAAATTTACTAAATCAAATAACGCCATGATGCCCTCCTTCTCTATTTAAATTATACTTTTTCTATATAATAATGTCAATAAAATTAATTATTATTTACATTAAATTCCTAATTTATTTATAAATGCCCTTATTTCAGAAATGTCATTTTGTCTATCATCCAATGGAGGAAGTGTATGAAATATTTTTAATTTTGTTTCATATTCAAACGTAGCAACATCTTCATTACTTAGTACACATTTATTTAAAACAATTTTTGATTCCTTTAACTTTTCCAATAAGAATTTATTTGTCCTTAATACTTTATTAAACATAAGTGTTGATGGTTCTAATAAATATATAACCTCAGCACAAATATCAACTTCTTCATAATCATTTAAATCAACTAATATTAAATCAAATGTTTGATGTTTCATAAGTTCTTTTGGCAAATCAGCAGTAGTAGTACTAACCATATCTTTATCATTAAAATATAAGAAATCTACTTTATTTACTTCTATTGCAGCTACACTCCTAGAATCTTGTAAAACCTTTTTTATCATATAAATTAGGCTCGTTGATCCTGCATGTGAAGTAACATTTTTGAAACCTATTACTTTAAGTCTTCCACCACCCATGGTTAATCCAGTATTATTATTTATAGAAGCTGAATCAGATTCAGATTCAAGTTCAGAAAGATTATGTATATTAACAACATCTTTATATGTATGAGGATGTACAAGTAAATAATTAATGCCTTCTACATTCCTTGTAAAATTATATATTCCTAAGTTTATTAATTTTGATAAATATGTTTTAGAATCACTTTCAGGGCTATTATCAAGTAATAATATTACGTTTTCCATATTTATATTCATTGCTAATTTTTGTAAATTATCTATGTTTTGATAATCACGTATAGCAGTTATATCAAGAATCATCTTATCATAATAAAAGTTAGTAAATGTGTCAATTATTTCATCAACATTAAATACTCCTTCAATTGATTTCATTACTTCAATATTTAATCCCATAAGCATTTCTTTATACTTATTTACAACGGTTACATTCATTTTTCTCTCCTTAATCCCCTATTCTTATTCTGTTACAGCGTTTTCAATACTAACAGGACACTCCATACGAGCATATTCACTTTGATAATATAATGCTTTTGTTTCTCCTGATATAGGTAACTTTAAATTAATGTTAACAACAGGAATAGATGCTTTAATAAAAGTTGTTACTTTATAAACAACTCTAGAATTACTACTAGTTTTATTACCCACATTAGAACATACAATTTCAACACAATAACCACCATATTGTTCAATACCTTCAGAACAATTAACAGATGCTGTATTATATCCTACATTTCTTAATAGCAGAAATGCTTTAGCATCAACAGCCTTACTTGAAGACAATTCCTGATTAGATAAATCTTTTACATCCTTATTATCAACATCTTTAGCCATAGTAAAGCCTTCTGCTTGTTCTATATAATTAAGTATTTCATTTTTAACTTTAAAAGCCTTTGTATAACTAATAGAATAAGCAATAAAACTTGAAAAGAGCACTATAAAAAGTGCTACTATTCCAAAAATCCAAGTTCCAGCCATTGACTCTTTCATTCAAAACTCACCATTTTATATTTAAATATAACTAGTCAACTGTTATACAAGTTGTAACGTTCGTTGGAGCACCTTTATTAACATCAGGGCAACATTTCCAAACACTCGTTTTGTCAGTTCCAGTTTTATCAGTATCTTTTTCTGCAGTATAGTACGTTCCGTATGTATTACATGTTTGTTGAGCAATTGTTCTTTGAATCATCGGCCAAACAAATAAGTAAAATAACGCTCCTATTGCACCTATAGCTATTAGCGTAATAACTGTCATATTTAATTCTCCAGTAGCTTCTTTCATTTTAATTCCTCCTTTATTATATATAACATATATTTATTATAATATATTTAATACTTTATATCAAGAATATTTCTATAATCCTGTAAATATTTGTAAAACAGATAGTAGTAGAATAACCATAACTCCAGCTCCTGTTGATGTAAGCATAGTCATTGTTTTCTTTTCCATTTTATCAAGTCTTTCTTTATATTTTTGTTCTCTTGATTTTGCTTGTAAATTTGAAACAGTTCTTGAAAAAGTTATTAATTGTTCTTGCTTTCTATCTTGATTACCTAATCCAAGTCTATATAATAATCTCATCATTCTCATAGAATCTCTAACAGGATACCTACGAGCAAAAGCCATATATGGATCTATAGTAGAATCTCCAGAATCAATAGATGCTATTAGTTCTCTTAGTCCTGGTTTGAACATTTCTGGAGCACCTTCAAGTGATTTAGTTATAGCAACAGGAACAGTATAATGTTGAATTAATATTTCAAGACTCTTAAGATAATAAGGTAATTTTAGGTTAATATCATGAAGATGAACCTTATAAAAATTTTTAACATTATTATAATCATTTTTATATACAAGATATGTAACAGCAAATACTATTACAAGTTTAATAGGACTAAATCCGGTTATAATAACAAGTAATCCTATTATAAATACTACTATAGTGGATTTAACTCTTTTTTGGAATTTAAGTTCTTTATCTACTTTTTCACCGTATTTAGCTTCGAGAAGAAAGTCGTAATCTTCTTCTTTTAATTTTGAAAACATAGCCTTATTATCATTAACAAAAGAATTAAAACTAATAGTTCCAATATAATTAAATAATAATAATATAATTACACCTATAAGTACAATCTCCATTATTCAGCACCTACATCCTCATGGTAATATTTTACACCAGTTATTATAAAGTATGTATTTATTATTATTACACCATGAAGTAATAATTGAACATACCACATATCTAATAGAGTTGCATAGCTTTCATCCCCAAGAAGTATTTGAACTAATAAAACTAATAAATATAGAATTAAACCAAATGATATAAATTGTTTATAAAATGTTGTTCTATCCATTCTATCTCTATATACATTTTCAACTAACATATCTATATCTTGCATCATACCTTCTAATGCTTCACCAGAATCCTTAGATCCCTCTTTTGTTATTTGCATAAATAATTGATGCATATTTTTAACAACATAATAATCATATTTTTCATTCATATATCTTATTGCTTCATCAATAGTACCATTTTCATATGACATTTGAATCATTTCATTAACATCCCCTAATAAAGGCTGCTCTAAAACGCCTGAATCTCTTACACCTTCAAGTGCTTTAACAAATGATTGTGTTGTATTAAATTCCATAATAACATTTGTTGTATAAATTTGTATTTGTTCAAAAATAAATTCACTATATACTTTTTTACACCTTAAAAAAGCTAAATACGGAATAAATGCTATAGCAACTATAGCATAAAATATACTCCACAATATACTATAGAAATATAAATATGAAACAAATGCAGCTCCAATCCCAAATAAAGTAATTTGAGTTATATATTTTTTTGTAGAATATTCTTGACCAAGTTCCTTTGCTTTTTCACGAACTATTTTAAATGAATATGGTGCATACTTTTCATATGTACTACTAACAGTTTTTACGATAAATTTATATGAATTATCGCCGGTATTTTTTCTATAGATATACAAAAAAACTAAAATAGCAGCAACTAATAAAATTTCTATATACATATATGCACCTCCTTATTATATTTCTAATATTTCCAACTTATTATCAATATTTTTATTTAAATCTTTTTCATTATTTGTGTTTATTGCACTAGATTCTTTAATTTCAGAACCTTTTGGAATAAATGGATCCTCTTGCATAGATACTCCTTGAGCAGCAAGATAATCAATCAAATGCTTAGTAGGATTATTATATTTCTCATTACCTACTAAATCTCTTTCATAAAGAATATTTACTTTTGCTTCATTAGCATCATCATCAACATAAAATTCAACTACTTGTACAATTTCTCTTTGAAATCTATTGTACTGTTTTGAAAAATATCCTTTAACATGTATTCCTATTTGAATGTATCTATGAATACTTTTAACAAACTGGTCTATATCTTGACTTGATTCAAGTAGTGAATATAAACGCATTGGAATAGCAGCAGCTTTATCAGAGTGTATTGTTGAAATAATATTATGTCCTGAAGAAATAGAGTTTCTTACTGCCATAACAGCTTCAGCAG
>CAZYOS010000027.1:0-13078 GCA_964649245.1 uncultured Clostridium sp.
TCGGACTCCCGACCCCCTGCTTGTAAGGCAGATGCTCTAACCAACTGAGCTAATCACCCATGGACATTTCACTTGCTGACGCATATAAATATATCATTTATTCTGTTTCATGTCAAGAAAAATGTTACATTTTTTCTATTTGTTTTCACTTTTTTTCATTTCTTCCATCTTATTTTTTATCCATTCGGGCATTTTTTCTTTGAGAGGAATAAATCCATTACCGTTTTCTATAATTTTTTTGTTCCTTTGCTTAGATGGATTTTTCATTTTTTTTATTGATAATTTAACTTGTAATTTATTTTCATCAATGTCTAATATTTTTACATTAATAATACTACCTATTGAATACAGTTTGTTAATATCCCCCACAAAATTATTTGATATTTCGGAAATGTGTATTAAACCATTATAGTTGTCTTCTAGTCGCACAAAAACACCATATTTTGTTATACCAGATATTTCACCTTCAACCACATTTCTAACTTTTATATTACTCATAATTCACCAAAATAATTATATCATAATTTTTGATTTGCACAAGCGTTTTAATCTAATAATAATGCAAATTTGTAAATTATTTTCCTATCCAGTCTATCAATGGCAAATTGCATATTTCGCTTATTAGCAAATATATTTTTTTAAAATTGTCTTCCATTCTTTTTATTTTAGTTATTGCATCATTTTGATTTACTTCCACTTTTTCATTAAAAACATAGTATGGATAGATAATTTTGCTATATAGATATCTGTAATCAAACTCAGTCAAATTTAACTTTTCTATTTCAATATACTTTTTAAATATACGTTCCCAAGGTTCATCATTGATCATTAATAATTGTATAAATTGAGCAAAATCGCTCAATTTATAGTTTAAAGACAAATTTGTAACATCAATTAGCGATCCGATTTTTTTGCTTATTTTTAAATGACTTAAACATTTTTTTGTTTCTTTACATACCTTTTTTGTTTCATACAGGTAACTTATTGCATTCTCTGCAAGCCCAATATAATAATTATAAATAGTCTGTATTTTACTATATTCATGGTTAAATCCAAATGCGCTTTTTTCATACTTATCTGCTTTTTTTATCATATTTTCCAATTCATTTTCTTCATAGATATTTTTTGATGGTTCTACACAAATATTATATTTTCTTATGTCTTCAACTAATATATCAATATACTCCAATTCACATACTTTTATAATAATATATTTTTTGTTTCTATAATTAATAATATATGTTGAATTCTTTCCTAAAATCATTTTATTTATTAATATGTTTTTAGAGGATATTTCATTTGACAAATTATAGATATTTCTGGCATCGATTTCATTACTTGTTTCTTTAATATAGTATTTTTCATCTTTATAATAAAAATAAATCATATCTTCGCTATAGATTATTTTATTTGGATACAAATCAAAATAATAATTTATTAATTTTTTCATAGTAAATTATATGCTTATAAAGAAAAACTAGTTACTTTTTAGTACTAGTTTACTTTCGTCTTCTTTACTATGACCTCCGCTTTCATCTGATGATATAGATTGTAATCCCTTCTTATATCCTTCGTCAAAAGCTTTTTTCATTTCATTTGATGCAATAGTTCTTAATTGTTCTAACATCTTTTCGGCTGATTCAGCCCTAGCATTTGCAATTTTAATTTCTTTAACAGCCTTGTTAATCAAAAGATTAATTTTATAAATATTTTCTTGACATTCCTTTGATATGTTAATCATTTACATTCCAACTGATTGTCCAGGTTCATTAAAACTTTGATCAATAGGATTTTGGTTTAAAATAGGAATACTATTACTCATACTATCAGTTACGCCTAAAGATGATTGTTCAATAGCAGAATTAATTTTATTAGTAGCCTCTAATAGTGTATCACCAATAGCTTTACTATCTTCCAAACCTTTTGTTACTTCTTGCTTATCTAAAACAATAAACAGTCTTTCAACTAATCCATTTACCGCATTGATCATTTCTTTACCTGCTTTTTCTATTTTTTCTGTAAACTCAGCCATTATTTCTTCTTTTACTTGTGCTGTGATAATAGAATTACTTTTGCCGGGATTATTTGTTCCTCTTCCTGATTGTTCCACTATACTTTCTTGTTCTGGTGTTCCTTGCTCAAATAATTTTTCATTAATAGTTGCTGGTTCTAAAGCCTGAGGTACTTCAGTAATAGGTTCTATTATTGGAGAATCTAATGTTTCATTACTTACTTCATTGTGAGTTTCTGGTATGGTTTGATCAATATCAGTCTTAAACTCGTTTCCAGCTAGTACTACTGGAGAATCAATATGTGGAGGCTCAACAATAGCGTTCTTAATATCTCCAACCACTTCACCTGGTACCTGTGTTATATCAATAGAAGTAGCAAGATCACCAATATTCTTACTTATATTTACCGGATTTTCTAATTTTATATCGGCTTCATCTGATGATTGAATAGACATCTCATTTGTTGGTACGGGAATTGGCTCAGGTACGGGCGAAACAGCAGCCAATATATCCGTTTGAATATTATTTGAATTGGTTGGTGCTACACCTACTTCTGGTGCTATATTGATTTCCTGAGTATTTTTAAGTTGCATAGACCCTATTTTTGATAGCGCATCCCTTGACTGAGAAGAAACTCCTAGTACTTTACCATAATCTCCTTGGTCGGTAGTTATTACTTTCCCATTATCGATTTCCAAATATGTTAAATTTTTAATACCAGCATTTGGTGCTGGTGCTATTTGTTCATTCATTTTGCTCTCCTAACTTTCTACTATTTCCTTCATGGCTTCTTTTACTTTTTGCCATGTTGTATCATCCTCAATGCCAACTAATTTAAAAACTCCTGGTTCTCTTTCTACAAATTCAGAAACATAAATTTTACTCATTCCTTCACCTGCTGCTTCGCCTTTTGATAAAATAATAAAATTTTTGTTTAAAGAATTAATTTTAAAAGAATTTATTAATTCCACTTCTTCCATTGTTCCATCCATGTTTTGAATTGATATTTTTTTCATACTTAGCACCTCTCTATCTTTTATTTAATTTTACCACATAAAAAAAATAATATCAATTTTTTTTATAAAAAGATTATTATTTTTTGGTATTATTATTAGATATTTTTTCTAAAACAAAGTATTTACAAGAATAAGCACAATTCTCCCTAAGATATTTATCCAAATTTGAATAATCATTAATCTTATTATACTGTTTATTAGTTTTTTTATTAAATCCTTTAAGCCTTAATTGGGAATATGCAATATCTCCTACAATGTAATCATACTCATCAAAAAATGAAGTATATCTTTTTTCAAGTTCTTCCTTGTCAAAAGCTTCTCTTTCATCTTTTATAATTTTATATTTCATATCATTAATATCTATAGTCATATATATCTCCTTATACAATTTTACCACAAAATTTATTTTTGTAAACTTTTATAAATTTTTATAATTAGTTGCATGATTATTTTGTAGATGATTTAGTTATTATTGGGGACGTATTTGATATTATTCCTCCATAATAACTTGGTATTTTTCCTTGTATCATAGTAGTAGAAATTGGGATTTCCTTATTTGTTATTATTTTTTTTGAAATAAAAGGGAAAATTACTTGTATGGTTATTGTCAAATTTATTTTAGTCTCAAGTAATGAATTATTAATTCCATATTCAATTGCATTTGTATTTATAAATGAGTCTATACTGCCTAAAAAAAACATTTTAAAAGGTATTTTTGGGCTTATATTTGCTATAATAGGCAGATCATATATTACTCCGAAAGGAACATAATACATGAGCTCAGTGTTATCATAATAAGAAATATTTAAGTTATCGATATTACCTTTTTCTAAATTTGAAATACTGTTTAATATATTTTCTGATATATTATAGACAGTATTATTTAATTCTAAATCATTATAACTAATATCTATTATTTCATTGTTAACATTCTTATTAATAATTATAAGATTTTTATCGCTTATTTTTGGCAATTCTTCTTTAATTGATTTATTAATTATTATTGTAGTAATTTCAACTATTTCGCTTTCTATTTTGTCACTTAAATATGACTTACACTTGATACTAAATTCTTTTAATAGAAAACTCACAAATATAACAATTAATATAATCTCAATTGTTAAAGAACTGATATAATTTATTTTAATTTTCTTTTTTAATTTCATTCTGCTCATATTAAATTATATAAAAAAAGAAGTAATTCATACTTCTAAAACCATCCTAAATCAAATAAATAATTTGCTACAATTACAATAGTTGCTGCTAGGACAAGAATAATCATCACTATTGCAAATTTTGAATAAAAGCTTGATCCTTTCTCTGTATCATAATCTGTTTCATCAGAATCATATGATTCATTGCTTTTACCAACAAAATCCTTTTTACTAAAAGACAGTGAATTTGTAAAAAAAGATTTATCTATATCTGATACTTTTTTATTTTCAGAAGCATCAATTTTTTCTATAGTAGGTGGAGTTGTATTAAAATTATCACAAGTTGTTTCTTCTTTTAAACCTTCAAGTGGTCTTTTTAAATCATTAAGTTCTCTAGTTATATCATCAAGTTCTTTTCTTATATTTGAGGTATTAATTTCGTTTGTTATAGGAGCCATTACGATAGTATTCTCGTCATCTCCCAATAATTCACTGAAAAGTTCTTCTTTTTTTTGTGTCTTTGTTTTTGAAATATCATTTATCAAATTAACGATTGTCTTTTCTTGAGTATTCAGTTCTTCTATGGATTCAGTAATGTCAGGATCAACTTCTAATTTGGTATTTATCTTATTTAAGATATCATATTCATGATTGCTAAGTTTCTTATAACGCATGCTCTCATAATTTGATTCTTTTGTTTCTTTTGCTCTTTCCAAAACTGCATTTATATCATATTCCTTTGGTTCTTCTCTTTCAACAATAATTTGTTCTTCTGATGGCAAATCTAATTTTATTCTTTTATTACTCTCGTTATCTTCGTTAGACTTAGCATACACATATTTTTTGATTTTTTCTAAATCTATTTGTTTTGGAGCTTCAGAAATAACGCTAACATTAGTGTTAGTACTTATTCTAGATAAACCATCCATATCAATTGAAGAATATATGCTAGAATTTCTTTTTGCTCTGCTCATAGTATATTCTTCATCATTATATTTTTTCATTCTTGAGTCCATATGTTTCACCATACTTATAATATCACATTTGATACGAAAATAAAATAACGATATGGATTTTTTTAATAATTTATTTTATAATATATATATAAGGAGAAAAAATGGAAAAATTAAATGTAAATAGTGATATCTGCGTTGGATGCGGATTGTGTGTTAGTTCAAATGAAGAGTATTTTGAGTTTAATGATGAAGGCTTAAGCACAGCAAAAAAAGAAGATGTAAATGAAAATGATAAGAAAGAATTGATAAACATTGCTGAAAGTTGTCCTGTAGGTGCAATTTCTATTGATGAAGTTAAAGAATCTTAATATTTTTAGTAATTTATTTCAATATTAAAACATCTCAAATTATGAGATGCTTTTTTTTGGCAAAAAGCAATATTATTATTCTATATTTCTTATTAATTCATTTACTTCTTTAAGCGTTAACTTTCTATACTCACCTTTTTTTAATTTATCTAGTGTAAGAAATGCATATCTAATTCTTTTTAGCTTTATGACTTTATATCCACAGTAATCAAACATGTTTTTAATTTCATGATTTTTTCCTTCAGTAATGGTTACTTCTAGATACGATCTTTTATTTTTGATATCTGTCTTTCTAAGTTTAACCTTTGCTTTTTTTGTTTTTACACCATTGAGCATGATTCCTGATTCTAGTTCCTTAATTTGATATCCTTTGATTATTCCATCTATCTTTACTTGATAAACCTTTTCAATATCATTTCTAGGATGCATTAATTTATTTGCAAATTCTCCATCATTTGTCAATAGTAGAAGGCCACTAGTATCATAATCTAATCTCCCAACAGGATATATTTTTGCTTTTGTGTTGATTAAGTCTATAACCGTTAATCTATTTTTTTCATCCTTTGTTGTTGTTATTACTTTTTCTGGCTTGTATAATAGATAATATTCTTTATTCTCTTTCATAATGATTTGATCATTAACCATTATCTCATCTTTTGAAGATATTTGTGTACCTAATGTTTTTACAACTTGTCCATTTATTTTAACTTTTCCTGATAGTATTAGTTCTTCACTTTTTCTTCTGGATGCTACACCACACTCACTTAAATATTTTTGTATTCTTTCCATGCCAATCTCCTTCTTATATTATATATTTTTATTTGA
Source organism: uncultured Clostridium sp. (assembly GCA_964649245.1). Lineage (GTDB taxonomy): Bacteria > Bacillota_I > Bacilli_A > RF39 > UBA660 > CAG-1000. Next base: position 6,332 of record CAZYOS010000027.1, read on the forward strand.
GAAATAACAACATTGAATATTAATTATTATCAATAAAATATAATAGTTCTCTTTTTATTATTTTAGAATCCAAATAGATATTTAGGCTACCTGCAATATTATCATTCATTTTTGCATTTATTTGTGCTTTAATTTTGATTTTAGAAATTTCTTTATTGGATAATATAACATTTACATCATTATTTATAAAAAAATAATACTTTTTATAGTTGTTATCATTAATTGAAAAATTATACTTATCAATGATTTTATATTTTTTATATTTCTTAAAATATTCCTCATATAATTTTTTATGCAATTCAAATTTGTTAGGCTCATTAATTGAAGCTATTATTAGTGACACGTTATTTTTCTTTGCATTAGAAACATATACTTGTCCACTTGCACGAGTATATCCAATTTTTCCTGAAACAGAATATTTGTACGTGCTTAAAAGCTTGTTTTTATTGTACCATATATAATCAGACTTGTTTGTACTTACCTTATATTTTTTTGTACCGCTTATTTTTAAAAATTCTTTATTTTTAATTGCGTATTTCATCAATATTGCAAGGTCTTTGGCTGAAGAATAATTTTTTGAATCATCATTTAATCCATGAGGATTTTCAAATATTGTATTATCCATGCCTAATTCTATAGCTTTCAAATTCATTCTATTTATAAAATTATCATATTGCATAACATTATTTGCTATTACCATTGCTGCATCATTTCCGCTTACAAGTAATAGACCATAAAGTAATGATTCTAATGAAATTTTTTCGCCTTTTTTAACATATATCATTGATCCATTAATAGTGCTTATTTCATCACCTACTATGTAATAATCATTTATATTTGCATTTTCTAAAGCTACTAATGTTGTCATAATTTTTGTGGTAGAAGCTATTAGCATTTTCTTATTTTCATTCTCACTATATAAAATTCTTCCACTGTCAGCATCCATTATTACAATTGATGCTGAACAACAAGTAATACAAAAGAAAAAGAATACAATAAATATTATTTTTTTCATAATTAATAGTATGTAAAATATACAGCAAAATGCTATTGATTTGTTAAATAATATTATTTAATTCTTTTGGCTACTTTCATTATGATATATTTATTACTTTTTATCTATTATAATTATGACATATTATTGATAAAGCATACACTATATTAATATTTCTATCATATATTTAAACAAATAATTTATTGTCGATTTTACCTATAATCCCCACTCCATAATCAGAAAAAGCGTATTAGCAAATTTTTAGTACCATATCCTTTTGTTTCCAAAACTATATACATAATACATTTTATTGTATCTCCACAATTATTATAATATTTTATTGCCAAAAAAAATAGGATAATGTTAAATTATCTTATTCATAATTATAAATCCCATGAATTTTTTCAAGAGTTATTGTATCTGGGTTTTGAACAATCCAAGTTCCATTTTGTTTTTTTAAATAAATTATAATATCATACACTATTACATCAGATGTATTTAACATATTTTCAATTTTATATTTATCATATTCTTCTTGATTAAAAATATCATCATTATAAAATTGATCATGGTTATTATTTAGATAGTCTAACGATACTTGCTCTGATTTGAACAAATCGTATACTGTTATTTGTACATTAACTGCAGCGTCATCACCATTTATGGTTTCATCTTTTATTTCATATTTAAGTGACTTATATTGTCTTTCTAAAACTTCTCTATACTTGTTTTGATTTGATGTGGATAGGCCTTCTTTAGAAATTGAAGTGTTGATGCTTTGGACCACATCATCACTTAATAAATTATATCTACTTAAATATTCATTTGTTTTATCTTTTGGTGTATTAGTTCCACATCCTGTTAATAATAATATAGCTAATGTGCTTAATACTAATATAATTGTTTTTTTCATATATCCTCCTACTAGTATTTTTTACATTTATTTGTTTTTTATACATTTATTAATTTAATTGTTTCATATAATTTATTAATTTGATCAGACGATGCTAATCCTATAGATTTTGTTAGTTTATTACTACTTGTTATTTTTTTATTAAACCATTCATAATTTAAGTAGTCTATAATTTCTTTATTATTTTTATTTAATTTAATAAATTCATTTATAAATGCTATTGTGTCTTTTTCTTTTCTTGTGTGAAATGAGTATTCAATGCCACTTGTTATTGCATAACTTATTTTTGTACATTTTAATTTTAATGCTATTTTTAACAATTTTTTTTCTTCTAAAATTGGTATTTTGCTTCTTTCTTTGCTCTTTCCTTCTTTGTCAAAAGAAATGCATATTAAATCAAAATCATTGCAAAATGCTATTACTTTGTTATACATGTTTTCATCATATATAGTAAAATTATTACTTAGAATCTCATAGTATGATTTATTATTTAATTTGTATATTTCAATATTATTGCATTTTATAATTTTGTCATTTTCTTTCCATTCATAATAATTTATAAAATCATTTTTTAAATTTAACGTGACATCCTCTATGTATTTCATTTTTTTCCTTTCTATGGGATATTAGTAATAGTATTACTCCAGGAATTAATAATAAACATTCTATTCTTTTATTTATAAAAATGAAGTAATCTAGTATTGAATAATTCATTTCTAATAAATTTAAATATACTATTAAAAAAAATATTGAATATGATATTATTAATATGCTCAAAATCTTAATTATTATTTTCTTTAACATATTAAATTATATTTTCTTTATTGTAAATAATACATATTTAAAAAATTATATACTTTCACTATAATTTATTATATAATTAGAAAGGTGATTAAAATGAATTTTATTAAATATGTTCTCTTAGGATTAATTCAAGGGCTGACAGAAACTATACCTGTTTCATCTAGTGGGCATTTGATGATATTAAAATCGTTGTTGAATGTGAATGTAGACTTTGATACGCTAGCTATTCTAACTAATTTTGGTTCATTAGTAGCAATTATTATACTGTTCTGGAATGATATCATAAAACTTATTACTAGTTTCTTTAAATATTTGAGCAGTAAAAATAATGAGTACAAAAATGATTATAATTATTGTTGGATGATTGTATTAGGGTGTATTCCTGCCGGACTAGCAGGTCTTATTGTTAGTAAATTGGATTTATTTGCTAAAATAGAAAATAATATTAAAATCGTAGGAATCTCATTAATTGTTACATCAATATTATTATTCATCATAAGAAATTTTAAAGGAAGTAAAGATGAAAATAAATTAGGTGCAAAAGAAGCATTAACCGTTGGGTGCTTTCAAATATTAGGCTTGTTTCCCGGTATTAGTAGAAGTGGTTCAACAATTGTAGGTGGAATGGTTAAAGGACTTAAAAGAGATACCGCATTTAAATATTCGTTTATGCTTTACATTCCTATGAGTGTAGCAGCTATGGCATTAGAACTTAGTAAAATAGTAATACCTAAAGCACTAATATTTTATTACGTTGTTTCAATAATAGTTGCTTGTATCTCTACTCTATTAGTAACTAAATGGTTTAGAAAAATTGTAAATAATGGTAAACTTATTTATTTCAGTATTTACTGTTTCATTATTGGTTTATTAGTTATTATATTTATGTAATCAAAAAACATTAGAATTAAATTTCTAATGTTTTATTTTGTTTCTATTTCTTTATTGTTTTCTATATCAACATTGTTAATTGATTCAAATCTTTTAGTTATTTTATCTGTAGTAATATGGATATTTTCCACATCATCAGATACAGTTTTAATGCTTCTAGATAATTTATCCCAACGTTCCTTATATCTTCCAAATTCAAGTCCTAATTTATTTAATTCCTCATGTATTATGGATGTATATTTATCTCTTTCCAATCCCATGAGTACTGATTGTATTATAGTTAACAAACTCATTAGAGTAGTTGGAGATGTTAACCATACTTTTTTTGATGCAGCATATTTTATGATATTTGGATGATATGCATTAATTTCAGCAAATATAGCTTCAGCAGGCAAAAACATTATAGCTTGATCTGTTGTTTCACCTAATATTATGTACTTATTTGCAATAGCATCAATATGTTTTTTAACGTCTGACTCAAATGACTTAAATCTTAATTCCTTTTCTGATTCTGATAGTCCTTTTTCAACAAGTCTTCTATAATTTTCTAACGGAAATTTAGAATCAATACAAATTACTCCTAGTGGTTCAGGTCCGAAAACAATAGCATCAGCGATATAACCATTAGATAATGTAAATTGTCTTTGATATATTTTATCATTTTTCTCGCCAAATATTGAGCTTAACAAATGATATAAATTAACTTCTCCAAATATTCCCCTACTTTTTTTATCAGTAAGTATTCCCTCCAACGATACAATTTCAGTGCTTAATCCATCTATCTTTTTTTGTGCTTCATCAATTTTTGCTAATCTTTCGACAACTGTATTGAATGTCTTATTTGTCTTTTCAAATCCCTCTTCTAGTTTTTCGTTTACTCTTGTATTAATCATATCTAATTTTTTTTCTATTCGATCATTTAACGCATTAAAATCAGTATTAATATTTGATGAAAAATCATGTTTGAAGTTACCTATTTCTCTAACAATACTTAGTTCAGTTTTTGATATTTTTTCATTTAGTTCACTATCATTGTTTTTCTTTATGATAAGAATAATTAATAAAATAATTATTAAAATCAAAAAAGCTATTATTATATAATCCATATTATCACCTATAAATATTTTATCATAAATATTATATTTTAAATACTTTATTTACTATTTTTGATAATATATATGTACACATCATTATCAAAAGTATTTTTAATAATATAATTGGATTCCCAACACTTTCTAAAAATGAAGTGCCAATAAATCCCCAGAAATATATTAAACCTATTTTCCCAATTAAAAGTGCGACAAAATACTTTTTAAAGTCCATTTTGACTAGTCCACACGCTATATTAATCATAAAAGCTGGAGTAAATGGTATTGCAATAATAATAGTTAATTTTGTGATAGAAATATCTTTAAATGCTCTTTTGTATTTTTTGATTTTTTCTTTGTTATCTGTTAAATAATCAAATTTTTCACCAAAACCATATTTGAAAATCATGTATGAAATAATACAACCAATTACTGTAAATATCCACGACAAAGCAAAGCCTATTAGATTTCCAAAAACATAGAAGTTTATTGTAATAAATACCATTAAAGGAATAATAGGTATCATTGATTCAATCATTATTACTAGACAACCTAATAAAGCTCCTAATGAGCCTAATGATTGAATAATATTAGTTATTTGATTTATAATTTCTTCCATACTGACAATTATATAATAATATGTATTATTTTTCTAGTAGATAAACTTTATATCCTAATGAACTTAAAATTGATACAGCTCTCTTACTTAATTTACCACCCTTACAATAAATGTAATAAGTATCATTTTTATTTAGATAATACCTGTAGTTATTTATTAAGTTATCATATGGAATATTAACACTTCCATCAATATGGTATAAATTAAATTCATTTTTATTTGTTACATCTATTATTTTCATAATATATTATATGAAAAAAGATGAGTTATGTTATTCATCTTCATTTCCAAAGAAATCATCAAAGAAATCCTCATTATTTTTAATAGTTGTATTCTCATAAGGCTCATTTTTTGTTGTTAGTTTTTCCTCTTCGTTTGGCATATCTTCTAAATCTATGTTAAATGTTTTTGCATCATTTTCATCAAAAGAAGTTGGTGCTACAGAATTAGGATTAACAATGTTACTTGTTGCTTTATCTTCTAAGATTTCAGATGTTGTATCTATTACTATTGGTGTTTCCTTATGCTCTAAAATGTTCTCTATATCATTTGTACTTGATTCTATTGTAGAAGCATCTTTTATATTTCCTTCATTGTTTAAATTATATGAAGTCTTATGATTAAATATATCTTCAATATCTTTTGCTTTAGAATCTTTCTTTTCTTTATCATCATCTGCTTTTGGTCCAAAGATATTATCTAATTCGCGTTCAAATTCTGCAGAATCCTTTTGAGAAATTTCTGGTTCAATATTATTTTTCGCATTTTCAGCAGCTTCATCCGCTTCTAATTGTGCTATTTTTTCATCTAATCTTTTAATATAGTCATCTACTTTAATATCTTTTCCACTATCAAATAATGGATTCATTCCTGCCATTTGATTTTGATTTTGAAGTGGATTCATTCCGCCAAACGGATTCATTCCTACCATTTGATTAGAATTCATTCCACCCATTGGCGCAAACGGATTGCCACCGCCTCTCATGTTAGGTGAAAGACCAAATCCATTTCCTACATCACCGTTTTGATCTTGCTTTAATTTATTAACAAATCCTTTCAAGTCAAAAACTTCAACTTCATGATGTTCTCTTTTAAAATATGTCATTTTTCCGTAAGTTTTACCCCAATTTATTTTATGATCAAAAACTAATTTTGTTTTAAAAGGCATACTTCTAAATCTATTAATAATTACTTCACCTTGTTTTAATGCTTGCAAATCACTTACCGTGAACAATGGCCTAATTGGTTCTTGTTGTTCTTCTTTTTTCGCTTTAGGCGGTTTCTTATCACCTAATAACTTACTTATTTCCTCTAATGCTGCAAGTTCTGTACTCATTAAGTAAACAAAGTTTCCACAGTTACCTTTTATAGTTTCTGCAACTTCTTTTCCATATACTTTGTTTAACTGAGAAAAGTTTTGAATAACGAAACTAAATCT
>CAZYOS010000028.1:0-9471 GCA_964649245.1 uncultured Clostridium sp.
AAATATCTTTCCTTTTTTACGAAGTCCAGCAGTGTCTATTAAAGTATAAGGTACTTTATTATAAGTAAATTTAGTATCAATAGCATCTCTTGTTGTACCAGCTATGTCACTTACAATTACCCTTTCTTCATTTAAAAGAGCATTTACTAAACTACTTTTTCCTACATTAGGTCTACCTATCATAGCTATTTTAATATTGTCATCATCATCTTCATATCCACTTTCATAGCCTTCAGTAACATATTTTAATAATTCCCTAACACCAGTTCCATGTTCAGCAGAAATATTAAAATATTCAGAAAATCCTAATGAATAAAATTCATATATATTATTCTCATTTGTTTTATTATCTATTTTATTAATTGCAACTATTACATTTTTATTAGACTTTTTTAACATATCTCTAATTAATAAATCATTTGAAGTAAGCCCTTCTTTAGAATCTACAACAAAAACAATAGTATCACTTTCAAGAATAGCTATTTCTACTTGCATTTTAATTTCTTCATTAAAAGCACCATTACTTAAATCAATTCCACCTGTATCTATTAAATAAAAAGGAATATCATTATAAGATGCACTAGAATATATTCTATCTCTAGTTACACCTGGAGTATCTTCAATAATAGATATTTTTTTACCAACTATTCTATTAAATAGTGTACTCTTTCCAGTATTTGGTCTTCCAACTAAACATATTGTTTGTTTCTTCATTTTCATCACCAAGTAAATTATATATGAATTTAGGCTTTTTTTCTACATATAATTGAAAAATAATTAATAATGTGTATAATTTATATATGTTGTATTTATGAAAAAAGAAGATTTAAAAGCAATTATTTTAGTCATAATATGTGTTATTTTTCAATCAAGTATGTATGTAATAATAAGAACAGTTAGAAATAATCCTTTCTTGATAGGCAGCGCTCTTGATTCAAAAATACCATTTAATATAATTGGTATTATTCCATATTGTATTTGGTATTTCTTCCTATTTATAATTCCTTTTATATATTATAGAAAAGATAAAAAAGTATATATTAAGTATTTAATATGTTATGTTCTAATGTCATTAGTCGGAGATATTATTTATTTTATATATCCTACTTATGTTAATAGACCTGCTATTGAAGGAAGTGGAATACTATATTATATGGCAAAAATAGTATTTGCAGTGGATAATCCGCCAGTTAATTGTTTCCCAAGTTTGCATTGTGCTATTGCAGTATTATGGATATTATTTACTACAAAAGAAATTAAATTAAAGTGGTATTATAAAGTATCAATAATTATTATTTCTCTTCTTATTATTCCATCAACACTAATAATTAAACAACATGTAATTATCGATACAGTAGTTGGAGTAATATTATCACTTATAATATATATAGTAATAAGTAAATTAAAAATAAATTATAATAAAATAATTAGTAACTTAAAACTATAAATTACATATAATATATTGTACACAAGATTTTTAGTTTCTTAGCTAAAAATCTTGTGTTATTTTATGTAAATAAATATTATTTAATTATTAAATACTAATATTTATAGTATAATTGAATAAAGGAGTAAACATGAAAAAAATAATATATGCTTTAATTCTTATAGCTATTACTGGAGGAATAATATATTTAATTTACTTAGGTATTAATAATAACTTAGCTAATGGAGGTGAACCTTTATTTAAAAAATACGTTTATAATAGTGAACTATTAGATTTAGGATATACTAAAACAGATATAAGTGAAATTAAAAATATGTTTACTGAAGAGCAAGTAAAAACATATTTATTAGAAAAAAAATATGATTCATTACTTAAATACGCAGAATCACCTATCTTTAATATAGAACATATAGATAGATATTCAGAATATGATAATAAAACTGATTATAATGAAAAAGATGTAGTTACATATGTTGAAATAGGATTAGATATAGAATTTTATACTAATATTACTGAAGTAGCAAACTATGATGATAAATTAGTATTAGTTAATAAATATTATAAATTACCAAGTAATTATAGCGCTAGTGATTTAGTATCTTTAGGAACATATTGTTCCTATAATGGTCAAATGAAAAGTGAAGCAGCTACTGCTATTAAATCAATGATAGATGCCTCTAAAAATGATGGATTAAGTATGAAGATAATATCTGCTTATAGAACAGAATCATTACAAAATACATTATTTACTAATTCAACTAAAAGAAATGGAATAGAACATGCTTTAATATATTCAGCTAAGCCTGGACATTCAGAACATCAAACAGGATATGCTGCCGATATAAATACCACAGAAGAAAGTTTTAAAGATACAAGCGAATATACTTGGTTACAAGAAAATGCATACAAATATGGTTTCATTGAAAGATATCCAAGCGGTAAAGAGTTCATTACAGGATATGGATATGAACCATGGCATTATAGATATGTTGGAGTGGATGTAGCAAAAATTATACATGAAAAAGATATTACATTTGAAGAATATATAGTTTTATATAATTAAAAAATTTTTTTAACAAATAATAAATAAAAAACATAAACTATTAAAATACTTGATATAGTTAAAATAATAATAATAACTATGTCTTTTTTTATATATGACATTTCTTTATTATCATTGCTTTTAAATACACTAACAGCCTTATTAACATGAAAAACATAATTATCAGTACACTTATTATCTTTAGAAACAATGGTTAATATGACATCATTATTTTCATTAATAAAGTTACCATTATGCTTAATAAAAACTGAGGATGATAAACTATCAAGTTCATAATCAAAATCAAGCTTACTTTCTTTGAAATCAATAATATTATATTCTTTAGTATTAGAATTAAAATTAATATCATAGTTCTCAATATTTAAAAATTTAAAAGAACATAAAGAATCTAATTCTTTATTATAGTTTTTAAAAACATTTATTTTATATTTTAAATCATTACTTGTTATATTAAACTCATTTAATCCATCTTTTATTTCAAAATATCCATACCCACTTACTTCTTCATCTTTGGATTTTGATACCGATATTTTAATATTATTATCATTCGTATAATAATTATATACAAATGTATTAGGTTCAAATACAGGACTCAAATATTCATCATTTATTTTAATGCTTTCAAGAGCAAAAACATCGCAATATAAAAGGAAAGATATAATAACTACTAAACATTTTAATTTAGACATATATCTCTCCTCTGTATTATTATTAACTTTATAAATAAATTTATTCTAAGACATATCAACAAGAGTATTTAAAGAGCCACAAATATTATCTATAGTATCTTTAGATTCATCTTTATATATTATGTCAACACTATATGCATTTGTTTGTGTATTTTTTTTATATTTTAATATAGATACTTCTTTATTACTAAGTTCCCTACTAACAACAAATTCATTAGAATTAATATCATCTATTAAAAATGAATAAATTCTATTATTTGTTGAAACACCATATCCATAATACATATCATCTATTTTGTTAAAAATTACTTTTTTAAAATATAACGTTTCATATTTTTCATTAGTAACTGTATGTAATATATTATGAATCTCACCAGTATTTTCAAGACCAGTATCAAAAATAATTCTTCCATCATTACTAATACCAATACTATAGTAATTATAATCTTCTTTTAATAAAAACAATGAATCCATATACAAAGACTTATTATCGTTATATTTTGAATCATTAACTACAAAATATCCATCTAAATCATACCCTATTTTATATATTTCATCATCACTTCCAAGAACATAATATTCCATGCTTTCTGAAGTTGGATCTAATAAGTTAAGATTCTCACTAACTACACTTTTAACAATTATTTTATTATTAATAAGTAATGGTTCAGTATTTAATTCATTTCCAACATAAAAAGAATATAGTTTTCCTGATACAGTTATTATAAATATAATATTTGAGTCTAATGATTTAATATAACAACTATATACATTAGTAAGAGTTTCATTTAAAGTGTACTCTTTCACATTATTATCATTATCATATATTTGTATTTTATTGTTATCCAATTTAATATTATGTTTTTCATCATTAAGTAAATAATTAGTTTCAAAATTTGAATAATTAAATTTATTAATTAGTAAGTTATTAATTCCATCAGTTATCTCTTCATTAGTAACTTCTATCTCAACTGGAGAATTTGATTCTTCAGCTATTACTATAGAATCTTTAAAATAATAACTTAAATATGCATATAATGCAGATAAAAATAACATTAAACACAAGAATATTTTAACTAACAATTTTGATGATTTGTTTTTCATATTCACCTACTTAATTACTTTATATATTATATTATGTACTCTTTTTTTATTTTTAGAAATAATAAATGCGCTTCTTACTATATTTTCCATATCAGGAATAATCTTACTATAGTAAATAATACCTAATACTTCTCCTTTTAAAACTTTAGATCCTAATGTTTTATTAATAATAAATCCAACATTATAATTAATACTATCAGTTTTCTTTTTTCTTCCAGCACCCAAATCAAAAACAAGTTTACCAAGAACATTTGCGTCTATATCATTAACATATCCGGATATTTCACTAGTAACTAAATATTTTTTTGCAGATATTTTGAATTTTGATAAATCTCCTCCTTGATAGCTAATCCATTCATAAAACTTTCTTTTTGCAAGTCCTATCTTTATGGTATCTATTACTTGAGTTTTTGCTCTTCTTAAAGGTATATTTTTGCCAACACTAACCATTTCACTAGCAATATATATTATTAAATCATATAATCTTTTATCATATTTTCCATCAAAAAAATTAATTGCTTCTTCTATTTCTAATGCATTTCCTATATTTGTTCCAAGAGGAATATTCATGTCACTTAATACACATACAACTTTTTTATTATAATATGAACCAATATCAATCATAGTATTTGCTAGTTTAGAAGCACTTTTAATATCTTTCATAAATGCTCCACGACCAACTTTCAAATCTATCACTATTGAAGAAGCACCACTAGCTATCTTTTTAGACATGATTGAAGATGCTATTAAAGGAATTGAATCAACTGCTCCTATTTCATTTCTAAGAGCATATATTTTTTTATCAGCCACTGCTAAAGTATCACTTTGACTTATAACTGCACAACCAACATTATTAAGAGCTCTAATAAATTCATTCTTACTTAATGCTAATTTATATCCTTTAATACTTTCTAATTTATCAACAGTACCACCAGTTATTCCAAGTCCTCTTCCACTCATTTTTGGTACGCATACACCAAGAGAAGCAACAATAGGTGCTATTATAATTGATACTTTATCACCTATTCCACCACTTGAATGTTTATCAACTACTGGTTTAGAAACACAACTTAAATCAATAACATTTCCACTTTTAATCATTATATCTGTTAAATAATTAATTTCTTCTTTAGAAAGTCCATTATTATATATAAGCATAATAAACTGTGACATTTCCTTATCATCAATTTTACCTTTTACATAAGAATTAACCATATATTGAATTTCTTTATATGTTAAAATTTCTCCCTTTTCTTTTTTATTAATTATTTCATTACTTTTCATATTATCACCTATTATAATTATACTTTATATTAATAAAATAATAAAGACATTTATTAAAAAAGTAGATTACTCATCTACTTTTTTTGTTGACAAAAATGATACTTTTTCAGCTATTACGTCCATAGCATATTTCTTTTCTCCATCTTTTTCAAAATTTGATGTTTGAAGTCTTCCTTTAACTCCAACTATATCACCTTTTTTACAATATTCACATGTGCTTTCAGCAATTCCATTCCATAATACACATCTAATAAAATCTGTATCATAATTACCTTCAGTATTTTTATAGCTTCTAGGGACTGCTACTGTAACCAATGTTTTCTTTTTATTACTGTCAGTAGTGATAATTTCTGGATCACTTACAAGCCTTCCAGCTAATACAACTTGATTTAACATAATTACCTCCTTTCAAAAATAATTTACCAAATTAATAAAATAAACTAAAATGAATAAAATGCGTTTTTAAATACATATAAAAAGAATAAATTTAATTATTCACTAACATATAACTATTATTTAAAAATAATTTATGTTACTTAGTATTATTAATTAACTATTTATTCTTTTATTAACAAAGTTATTCACAATATTTATAAAGTGCATCTTTATCTTTAAGAGCATCTATTAATAAATCTATTTCTTCATAAGTATTATAAAAATATAAACTTATTCTTACTGTATCTTCAGTATTATCTCCCATTTTAGCACAATGTTTTCCACTTCTTACACATATTTTTTTGCTGTTTAAATAAAGACCTAAATCACCAGATAAAATACCATTAATATTAATTATTACAATACTACCTTCATTATATTTATTCAGAACTTTGATATAAGGTATTTCTTCTAATCTTTTGATTAAATACTTTCTTAAATATTTATCATGTTTCTCTATATTATCCATACCTATTTCTGATAAAAATAATATTGTTTCTGATGTACCTACTATTCCACTTATATTACCAGTACCTGATTCAAATCTATATGGAATAGGTGCTAGTTTTAATTTATTTTCATTATAATCCTCGTTCATTCCTCCACCATATGTAAAAGGAATCATCTTTTTAAGTAAATCATATTTACCATATAGAATACCTACTCCAGTAGGTCCGCACATTTTATGAAGAGAAAATGCTAAAAAATCACAATCCATATCCATAACATCAATCTTCATATGAGGAGCACTTTGAGCTGCATCAACTACTACATATATACCATTTTTATGTGCTAATTCACATACTTTTTTAATATCTCTTTTATCTCCACTAACATTAGTTATTTGTGCTAAAGAAATAACTTTTGTTTTATTATTAATTTTATCAAATAAATCATCTAAATCTAATTTTTCATTTTTAGAATCAACAAACGTTATTTTAACTTTTTTCTTAATAGACAATATTAACCAAGGAAGTATATTAGAAGCATGTTCACTACTAGATAATATTATTTCATCATCTTCATGCAATATATTTAAAAACAATCCAAATACTAACATATTTAATGAATCAGTAGTATTTTTAGTAAACACTATTTCATCTTTTCTTTTAGCATTTATAAATGATTTTACTAAATCTCTAGTATAATCAATCTCATCATCTACTTTAAAACTAATATCATAGTCTCCTCTATGAGAATTAGCATTATAATCTATATAATATTCATTCATTTTATTTATTACTCTATATGGCTTAAACGTAGTAGCTGCATTATCAAAATATATAATATTTTTATTTTTCATAGGAAATTCATTTTTATTATTCATATTACCACCTAATATAATATACGCTTAATAAAAATTAAATCACATAATAAATATCATTCTTGAAGAAAAATAAAATTAAATATATAATATAAATAGAGGTGAAAAAATGGATTGTTTATTTTGTAAAATTATAAAGGGGGATATTAATTCATATAAATTATATGAAGATGAAAAAGTTATTTGCTTTTTAGATATAAATCCTATGTCTAAAGGACATACATTAATAGTTCCAAAGCATCACTATAAAGATATTGAAGATATAAGTACAGAAGAATTAAATTATATAAATGTTATAAGTAAAAAAATGGTAACTATTATCCAAAAAACATTTAATCCTATAGGAATAAGATTAGTTCAAAATAATGGTAGCATTCAAGAAATAAAACATTATCACTTACATATAATTCCTATTTATAGTGATAATAAAAAAGAAAATATTGAAGATGTGTATACTGAATTAAAAAAGAATTGTTAAATTATTATTAATAATGTATAATAATTATTGAAAAGGACGTGAAAAAATGAATAAGAGAACACTTATAATTGCAGGAGGTTCAATAATAGGGTTTTTTATTGTTCTTATTATAATTGTGTTTATAGTAGGATCATTATCACCTAGTTATTTGAGTTATAGTAATTTTGAAGAAAGGCTATCATCTGCCGCTAAAAAATATTATACTGATAACCCTTCATTCTTACCAACAGAAGATGGAGAATCAACTTTGCTTTATAGCACTCTAGTAAGTGGAGGTTACATAAAACCTCTTACAGAATTATTAGAAAATGGAGAATCCTGTAATGCAGAAGTAATAATTAGCAAATACGGAAGTAATTACTCATATATTCCCTATTTAACTTGTCCAGGAGATTATGAAACAAAAGAATTATATTCAGTTGTATTAGAAAACAATCCTGTAGTAAAAGAAGAAATTGGATTATATAAAGTAAATGATGGATATTTCTTTAGAGGAGAAGTAACAACAAATTATGTTTTACTAGATAATGAAATATGGAGAATATTAAGAATTAATGAAGATAATTCAATGACAATAATAAGAAAAAATCCATATGAAGATTCGAAAGCTTGGGATAATAGATATAATATAGAAAATAAAAGTAGATGTGGTATTAATGATTTTGATTTAAGTAGAATAAAAGATACATTAATGGAATTATCAGCTGGTAATGAAATATTTAGTGATTCTACAAAAGCTAAATTAACTGCTAGAAACTTATGTATAGGAAAAAGAAGTAAAGAAGAATCAACTAGAGATGGTTCAGTAGAATGTGCTACTAAAACAGAAGAAAAGTTTCTTTTAGGTTTAATCACTGCATCAGAATTTATGTATACAAGTTTAGATGAGAACTGTACATCAACAATTTCTAGATCATGTTCAAATTACAATTTCCTATCACTATCATATGATAGTTCATGGACAATAACAGGTATAACAGATAACACAAGATCAGTATTATATTATAGTACCATTGGTACTAGTTATACTGATGCATCTTCAAAAAATAGTATTAACTTAACTGCATATCTATCAAGAAGAGCATTCTATAGTTCAGGAAAAGGAACTAGCGATGATCCTTACAAATTAAAATAAAAAAAACTTATGTCTTTCAAACATCAAATTTGAATCACACCAAACAGGTGTGATTTTTAATATAATAAAAAAGCTCACATACATGGTAAGTAAGTGAGCTCTATATGCAATTATCAAAAAAAGTAATAAATAATATTTTATTAAAACAAATTTATCAATGAATTAATATATTATTATTTACTACTTCCACATTATTACTAAAGTTTACTGGTTTAGGTTCTTCAAACCATTCATTTCCTATACGGGCATTTCCACTATCAGGAGTTGGATCAGGTAAATCAATCTTAGCAAAAACTGGTACATTGAATGCAGTTCCAAAACATAAAGCTACTCCACTTCTAAGAGATTTTAATTTATATACATCAGCAGATGCTATGTTATGAGTTATATTCTTAATTATTTCTAAATCATCAGGATGAAACATTCTTAAAACAATATAATTAGAACATTGACTCAAAGCAGTATTTGAAAGTTCACTAGGTCTTTGAGTAATAAGCCCTAATAATACCCCA
>CAZYOS010000028.1:9481-12366 GCA_964649245.1 uncultured Clostridium sp.
GTCTTTGAGTTATTAATCCAAGAATAACACCATATTTTCTACCTTCCTTTGTAATTCTATCAAATATATTATATCCAATAGTACTAATGTCAGTATCAGCTTGAACGTATCTATGTGCTTCTTCAAGAATAATTTGAATTGGAAATCCACCTCTATCTTGCAAAGCAATAGAATAATCTAAAAACAACTTAGAATAAATTTTAGTAAGAACTTTAGCAAATCTTTCATCTACATAATTTAAATTAAAATTTAATATTTGAACTTTCTCACCTTGAGCATTTACAAATAACTGTTGAACATAATCTTCTTTAGTAATATACTCAACAACATCAAAATAGCAACCGAAATCACCATTAATAATATTATCTAATCTAACTTTTAAAATATTATTTAAATCATATACTTTATCACTTTTTAATACCCCTTCACTTAAAAGTGCAAATTCAAAAGCATGATATAAATCTTTTAATTGATAGAATCTAGGTTTTACATTTCTTTCAAATGTAGATTCTTCTTCAATATATTTATCTAAAAATTCTATAACTAATTGAATAGTATTTATTTTACCTGTTTGATCAATATTTAAGCATTGTCTTAAAGTTCTAACATAACCGGGTTGAACAATTTTAGATTCAAGACTTATATCGCTAGTATTAAATGAAGTTAAAACAGCAATAACTTGATCCCTAATTTGAGTTGAACTTCTACCACTAGTAAGAACATCCATAATAGCTTTAGCAATAATATTATTTTTCTTACTTATTACTTTTTCTTCTTCTTCAGTAAATAAATATACTAAATATAAAGCTTTTTCAATAATTGGTATTTGGGAAGGGTTATCAACACCTAACAAAATAGCAATTTCATCTACTCCCAAAAACCAAGGCGGTATTTTAAGTATATCACCAAATCCAACTTTTACATCAGTTGTTAAAGACTTAGATCTACAACGTTTAGTTTTATTAATTCTATCAAGAGCTACATGATATTCACCATAAACATCAAATAAAACAATATTACTATTAATAGGAACATTATTTTTTCTATAAAATAAATTTTGAAATATTCTAGCAACAGAGCAACTCTTTCCACTTCCAGTATTACCAATAATTGCAAAATGATTTGAGAATAAATCATCTATATTAGCAGATACATTATATCCATCGTATATAAGAGATTTGCCTAAGTATAAATAGTCTTTATCTTCTATTTCTTGACTTCCAAGTAAAGAAATGACTTCTTCTTTATTTACAATTCTAATTTTTGATTGTGAAGCTGGTTTATGTACTATTCCACTCCTAAATGAATTATTAATAAATTCACCAATCATTATTACTTCTATAGTTGAAATTTTTATACTAGTAATTTCGGCAACCACTTTGTTTCCATTGCTTTCAAAAATAATATGAACACCTATCAAAGTACTTTCTACTCTTTTAGATAAATTTTCAACAATAATAGTATTATCTACAACTTCTAGTATTCTTCCAAACATACAAGCTCCTTATTATTCTTATAACATTTTATCATAAAAAAAAGTATCTTTCAATTTACACATATAGATACCTTTTATTTACATAATCATTACATTGATAAATGAAAATCATCATTAGCATTAGATTCTTCAGAAGCAGAATCACAATATAAGTCCATATCATCAGAAGACTGCTTATCATAATTAGCTGCTTTACCAATAGGTTCCCTGTTTTTAAAATGATAAAAGTCCTCTTGTCTATTAGGATCCATTAATAATGATAACAATTCTTCTTTAGTGGAAATGCCAAAATAATTAAATACATCTTCTACGCTAGTTTGAAATAAATCGTAATTATCAATTAAAGCAAAAATATTGTTTGGCACTCTTCCATTATCATAAGAACTTGATAAAAACTTTAATACTGTAGGTTTTTTCATCATAGAATATCTATTTTTAATAGCTTCTTTTTTAATCCTTATTTCTTCTTTTTCACTCATATTTCCTCCTTTATAATAATAACAAAATAATAATGATTAGTACACATTTATACTAACTTTCCTAAAATAGATAATCTTTTTTCTTCTTTTAATAAACTATCTTTTTCAGATTCAACTATATTACTTGGTGCTTTACTTACATAATTAGTATTAGATAATAATTTTTTTCTTCTTTCAATAGAACCCTTTAATAATTCAATTTCTTTCTTGTTATTTATTAATTCTTCTTCTTTATGCTTAGTATCATCAAATACTAGAGTACATTTATAATTAAATAATTCAATAACTATTCCTTCACCAGAAGAAATGATTTTATCCTCTAATTTAAGCATTTTAAGCATAATAGGATTATTTATATTAGTAACAACATTAAACTCCTTAGGAATGCCTAATTCAAGCTTTCTATTTCTAAATAAAGTTATATATTCTAGCATATTATTAATTTCTAATGTTTCAGTCTTAAATACTAGATTCTTATCATATTTAGGATAACTAGATAACATAAGAATATCATTATCTTTTATTGGTAAACTAGAATATATTTCTTCAGTAACATAAGGCATAAATGGATGCATCATCTTAATAATACACGATAAAGCATATATAAGAGTAGAAGAAGTAGAATCATCATCACTAAATTTACTAATTTCAATATAATTATCACAAAAATCATTCCAAATAAATGAATATAATAAACTATTAACATTATTAAATTCAAACTTATCCATATATTTTCTTACACCTTTAATAGTCTCATTCAATCTAGTTAAAATCCATTTATCTTCATCTTTCAAGTTAGTAAGAGAATACTTTTTAACATCAAAGTCTTGAATCTTCATTAATACAAATCTAGAAGCATTCCATAGTTTATTAATAAAGTTCCACGTTGAAGATACTTTATCTTCATCAAA
>CAZYOS010000029.1:0-12037 GCA_964649245.1 uncultured Clostridium sp.
TGTCATATCTATAATATCATAATAATTACAATTTGACAAAACTTAGATAATCATTATTATATTGTTTTTTCTATTGTGTTTTTATTTTAATAAAAAATACAATTCTTTATGTTAGTCTTTATCCGTGATATAATAGTATTATGAAGAAAATTATTAGTAATAAATTTTATGATAAATTTGATGATTCAGAGAAAGAAATATTAAAAGGATATTTTCAGGAGTTAAATAATTGTATATTTTTAACATCAAGAGAAACTAAATTGTTTATTGAAGATTTTGAAAATGCTATTTTATATTATTATAATAATGGCTATGAAATAAGTGAAATATTGAATTTTTTATCTTTAGATAGGTTAGGGAACTATTATAAAGATTCAATAAGCAATTGGTATCCTCTTGATAATGCTGCTAAAATATATCCTCTTTCTATGAAAGAATCTTGGATGAGTGTATTTAGAATTTCTTGTTATTTAAAAGAAAATATAGTACCTGAATTATTTCAAATAGCATTGACTTTTACTATTAAAAGATTTCCAACATTTAGGACTTCAATAAGAAAAGGATTTTTTTGGAATTATATAGATGGTATTAAAAAAAGATTTCATGTATATAGAGATAATAAATTACCCTGTTCATATATAAATGTTTCTAATATCGGTAAACAATCGTTTAAAGCTGTGTACTATAACAATAGAATAAGTATAGAATATTTTCATATTATTACAGATGGTTATGGTGGTGTTGTTTTTCTAAACAGCTTAGTTAATGAATATCTTAGATTATTGGGACATAATGTAACTTATAATAATCTAGTATTTAATCCTATGGATAAATATGATATAGAAGAAACAACTGATGAATTTACTAAAAAAGAAAAAAGTAAAAAAACTAAGAGTCTAGTAGATTCGAAAGCTTTATCGTTAGATGGAAAGCTTTCAAATATTAGACCGTGTCAATTATTACATTTTGATATGAATTTAAGTGATATTAAAAGTGTATGTAAAAAAAAGAATTGTACAGTAACAGAATTAATATTGTCTTTCATGTTTATTGCTTGTTCATATTCTACATCAAAAGATGGAACTATTAAAATACAAGTTCCTGTTAACATGAGAAGATATTACCCATCAAAAACATTAAGAAATTTTTCCTTATATGTAGTTATTTGCATAGATAAAAAAAATATCACAGATGTAGATAGTGTTTTAAATATAGTAAAGAAACAAATGAAAGATAAAATAACATTAAATAATTTAAATGAAACCATGACTTATACAAATAAATTAGTTAACTCAATAAAATTGATACCATATTTTATTAAAAGACCTATAGCAAGTTTAGTATATGGTTATCTTGGCGATAAGGTTATTACAACTGTTTTATCTAACTTAGGAAATATAAATTTACCAGATGAAATGAAGAAAGAAATAATAAAAATGGATTTTGCTTTAGGAACAGGAATAACTAATAAAGCATTATTTTCTATGATAACTTGTAATAATATAGTTACATTATCAATTAGTAAGTTTACTCTTAATAGTGCAGTAGAAAATAGTATATATAATTTAATTAAAGAAAATAATATTAAAATTGATGTTTTTGGGAGTGATATATATGAAAATAAGTTATAATTATCCTAGAATTACTAAAGAAATTAATAAGTTTTTATTATTTAGAAAAATAATGCTAGTATTTTTTCTTGTATCATTAATTACTTGTTCAATAATTAATTTAAGTATTGGTGGTAAAGCATGGATGCTTTATGTTTTAGGTGGAGAAATAGTGTTTTATTTCGCATTTTTAAATAAATCATTAATAGATAATACTTTTGTTAAAAGATTTACTAAAGTCGTATTAATAATATGTGCATATCTATATTTAATAGATGTATTAGATGAAACACATTGGTCATATTATGTAATTACTATTATAGGATTTAGCATTTTAATTATACAATCAACCCTTTTCTTTTCTGCTTTTAAAAATCAAAGGAAAAAGTTTATTCCAATGTTTTGGACATCAATAGGATCAGTTATGTTTTGTATATTAGCTATTGCAAAGGTAATCCAAATGAACTGGCCAATTATAGTATTAGGATCTCTTGGAATAGCATTAATATTAGTAATGTTTACAATATTTAGAAAGACCATAATTACTGAATTAAAGAAATATTTTAACATAAATTAACACTAGTATTTACATTTTAAATAACTTATACATACTTTTCACAATTCTTTAACAATAGGCATGTATCATTAATAGTGAAGGGAGATGATATATGAGTTATTAAACCGTTATCAAAGGAGATGAATTATGTATAAAAATAATGGATGTTATTTTAATACTAAAAATTAAATAATGCCTACCTTATTACTAAAAATTATCTTTTATATAAATAATATTATAAAAGTATTAAGTGATATCCATTTCAAGGAACTAGCAATAGTTCCTTTTTCCATATGATTTTTTAACTTACATAAAAGTTTAAAAAATGGTATAATTAATATATAGAAAGCATTTTATGAGGTGAATTATGTATAAGGTAGGAGAACATATTGTTTATAAAAAGGATGTTTGCATAATTAAAGATATAAAGATAAGTGATTTTAACAATAAAGAATATTATATATTATCTCCAATAGATGATGAATCTTTAACAATTGAAATTCCATGTGATAATAATCTCGGAAATATAAGAAAAATAATATCTAAAAGCAAAGCAAAAAAGATAATTGAAGAAATACCTAATATTAAAGAATTAGATTTTGATAATGATAAGCTATTAGAACAAGAATATAAAAGAATATTATATAATGGGGACTATGAAGAATTAATTCAAATTATTAAAACAACTCATATGAGAAATCAAAATAGAATTGATAATAAAAGGAAAATTGGCGAAAAAGATGATGCTTATTTTAAAAAAGCTGAAAGAATTCTATATAATGAATTTTCAATTGCATTTGGTTTTTCTTTTGATGAAATGAAAGAATATGTTGTAAACATAGTAAATAATTTAACTAAGTAGTATTTAATATAATATATGATTATGATAAAATATAAATAGGAGAATATATGAAAAAGATAATTACACTACTATTAGTTTTATTTTTATTTCCGTATAAAATTTTAGCTTATGGAAGTCTTTCTTGCTATGGAGCTCTTAATTCAAATGATACAACCACATTAGAACCGGGAAACACTATAACGTTAAATTTAGGTGTTAGTGGTTATTCTGATACTCAATATATTACAGATGCTAATTATAGTTTAACATACAATCATAACGTATTAGAACCTGTTGTTGATAGTTCAAACAATTATATAAAAATTTTTAACAATTGGACTACATATGAATTAAATTCGACTAAAGTAGATGATGTAACTACAAGAATTAGTTTTTATATAGGAACAACTGAAAAAAGTAAGTATTTTTTTGATACAAGTGATTCTATAATATTTGCAAAAATAGTTTTTAAAGTAAAAGATGTAGCTCAAAATATGTCTACTTATATAAATGCATATGATAGTAATTCATATTATACATCTTGTGAATATGATACAGAAGATAAATATAATAAATTACCTACAAAAGTTTATGATGTTCAATGTTCATCAAAAAGAATATCATTATCAATAAAACTACCTGTCAAGGACTCAAATACAAATTTAAAATCATTAACAGTAACTAACGGTACATTAAATCCTACTTTTGATAAAAATAATACTAGATATTCAGTAGAAGTACCTTATTCAACTGAAAAAATTTATATAGCAGGATCTTGTGAAGGTGCTAAATGTAGTGTGAAGGGAAATGGAACAAGGACTCTTTCTGTTGGTACAAAAACTTATGAAATTACAGTTACTGCAGAAAATGGAAGTACAAAGGTATATAGTGTTAATGTTACAAGATTAGCAAAAGAAAAACAATTTGCGTATTTAAAAAGTTTAACGATAGAAGGACACAATTTGGAACCGAATTTTAAATCTACAACATTAGTATATACATTGTCATTACCTCAAGATACAAACACATTAAAAATATATGGAATATGTGAAGCGGATAAATGTAAAATTGAGGGAGATGGCTTAATAGATATAAAAGAGGATACAAAAACAGTGTCTATTGTTGTAACAACAGATGATGATTCAAAAACATATACATTTAATATTTTAAGAGAAGACTCCCTTAGCAATTATGTACCTAATGAAAGTGGCAGCGGAGGTTTTACAACTTTTTTATGGATAGTATTTGCAATTATGATTATAATAGGTGTATACTATTTTTATAAAAAGTCTGGTATTAATATAAAAGTTACAAAAGATAATCAAAATAATAAAAATGAAAAAAAAGATAATACCATTGATAATAGTTGGAGATATAAATAATGTTTAGTTTATTAAAAGATAAAAAAATTAGAAAAGTGTTTGTAATATATTTATGTATAATAGTAGTTTTTTTACTATTAGCATATAGTGGAAATATAACTAATTTTTATGATAAAACATTACAAATAATAT
Organism: uncultured Clostridium sp.; assembly: GCA_964649245.1. Lineage (GTDB taxonomy): Bacteria > Bacillota_I > Bacilli_A > RF39 > UBA660 > CAG-1000. The sequence goes on from CAZYOS010000029.1 coordinate 4,522, forward strand.
CTAGAATTGTATATGGCTAAAATTGTAGAAAAATGTAAATTAATAGTTTAGAATTTGTTTATTATTTATGATATAATTATTATAAGGAGATAATATGAAGAGATTATTTAAATTATTTTTAGTTATAATTTTATGCATTATTTTAGTGGGATGCTCAAATGATGAAGAAACTATTACATATCAAACTATTACTCCTGAAGATGCATACTATATGATCAATAGTAATCCTGATATAATAATATTAGATGTGAGAACAAAAGAAGAATATGATACAGGTCATTTAGAAAATGCTATTAATATGCCATATGATGAAATAAAACAAAATTTTAAAAAAGATGTAACTGATAATATAGAAAGTATAATAATCGTTTATTGCCAAAATGATCCAAGAGCGAAGGAAGCATCAAACTCACTTGCTTTGCTTGGATATATAAATGTATATACCTTTGGTGGAATAAAAGATTGGACCTATGATACTACTAAATAGTATCTTTTTTTATAATACTATTCTATTATTTGCAATTTAATAACTATTAGAATATAATTACTTTGAGGTGTATTCTATGTATAACATTTTAATAGTAGAAGATGATACTAAATTAAAAAATGAATTATTCATATTTTTAAAAAATAGTGGTTATAATGTTAAAACTATGGATGATTTTTCAAATACAATTGATAATATAATAAGTACCAAATGTGATTTAATACTTCTTGACATTAATTTACCTAATTTAAATGGAGAAATAGTATGCAAAGAATTAAGAAAGAAGATTAATACACCTATAATTATTATTACAAGTAGAAATAATGAAATAGACGAATTACTTAGTATTAATTATGGTGCAGATGATTTTATTACTAAGCCTTTTAATACACAAATATTATTAGCAAGAATTGAAAGATTAATTAAAAGAGTAAATAATGTTGGAAATAATATAAAATATAAAAATATAAATATTGATTTATCTTTATCATCAATGAAAATAAATGATAGAATAATAGAGTTATCTAAAAATGAATTAAAAATATTAACTTTTTTAATTAAAAATAAAAACACTATAGTGTCTAGAGATGATTTAATGAATTACTTATGGAATACTAGTGAATTTATAGATGATAATACATTAACTGTTAATATTAATAGATTAAGAAAAAAATTAGAGAGTGTTGGATATAAAGATTCTATAATAACTAAGAGGGGACAAGGGTATTTTTTACAGTGAATATATTAGATTACATAAAAGATAAAATAAATTATATTTTAATTAATATAGTGTCTATAATAATGATAATCATTTTACTATATCTTTTTAATGTTAATAAATCACTTATTATAATTGTTACAATTATATTTATAATGGGAATGATTATTCCATTAGTTATGGAATATATGAAAAAACATTGTTTCTATAAAACATTTAAAAATAATCTAGAAAAACTAGATCGTAAATATTTAATAACTGAAATGATAAATAGCTGCAATTTTTTAGATGGAAAACTATTACTAGACTATTTGTATGATATTAATAAAACATTTAATGAAGAAATAAATAGCTATAAAAACACGAGTAATGAATTAAAAGAATATATAGAATTATGGTGTCATGAAATCAAGACTCCCATTTCAACATCAAAATTAATAATAGAAAATAATAGTAGTACTACTACGTTAAGTATATTAGAAGAATTAGATAAAATAGAGAATTTCATAGAACAAGTATTATTTTATTCTAGAAGCGATATAGTTGAAAAAGATTATATTATTACTAATGTTAAATTAAAAGAAGTAATAGATAATGTAATTAAAAAGAATAAGAAAGATTTAATTAATAAACATATTAAAATAGAAATAGATAAATTGTGTGATGTTAAAAGTGATTCAAAATGGTTAGAATTTATTATTAATCAAATAGTATTAAATAGCATTAAGTATTCTAAAAATAGAAATGCATATATAAAGTTTTATGTAAAAGAAAATAAAAACAATAAAATATTATATATTGAAGATAATGGAATAGGAATAGAAAAATCAGAATTGAATAAAGTATTTGATAAAGGTTTTACTGGAACGAATGGAAGAAAAAAATATAATTCAACAGGCATAGGATTATATTTATGCAAAAAGCTATGTATAAAACTTGGACTTGATATAGAAATAGAATCAATTATAAATGAAAAAACTATTTTATGTATTACTTTTCCAAATAATAGTATGATAGAAAACCTTACAATAATGTAAGGTTTTGTTATATTAATCGATTGATACAATAAATTAATAATTATATAATCTTTATGTGAGGTGGAAAATGGAAGATGTTTTAAAAATAGAAAAAATAGAAAAATATTATGGTAGTAGAGGAAATATAACTAAAGCTATTGATAATATTTCATTCGAAGTAAAAAAAGGAGAATTTGTCACTATTATGGGAGCATCTGGTAGCGGTAAAACTACATTATTAAATTGTATTTCTACATTAGACAGAGTAACATCAGGAAATATTTATCTTGAAGGAAAAAATGTAACTAAATTAAAAGGGAATGATCTTAATAAATTTAGAAGAGAAGAATTAGGATTTATATTTCAAGATTTTAATTTGTTAGATACGTTAACAGGATATGAAAATATTGCTCTTGCTTTAACTATTAATAATACAAATCCTAAGGACATAGAAACTAAAATAAATGAAGTTGCGGATGAATTGGAAATTAAAAAAATAATTAATAAATATCCTTATCAAATGTCTGGTGGAGAAAAGCAAAGAGTATCTTCTGCAAGAGCATTAGTTACAAGACCTAAAATTATTTTAGCTGATGAACCAACAGGAGCATTAGATTCAAAAGCTTCAAGAATGTTACTTGAAAAGTTTGAAAGTTTAAATGATAATTTAAAAACTACTATATTAATGGTTACACATGATGCATTTACAGCAAGCTATTCAGATAGAGTAATATTCATTAAAGATGGAAAAATATTTAATGAAATAATTAAAGGAAATAAAACAAGAAAAGAATTTTTTGAAAGTATTATTGACGTTGTTACTCTCCTTGGAGGTGACTTAAATAATGTTATTTAAATTATCAATAAAAAATATTAAAAAAAGTATAAAAGATTATAGTATATATTTCTTTACATTAATATTTGCAGTATCAATGTTTTATATGTTTAATTCAATTGATGCACAAAAATCCATGTTAGTATTAAATGATTCAAAATATCAAATAATAAATGCATTAGTAGTACTAATTAATTATGTTTCAATATTTGTATCAATAATATTAGGATTTTTAATTGTCTATTCAAATAATTTCTTAATAAAAAAAAGAAAAAAAGAAATAGGATTATATGAAATATTAGGAATGAGTAAAAGAAAGGTATCACTTATTCTTGTTATTGAAACAATTATCATTGGATTAGTTTCATTAATAGTTGGACTATTATTTGGAGTCTTTATATCACAATTTCTTTCAATTGTAGTATCTAAATTATTTGAAGTGAATATGAATAATTACAAATTTGTTTTTTCAATATTATCATTTAAAAAGACTATATTATATTTTGGAATAATATATCTACTAGTAGTATTATTTAATACCATAACATTATCAAGATATAAATTAATAGATTTAATAAATGCAGAAAAGAAAAATGAACAAATTAAAATAAAAAGTAAGTTTGTTACTATATTTTCTTTTGTGTTATGTGTACTATTTATGGGATATGCATACTATTTATTACTTCATGATAATGCATTGTTAATGTTTGATAATAAAATGATAATTATGATTATATCTGGTGCTATTGGTACTTTGTTATTATTCTTCTCATTATCAGGATTTATTCTTAAAATTATTCAAAGGGTAAAAAAAGTATATTATAAAGGTTTAAACATTTTTACTTTAAAACAAGTTAATAGTAAAATTAATACAACTGTTATATCTACAACTGTAATATGCTTAATGCTTCTTCTAACTATTGGAATGCTATCAGGATCAATGAGTTTAGCTAAAGTTTTTAATACTGATTTTAGTGAAAATAATTTGGTAGATTATACAATATTATTATCAAATACTAAAACATATGTAAATGATAACTTAGAATATGAAACAATTAATACAACAAATATTCAAAACTTTGAATCAAAATTAAATAAAGATGAATTATCAAAATATACAAGTGAATATGCATTAGTTCATAAATACTATGATAAAAATATTAAAATAAAAGATTTAATAACTAAGGAAGGTATTGAAAAACTAAGAAAAGAATATGGTGATGGTATATCATTAGATGGTTCTATTCCAATAATAAGTGAAACTGATTATAAAAATGTAATGAGTTTAATTGGTAAAGACTATATTGATATTAATGATAATGAGTACTTAATATTATGTAATGTGGATTTTATAATAGATTCATACAAAACACATTATACAAATAGTACACCATTAACTATAAATGGAAAAATACTTCTACCAGGAAGTGATGCAATAATTAAAGTAAGCTATGAAAATTCAGCATCTGCTGGAAATGATGGTGTGATTGTAGTAAGTGATAACATTGTTAAGGGATTAGATTTAATTAACTCTTCTATGGTAGGTAAATTTAATGATAATTCAAACAATAATGCAGAATCTTTACATACTTATATTGATACTCTAGGAAGTGCATTAAGATATAGAACAAGAGAAGATATGGAAGCATCCAGTCTTGGGCTTAAAACAATGGTTATATTTATAGGACTATATTTAGGTATAATATTTGCTATAAGTAGTGCTACTGTGTTAGCTATTGGACAATTATCTGAATCTAGTGATAATAAAAAAAGATATAAAGTTCTTTTACAAATAGGTGCAGATCAAAAAATTATTAATAAGGCACTGTTCACACAAATTGCTATAACATTTATGTTCCCTTTAGTTGTTGCATTAATACATGCATACTTTGGACTAAAAAAACTAAATGCATTATTAATTTCAATTGGAAGTATAGATTTAGCTTCAAATATACTATTAACAACATTATTTATGATAATTGTTTATGGAGGATATTTCTTAATTACATACATAAGTAGTAAAAATATAATAAAAATGGATAAGAATGACTATCAATTATAGTCACTTTTATTCTATTATGATATAATTAATATGGTGGAGAAAATTATGTTAAAGATAAAAAATGTTACAAAGAAATATGGTAATAAGGTTGCAATTGATGGAATAACTTTAGATGTTAAAAAAGGAGAAATATTCGGCTTTATTGGGCATAATGGAGCTGGTAAAACAACACTTATTAAAGCAATAGTAGGAATACATGATTTTGATGAGGGTGAAATATTAATTAATAATATTAGCTTGAAAGAAAGTCCAATTGAATGTAAGAAGCTAATAGCATATATTCCTGATAATCCGGATTTATATATGAACCTTAAAGGAATAGATTATTTGAATTTTATTGGGGATGTTTATGAAGTACCTGAAAAAAGAAGAGAAGAGTTAATTAATAAATATGCAGTAGAATTTGAAATACTTTCTAATCTAGGAGATTTAATATCTTCTTATAGTCATGGAATGAAACAAAAATTAGCTATTATTTCTGCTTTGATACATGAACCAAAACTACTTGTATTAGATGAACCATTTGTAGGACTTGATCCAAAATCCAGCAAAGATTTAAAAGATATAATGAAAGAATTATGTAAAAATGGAACAAGTATATTCTTTTCATCACATGTTTTAGAAGTAGTTGAAAAATTATGTGATAGGATTGGAATCATTAAAAAAGGTAAAATAGTAGAAGTTGGAAAGACAAATGAAATAATTGGAAATAAAGATTTAGAAGAAGTATTTTTGGAGTTAACCAATGAAAAGTAAATTATTATTGTTATTAAAAACAAACATAATAAATACGTATAAGATTAAATCTAGAAGTAAAAAAAGTTGGATAGGTATAATAATACTTGCACTATATGTTATAGCTGTTCTAGGTGCTTCATTAGGGATGTATATGAATAAACTATATACTACATTTAATGAAATGGGTATGGCAGGCTATTATATTATTGCATTATTTAGTATAGCTTCTATGTTCTCATTTTTCTTTTCAATATTTAGTGCTAAGTCAGGTTTATTTGATAATAAAGATAATGATTTATTATTAGCTTTACCTGTAAGTAGAAAAGATATTCTTACAAGTAGATTATTAACAATATCAATTTATAATACAATAATAGGCTTATTTTTCATTATACCTGGGGTAATTGTATATTTAATGCATACTAGAATAACGGTAATGTTTATTGTTTCACTTATATTTCTTATATTACTATTTTCAATAATACCAACAATATTAGCATCATTATTTGGCTATCTAGTAGCTACTTTAACATCAAGGACTAATAATAAAAGTATGTTTGAATTATTGTTTTATACTTTGTTTATAGCTATATATTTATTTACTATAAATTCTGGAGGAAAGATTCTCTCATTTATAATAAATAATAAAGAACTTCTTAATGTATTATCTAAAACATTATTTTTACCATATTATTTATTGAGTAAAACAATAGAAACAAATAACATATTATATATATTAGGCTTTATATCAATAAATATAATATGTTTGTATTTATTTGTGTCTCTTCTTAATAAGAGCTATTTAAAAATAATAACAAAGTTAAATTCTCATAATACAAAATCTAATTATAAGATACAAACACTACAAACAAAAACTAAATCAAAAGCCTTATTAGAAAAAGAATTTAAAAGATATTTTTCATCAGCTATATATGTTTTTAATACTATATTTGGTGTAATACTTATATTAATAGTATCAATAGGTAGTTTCTTTTATAGTTCTGAAAAGATAGCGGCGTTATTAAACTTTAATGATTTAACACCATTTGGATTAGTATTTTCCTTGTTGTTATTTGTAATATCACTTACAGTAACTACTAATAGTTGTATTTCAATAGAAAAAGAGAACTTTTGGATTATGAAAATGATACCTGTTGAAACAAAGAAAATATTTAATGCGAAAATAATGCTAAATAGAATTATTTTAATACCTTTTGCAGTGCTATCATTAATAATATTTAACATAAACAGTTTCATAACTTTAAATGAAATGCTATTATTAATTGTTTTAACTATAGTATATGGATTCTTTATTAGCAATTTTGGTTTAATAACAAACTTATTATTTCCAAAGTTTGATGCCCCTAATGACAATGTAATAGTTAAACAATCTGCTGCATCATTTATTGGAATATTTGGTGGATTATCTTTCTTTGCATTAATACTTGTATTTAGTAATATGTATAGCAAAAGTAATATTTTAATATTATTAGTATCAATAATCATTTCTATAATATTATTAGTTATATCTAAGCTAATTATTAATTCATGGGGAATAAAAAGATGGAATAATTTATAAAATAAAAATAAAGTTACATTAACTTTATTTTTTTTAATTGTAATTTCAACCGCACCACTTTTAATTAATTTAATTTTATTA
>CAZYOS010000030.1:0-11461 GCA_964649245.1 uncultured Clostridium sp.
TTACCTAAAAATTACAGGGTACCGTAACTAATAATTAATGTATTTACCACCCATTGTTCACAAACATTACCTAAAAATTACAGGGTACCGTAACTCATATGGCGGTAAAGGATAAAACCGATTACACAAACATTACCTAAAAATTACAGGGTACCGTAACCTCAAAATAATTATAATATATATTCAGTATAAAGTAAATATGTATATTTTTATTGAAAACATATTAATAATTATGTAATATAAAGGAGGAAGTAGGTGTAAAATGGAAATAAGATTTAAAATTGATGATGATTCATATTTCTTTAACTTTGATCATTCTTTATTTATTAATGGTTCAAATAAAAGTGGTAAAACATATTTATTAAAATATCTAGAAAATGGTATAATAGGTGAAAAAAGTGATTTTTATATAAATAATAATAGAGTATATAAAGGTGATTATAAAGTTATTTATGTTGGAGATTATAATAACTTTGCTACCGACTTTAAACTTACAAAGTCAAATCAATTTAAAAAAATAATATATGATGAAATAATTAATAAAATAAATACTGAAGAAATGATGAAAAAAATGAACAGTATTTTTAATATTATAGATGAAAAAGTTAATAAAATGATTTCAGAAAGCAATTTAATAAATGATGGAAGCTTAAAATTAAATATAGAATTTGATAATATAGATAAAATTATAGAAAAATTTACAAACATATATATTGATGATTATTTATTAGATGAAAACAAAACACCCAGAAGTACATTAAGAAAATTATTATATAATCTAGTTTTTTACGAAATTAAAAATTGTAATGAAAATGTTTTTGTAATTATAGATGATATTGATAATGCACTAGATGAAATGGAAATTAAAAACATAATTAATAAAATTGAGAATGACAAATTATTTAGTAATATTAATTTTATTGTATCTAGTTCAAGAAATATTTATTCTTATGTTGATAATAAAGCAAATATATACAAAATATTTAATAAAAAAGTTAAAAATATTAAAAATATTGATAATTGCATAAAGCATAGCATAATTTTGCATGAATATAATAATACTATAGATAGACCAGATTTTAATTCCTATATTGAAGAAAATGAATATCTTATAAATGAAACAGATATAGATTATTTTAAATCAAATATATTACCACATCTCAATTATTATATTGGTTTAATGTACTGTATTAATGTTTTTGATGATTCCTTTTTTATTTTAAAAAATGAATTAGAAAGAACTTTTTTAAAAACAATATTTGATAATTTAATTGACAATATATAATTGTTTTGATAATATTAATATGTACAGAGGGTACTCTGTGCATTACCTAAGAATTACAGGTTACTGTAATAAGGCATAATGCCTTAAGGTTTGGTCGGAGCCTTTCAATTCCGTCCTTTTTTTTGGCTCAACTTATGTATAATTAAATTTTACTATTGACAAGTATTTGTAAAGTGTTATACAATTACATTATAAGAATAGGAGACATGATAATGAAAAATTTAAATGAATTATTAGGAGAAATAGGAATATCAAAAGTTAAATTAGCTAAATACTTGGGAGTATCAAGACAAATGATATATAATTATTTAGAATTAGATAGTTTAAGTAAATGGCCACAAGAAAAAAGAATACTATTATTCAAACTTTTAGATATAGAAGATGGTAGTGAAAAGGCACTACAAAGTATAAAAGTAACTAGTGAATATTTAGAAGATGTAGAAGCTAGACTTAATCAAAACGTTAAGGATGCTAATAGTCAATCATTTAATTATAAAAATCTTACTAGGGAAGAGCAAGATCTATTAAATGATTTAATATTTTTAATAAAAGAAAAGTTTACTGAAGAAAAGAAAAAGGATACATATTATATATTCTTATATTTATATCATACACTTCAATCACTTGATAATGTTCCAGAGATTAAATACATTTTTGGATATTTAAGTAAAAAGACTGGATTTACTCCTCCACAAGAATTTGTTTTTGATGAAACAAAACAATTTATATTAGAAAGCATAGTATTTACAGCATTTAATTTATATAACAATGGTGGTGCATCTAAATCAAAATTGGTTGAATCTCATAATAGATTTGTTCAAGAAATAGAACAAGAAAAAGAAGAAAAACTAAGTCGTACTCAACAATTAAATACAGTTAAAATACAAGCTTTGAAGGAATTAGGATATACTGAAATAAATAGGGACAACGCTTCTGAAGTTTTTGCTAAAATAGCTGAAATACAATCAAGGAAAGTGTAAAATGACAAAATTTACTAAGGGTATAGTTACAACTATTATATTAGTTGGAGTAGGTATAGGGGGAAAATATGGATATGATTATCTAAAAGAAAAAGGAGTATTTGATAAAGTAGAAACCTCAAATGTATCAGAGAACACTGTTATTGAATTACAAGACTATTTAAATGAAAGCATGAATATTGGATTTGTTCAAATAAATTATAATAAATTAGATATTAATTCAGCAAATTTAAAAACGATTATCTCCCTACTTTATAATCCATATGAAAAGGGGAGTGATGGAACTACTACAGAAATTAAAAATATAGAAACAAATTTTTATAAAGAATATGTTACTAAATATGATACTAATTTAATGAGTCCATATGTATGTGTAGATGTTCCCAAAGTAAATGAATACCTATATAGTGTCACAAATCAACAAGTCGATTCATTTGAGGAATATACAAATAATGAAACTAATGATGTATGTGTATCAAAAATCACATCAATAATATATATGTATGATTTAGTAGTAAATAAAGTAACACAAAATAGTAATAAATTTGTTATAGAATATACTATTAAAAACTTAGATAATTTATTATATAATTCAAAATATAATTATGGAGATTTAAATATAAAAAAATATAATGGTACAGTTATATTAGAAAAAACAGCTGATAATAGATATATTTATTTGTCAAATAACGTAGATGGTGGTAAAAATTTCTAGTATAAATAATATATATTATGTTAAGTTCTATGAAGAGATTAATTAAAGTCTCTTTTATTTTGAAGCTGTTTTCCCTATTTATATTAATAAAGATATTACAAATAATAATGTTCCTAATAATATTCCATAGCACATATAATTATATTTTTTGTATTTTAAAGCTTCTTTTAATATATCTTTTATTGCTAGATTGATCATTAATCCTGATACAAATAATAATATTATAGATAATATTGAATCATTTATTACATCTTTTAATAATATATAACCTAATAATCCCCCAATTGGTTCTACTATTCCTGATATAAATGTATATAATAGCACTTTACTTTTTTTAATACCACTATGATATAAAGGTATACTAATAATTATCCCTTCTGGTATATTATGTAGCATTATCGCAATACATATTTTAATGCCTATATTCATATTTGAATATGCACTCATAAATACTGCTAGTCCTTCTGGTATATTATGTATAAGTAATGTAATTAAACTTAGTATCCCTACTCTATACAAATTATCATTTTTATTACCTATTTTTAAATTTATTAATGTAAAACATATATTTCCTAGTAGGAATGATAAAAGTATTAAAATACAACCTAAAAACACTTTATATTGCATAATTAATATATAAATAGAATTTGGTATTAAATCAAATATAGATATTGATAATATTATAATAAAAGAAAATGATAATGACATAGAAATAAATTCATTTATTCTTTTAATATTAAAAAATATAAAAACAGATCCAAGTATTGTAGACATTCCTGCTATAAAAGATAACATTAAAGGACCAATTATTTCCATATAATAATTATATGAATTATTTATATTGTTTAATGCATAATAATAACAGGTGGTGATTAAATAAATGGCTAATGCAAGAAATACAGCAAGAAATAATTCTAGAAACACAAGTAATTCAAGAAGTCGCTCTAGAAATACATCAAGTTGCAAATCAAGAAGTACAAATACATCCAATTCAAGATGTAAATAACATTCAAAGATATGATTAATAATCATATCTATTTTATTGACTATAAAAATTATTTCCTATATAATTATTTTGTAATATAGGAGTTAATATAAAAACAAATAATATAATAATATTTATATGTTCTTTTCTTACAATAGCATTTATTTCTTTATTAATATATGCTAAATTTTATAATGCCCCCTATCCTACTATTGAAAGTGTATTAATTGAAAATAATAAACTTGTTTTAAGTTATAGTATACAAGAAAATAATAAAAATAATGATATATATTGTTTATTATCTACATCTAATAAAACACCTAAATCAAATGATAAAGATTGGATTAAAGCTAAAAACAATAGTTGTACCTACTCTATTTCTGATAATACTTATTATTTATATTTAAAGAATAATGATAATGATATTATTTCAGTAAATGAATCAAGCAATCTTGGTAAAATAACAAGTATATCTTTGAACAAGAATACTATATATTTAGCAATTGGTGGTGAGTATCAATTAAATTTAGATTATAAATATATAGGTAATATAGATAATGAAGTAAACTGGATTAGTGGTGATTATGAAATTGCATATGTAGATAATGGTCTTGTAAAAGGATTAAATAAAGGTAATACTTCTATTTATGCCTATGTAGATAATGTTATAGTTTCTACCAATGTAATAGTAACAGATTTGATTATTACTAGGCCTTCTTCTTATAATCATGACAAGAGCTATTTACCTTGTGGTATCTATTCTGAAGAAGAAAATGATTTGTTGGATGCGATACTAGTAGATAGAGTAAACGATGCTGGATATCAAACAAGAGCTGGAGCTGTTGAAGCAGCTAGATTTCTTGCTTTAGAGTTTCCATATAAAATTAGGTATTTTTCCGAAAATGGAAGACTATCAACTAATGGAGTTGAAGGCGAAGGAAGATATTATTTTAAAGGATTATATTTAAATAGTAGTAGATTTTCAAATATAACAGTATCCGCTAATGGACCCGCTACATGGGGATGTTCTATTTATAGTAGACCATCTGGAGGATACAGAAGTAATGGATTTGATTGTAGTGGATTTATTAGTTGGGTACTATTAAATGGCGGATGGGATGTAGGAGATATAGGAGCTGGATTAGCATCACATTTAGATTTAACTGATTATGGTGTAAGAACTAATTTTAATTATTCTGTAGTAACTTCTGGTGAAGTAAAAGTTGGTGATTTATTAAGTTCAGGTGGCGTTTCAGGAGGACACATAGCTATGATAGTTGGTGAAGATGACGACAATTATTATGTAGCTGAAAGTTTATGGACTCCTCCTAATGTAGCTGTTGTAATTATGACATATTCTAAAAGTACAATATTTAATAGATATTATTATGTAATGCTTATGGATAATTATTATAAAAATGATGGTAATTTAACTAAATTATGGTATTAAAAAATTAGAATTTTGTTTCTAATTTTTTAATGTAAAACTATTATTAATCATCATTGTACTATATAAGAATAATACATCTTGATTATTAAAAGTAATATATTTTTCTAAATTTGTTAGATTTGTATATCTTAAATCTATTAATGTAACTTTACTATAACCATCAAGTAATAATGGTGCTAATGAACTACCAAATGAATCTCTAAATATAACCAATTCTTTATTATTATTAATTGGAGTATTTATTTCTATATATGGAGATGCACCTTCTAAAAACACATCATACGGATCAATTCCATTTAATTTGGATAAATCATATACATTGATATAATCTGATTCAATATTATATACTATTGAATTATCTATAGTATTATTTCTTAAATAAATTAATTCATCAGTATTAGTAGGTATAGACAACTGTCCATAATATACGCCTTTAAATGGTATATATTTTTCTTCATAATAATTTGTTCCTATACTAAATTTCATATCATTACTTAAAACATTTACAATTTTATTAAGATTTTCTTCTTTCCAATGTGTATCAGTTTTATAATAATCACTTATAGATAATGATGACATGATATCAATATACTTAATATCTAATTTGCTATTAATACTTTTTATGAGTTCTTCATAATCTAGTTTAATATAGTTATCATTTAAGAAATAACTTTTATCAGGAACAACTGAATAATATACTTTATTATTTTTTAAATATTTATTATTTATATTATTAATAATATTAGTAAAATTATCAATCGATTTATTATTTAATGGATATTCTATTTTATAAATATAATCATCTTTTAATATTAAATTATTAGTATCAATTTTATTAAAAATGTATAGTTCATTTAATGATTTAATAGATCTGAATGCATCTCTTTTAATAAATTGATCTAATGTATAATCATCAAAATTAGAAGCAAAATCACCATTAAATACATTTTTTACTGTTATTTTAGGAAATTGTTTTAATTTTCTCTTTTCACTATATGAAATATCAATATCTTTACTGAATAAATTAAATAAAAATATTAATAATATAAATATAAAAAATGCAATAGATATTATTTTATCTTTCATGTATCCTCCTAGAACCTAAAATACAAAAATGGATTAAATGATGAATCAATTAAATATGCAGTAGATAATATTAATATTAAAATATAATAGATTGGTTCTAAAACACTAATTATTTTATTCTTACTGTTTAATATTTTATTAAATATAGGTGTAGCAGCAAAAGAAGTAATTATAAATAGTATAAAATAGCTCTTAAAATAGTATAATATTTCTTTATTGTATAAAGGTAATCCTGTTATTCCAAACATATTTTTTAAATATATAAAGATATCACCTACTCCATCTACATTAAATATAACAAAACTTATAATTACTAATAATATAGTATAGATATAAGAAAATACTTTATGCTTTTCTAAAAATTTTGATAAAAATAGTTTTTCTATTAGTAATATTATAGCAAAATATAATCCCCATATAATGAAATTCCATGATGCTCCATGCCAAAATCCAGTTAAAAACCAAACTATAAATATATTTCTAATCCATTTTAATTTAGATACTCTATTTCCTCCTAAAGGTATATAAACATAATCTCTTAACCAACTTGATAAAGAAATATGCCATCTCCTCCAAAAATCAGTAATTGATTTTGATATTAATGGATAATTAAAGTTTTCTAAGAAATTAAATCCAAACATTTTACCTAATCCTATAGCCATATCACTATAACCACTAAAATCAAAATATATTTGAAAAGTATATCCTATAGCTAATAACCAATATGATAATATTGATTGTGATGGTAATGCTTTAATTATTGAATTAAATTCTCCAATTGAATTAGCTATTAATACTTTTTTAGCTAATCCTATTGTAAATCTTTTAACTCCTGTACTAAACATATTAAATGAATGATTTCTTTCTACCAGTTCTTTATTTATAGTGCTGTATCTAACTATAGGCCCCGCTATTAATTGTGGAAATAAGCATATATATGTTGCATAATTTAATAAATTTTTTGATGGAACTACTTTTTTATTATATATATCAATAACATAACTTAAATTTTGAAATGTAAAAAAACTTATACCAAGTGGCATAATTATATTTAAAAATGGAATATTAGAGTTAAAAATATTATTTATATTTGAAATAAAGAAATTAGTATATTTAAAATAAAATAATTGTCCAATATTATATATTAGCAAAATAATAAGAAATAATTTAGCTTTTTTATTATATTTATATATAAGATTACCAATAATATAATTTATAATACATGACAATAATAATATAATTACATATTTAGGTTCACCATAAAAATAAAATAATAAACTAAAAAGTAATAATACTATATTTTTATATTTGGATGGTACTAAAAAATATATTATTAATAATATTGGTAAAAAATAATATAAGAAAGTTATACTAGAAAATAACATATTGTTTTCCTTTCAATAAAAGCCTTCAAATGAAGACTTATAAATTATTAAAATTAGTTCTTATTTTATCAGCAATATCATTAGACATAATTAATATTATCAAGTTTCCATTGCTTTCTACATAAACGTTTTCAGCTTCAACACAAATCCATTTTCTGGGATTAGCACTATCTTTAATAGTTTGTTTAATTGATTCAATATTAGCATTATCATTAACTCTTAATAGTACTACTGAGTGTGGAATAGAACCAGTCATAGATTCAGATACTATTCCTTCTTTAAAGTCTACATCACTTGTTCCTATATAATTTGCAATATTATCAGTATTTAGCTGCGTATTAGTAAGCATCATAGGTAATTCATCTTCATTAATGTCTGCATATAATTTAGTCATTATGTCTTCTAAACTACCTTCTACATTTTTAGTACCACATCCAGTCATTAATAATAATGCACATACCACAAATATTACAGAAACTATCTTAATTTTTTTCATTTTCTTTTTTCTCCTTTATTATACTTATTTACCTATTTTATATATTTTATTAATATAAGTCAAGACCATTATTTTTTAGTATGTAATAGAATTACACATTCAATATGCTTAGTTTTAGGAAACATATTTACTATAGAAATTTTTACTATTTCATAATTATTTAATAATTGAATATCTCTTTTTAAAGTACTAGGATTACATGAAACATAAATTATTTCACTTTTAGATTCATTCAAAAATTTAACTACTTCACTTGATAATCCATTTCTAGCAGGGTCTACTATAATAGTATCATAATTATCATTTTTAGCTATTTTAGAATCACCTAAAATAAAATTTATATTATTAATATTATTTATTCTTTTATTAATATTTGCATTTAGAATACTGCTTTCATTAATTTCGATCCCAGTAATACTTTTATATTTATCTTTTAAATATATACCTATAGTGCCCGTTCCACAATACAAATCAAGTAACTTATTACCTCCTGAAGCATATTCTTTAATAATATCATATAAAGAAGTCATAGAGTCATAATTAACTTGAAAGAATGATTTAGGAAAAATAGTATATTTAGTATCATTTAATGAATAAGTAATATATTTTGAACCATAAACTAATTTATCATTAATATATAAAGAATCTATTTTATGTTTGCTTAATAAATCTTTATAATCAAATATTCCATCAGATATTACCATTATTTCATCCTTAGTAACCCTTACTGTTATAGTAGATACTTTAGATAAATCTAAATCTTTTAAATAATTATATATTTTATTAATTCTTTCATCTAATAAATAACAATAATCAAACGATACTAAATCATTAGTATTTTCACTATAATACCCTATTTTATTATTTTTAACATGAAATGTACTTTTATTCCTATAATTATATTCAGTATTAAATACTGTATTATCAAGTTCAACATTAAAAAGTCTTTTAATATAATTAGTTTTAATTTCTTTCTCATTTAAATATTTAGTGTGTAAGAATGTGCAAGCACCACATTTAGTGTAATATTTACATAAAGGCGTACATCTACTTTCCAATTCATTATATATTTTAATTATTTTACCTATAGCATATTTTTTATTTAAATTAGTAATTTTTATTCTAACACTTTCACCTTTAAGAGCATGAAAAACAAATACAACAAAGTTATCTATCCTTGTTATACCTTTTCCATTATTATCATTGTCATTTATTATTACATCATATTCTTTATTTATTTCTATCATTTTTTAATTTCAGATGTTTCATTTATTATTAAATTATTTTCTTTATCTATATTATATTTAGTAACAAAATAATATGAGCTACACACAGTAAATATAATTACTACTAGTACAATTATAACAGATAAAATCACATCTTTCATTCCTTATTTCTCAATTCATCGAATATACTAGTTCCTATTCCTAAATCATTTTTAATTCTATAATTATCTAATATAGTTGCTCCAATATCTGCAAATGTTTCTCTATCTTTAAGTCTTTTACCTTTTTTAAATAGTGGATTATATAATATAACAGGAACATTTTCTCTAGTATGATCTGTGCCTTTAAAAGTAGGATCATTTCCATGGTCTGCTGTTAAAATAAATAAATCATCTTCTTTTAAATTTTTTAAGAATATCGGCAAATAATAATTAAATTCCTCTAGCGCTTTTAAATAGCCATCTTTATCTCTTCTATGTCCATATAATGTATCAAAATCATTTAAATTAGCAAATAATAATCCATTAAAATTACCTTTAGCAAAATCAATTAATTTAACCATTCCATCAATATTATCTTTAGTTTTAATTTTTACTGCAATACTTTTATTATTAAATATATCTGCTATCTTGCCTATTGCAATAGTTTGAATACCTTTTTTATCTAATAGATCAAGAACATTTCTAGGAGGATCTAATGCATAATCATGTCTATCGCTTGTTCTAGTGAAATTTCCTGGCTTTCCAATAAATGGTCTAGCTATTATTCTAGCTATTTTATATTCATCAGTTTTAGTTAATTCTCTTACCTTACTACAAATATCATATAGTTCTTCCAATGGAACAATATCAGTATGAGCAGCTATTTGAAGTACAGAGTCAGCAGAAGTATAAACTATAATAGCACCATTTTTCATTTGCATTTCACCTAACTCTTGAATAATTTCAGTTCCACTAGCAACAATATTTCCAATAACATCTCTACCTGTTATTTTTTGAATTTTGCTAATTAGTTCTAATGGAAAACCATCTGGATATGTTTTATATGGCGTTTCTTGTACAGCTCCCATCATTTCATAATGTCCATTCAATGTATCCTTTGCTAAATTAATTGGTTTAGCTTTCATATAAATAGCTCTAATTTTATCATAATCTTTCCCTACTAATGCAGTAAGCCCTAATTTTTCTAATACATCAAGATTATAATTTCTACTTTCAATAGTATGTAATAAAGTATTTGCTCCTTCATCACCAAATTTATCAGCATCGTCTGCATAACCAACTCCACAACTATCAAGTACAACTAAAAATATTCTTTTAAACATTCTAATCTCCCTCTTTCTTACTTCTATTAAAGTATTCATTATAACTATTATTTATATAATTATTTGCAATATGAGTATAAATTTCAGTAGTTACTACATTTTCATGTCCTAGTAACTCTTGAACGCTTCTTATATCAGCACCATTTTCTATTAGATGTGTCGCAAAACTATGTCTTAAAATGTGAGGTGTAATATTTTTATTAATATTTGCTGATTCTGCTATTTTATTAAGTAGCAAATTTAAACCCTGTCTTGTAATTCTCTCTCCGTGATTATTTAAAAATAGTGCATCTGTCATTTTCTTCTTTTTTACAAATAATGAACTTCTATATTCATAAATATAAATTTTTAAATACTTAATAGCTATATCACTTAAAGGAACTATTCTCTCTTTTTTACCTTTTCCATATACATTAAGTATTTTATTATCAAAATCAATATTTGTAGTATCAAGATTAATTAATTCACTAGCTCTAAGCCCAGAACTATATAATAATTCTAACATAGCTTTATTACGATAATCAAATTT
>CAZYOS010000031.1:0-11301 GCA_964649245.1 uncultured Clostridium sp.
ATAAAAAAGATAGCAAGTAATACAGTTAATGTAGAAATAAAAATAAATAATTCATCTGCAATAGATGAACTAACAATGAAAGGTATAAGAATCGCACAAGCGTCAGCGGGAGGTAATCATACATTAGCAATAGATACTTCAGGAAACTTATGGGCTTGGGGATATAATAGTGGTGGCCAATTAGGAAATGGAACAACAACGAATAGTAGTACACCAATCCAAATCAAAAGCGGAACAACATTTAGTAGTGTATCAGCAGGAATAAATCATACATTAGCAATAGATTCATATGGGTTTTTGTTTTCTTGGGGAAGTAATGAAGTTGGTCAACTTGGCAATTCTGTTCAATTAACATATTATACACCATCAATTGTAACCATATACTAAGAGTCAGAATTATTCTGACTTTTTGAATGCTATAATTATTATTTAGTAAGATAAATAAATTAAAATATGATATAATTATCTAAATAAGGAGAAATTATGAAGAATTTATTTAATGAAGCAGTACATATATGGAAAAAATTTGTTTATAAAGTTTCTGATAAACCATGGCTTCAATACTATAAAAATATTCCAGAACATTTAGAATATTATGATGGTTCAATGTATTCAAATGTTAAAGAAGCAAGTGAAAAGTTCCCTAATAATATAGCTTTAGAATATTTTTATACTAAGATGACTTATAAAGATCTAATTAATAAGATTGAGGAATGTGCTAAAAGCTTAAAAGCAATAGGTGTTAAAGAAAATGAAACATTTACAATATGTATGCCTAATACAATAGAAGCAGTTATATTATTTTATGCTGTTAATAAAATAGGAGCAATAGCTAATGTAATACATCCATTATCTAGTGAAAATGAAATAGAATTTTATATTAATAAAGCATCTTCTAAATATATTTTTGCAGTTGATTTTACATATCAAAAAATACTTAATATTAAAAAACATACCAAATTAAAACATATTATTATTTCACCAATGATTGATGGAATGGATGTAATGACTACTATAGGATATAAATTAATTAATATTAATAAGAAAAAGATAGTAATTGATAAAAGTAATGCTATTACATATAAAGAATTTATTAATTTAGGATATAACTATAAAGAAGAAACTTATGTAAAAAGAGATCAAAATGATTTAGCTGTTATACTATATAGTGGCGGTACTACCGGTAAATCTAAAGGAATAATGTTATCTAATTTATGCTTTAATGCAATAGCATTAGAATGTAAATTTATGGTTTCACCTAAAGAAGGAGAATCAATTTTATCCGCAATGCCAATATTTCATGGATTTGGTTTAGGCATATGTATTCATACACCATTAACATTAGGAATGAAATGTATTTTAGTACCACAAATGACTACTAGAAATATAGTTAAATATTTACAAAAAAAGAAACCAAACTTCTTACCAGTCGTTCCAACACTATTAGAATTAATAACTAAAGAAAAATCAAATATGAAATCATTATCATATGTAAAATGTATTCTATGTGGAGGAGATTTCTTAAATTTTGAATTAAAAACAAAAGTTGAAAAATATTTTAAAGAACATGGAAGTGATGCAGTAGTAAGAATAGGTTATGGTTTAACTGAATGTACAGCATCTACTTGCGTTAGTCCAATAGAAGGCTATAAAAATCAATGTATAGGTATTCCATTCCCAGATAATATTTATAAAATAGTTAAAGTTGGAACAATAGAAGAATGCAAAATAGATGAAGATGGAGAAATATGTATTAACGGTCCATCAGTAATGCTTGGATATTTAGATGATAAAGAAGAAACTATGCATACTCTTGTAGAACATAATGATAAAAAAGTATGGTTACATACAGGAGATATAGGATGTATAGATAAAAATGGATTAGTATATTTTAAATCTCGTTTAAAAAGAATAATTATATCATCAGGATATAATATTTATCCTTCACAATTAGAAGAAATACTAAATAAATATCCTAAAATATTTACATCTACTGTAATAGGTATTCATCATCCAACTAAAGTTCAAGTTGCTAAAGCATTTATTGTATTAAAAGAAGGTATAGAGCCAACAAATGAATTAAAAGATGAAATAAAAGCATATTGCAAAAAGAATATGGCTAAGTATGCAGTTCCATATGTAATTGAATTTAGAGAATCAATTCCTAAAACTAAATTAGGAAAAGTTGCATATAGAGAATTAAGTTGAAATTTATGTGAATAATATGTATAATAATTAAGTAGGAGTAGTAGTATGATAGGATTTTATGATTATACAGTTTGGCTAACATATCTAGGATTTTTTTCAGGAATATGTGGAATAATAAGTGCATTTAATGGTCACTCATTTCTTGCGATATTCTTTTTAATGTTTTCTGGACTATGTGATATGTTTGATGGAAAGGTAGCTAGAACAAAAGAAAAAAGAAGTAAAGATGAAAAAATATTTGGTGCTCAAATTGATAGTCTATCAGATTTAGTATGTTTTGGAGTATTACCAGCCGCTATTGGATATAGTATTGGAATGAGAGGAATACTTTTTTTACCAGTATTGTTATTTTATCCATTAGCAGCATTAATTCGTTTAGCATATTTTAATATGTTGGAAATAAATAGAAATAGTGATTCACCAGTAAAATTCTATACTGGTCTTCCTGTTACAAGCTCTGCTTTAATATTTCCATTTATCTATATATTTAGAAGATTTATAGGGAAATATTTTATATTTATATATGGATTAGCACTACTAGGAGTAGGATTACTATTTATATCCAAAATAAAAATTAAAAAACCTAGAACAAAAACGATGATATTATTTATATTACTAGGTGTAGTTGAAATAATAATTATAATTACAATAAAGAAATTCCTATGAAATATATATTAAGAGGAAGAAATAATAAAAATAATATTTATGTTGACTCTCCAAAAAGTCTCAACTTTTTTTATGATAATTTTTTTGGAAGAATAATATTAAAAATATTAATTAGTAAAACATTTACTAAATTAGTAGGACTGTATATGAATAGTAAACTATCTGTTCATAAAATTAATAGATTTATAAAAGATAATAATGTAAATATGAAAGAGTATGAGAAAAAGAAATATGTTTCGTATAATGATTTTTTTACAAGAAAAATAATATTGTCAAATAGAAAGATGCATTTAGATAATAATATATTTATATCCCCATGTGATTCAGCTCTAAGCGTATATAAAATAAGTAATAATTTAAAACTTAATATTAAAAATTATTATTATTCTATAGAAACATTAATTAATAAAAGATTATTAGAAGATTATATTGAAGGGTATGCTTTAGTATTTAGATTAGATGTAACAGATTATCATAGATATTGTTATATAGATTCAGGATATCAAGAAGAAAATATTCATATAAATGGAATATTTCATACAGTACAGAGTATTTCATTAAATCATTATAATTATTATAAAACAAATGATAGAGAGTATACTATATTACATACTAATAATTTCAATGATATAGTTCAAGTAGAAATAGGTGCTATGTGCGTAGGAAAAATTAAAAATATTCATAGTAATTATAAATATAAAAAGGGTGAGGAAAAAGGATATTTTGAGTTTGGTGGTTCAACTATAGTATTATTAGTTAAGAAAGACATAATAGAAATAGATAAAGATATATTAAATAATTCAAATGATAGTATAGAAACAATAGTTAAATATGGAGAGAAAATAGGAAAAACTATTAAAAATTAGAATACAATAATTTAATGAATGATTTATAATCTTCATTATTTTTTTTCTAAAAACTTGTAAAAATATAATAATATGATAAAATTATATTGTAGAAAGTAAGAGAAATATAAAAGATAATGAAATGGTATTTGGAACATTAATAGCATTTGTATTCTTAGCAACATTAGGATTTATTTACGTATTTTTTATGCAAAGTAAGATATTTAAAAAGATTTTTAATTATTATAAATAATAAATCATATAAAAATATAAGTTTATATTTTATTTAGTATATTTTAGGAGGGTTATATATGAAAAGAGCAAAAATATTGGCTATTGAAGGAACAGATGGAAGTGGAAAACAAACACAAAGTGAAAAATTAATGTATTATTATAAAGAAAAAGGGTTAAAAGTAAAAAGCTTTTCATTTCCTGTTTATGATTCTCCAACTGGTAAAATAGTTGGTGGTCCATACTTGGGAAAGAAAGAAATATGTGATAGTTATTTTAATGAATCATCTGCTTTAGTAGATCCTTTAGTTAGTTCATTATATTATGCAGCTGATAGAAGATATAATTTTTTAAAAGAAATAGAAAATGAATTATATAAAAATGATTTAATAATATTAGATAGATATACAACAAGTAATATGGGACATCAGGTAGGAAAAGCAAAAAATAAAGTTCAAATGGAACAAATATTATCGTTTTTAGAATTATTAGAATTTAATTTATGTGAACTTCCTAGACCAGATATCACAGTCTTCTTACATATGCCATATGAAGCAACAATTGAACTTAGAAAAGATAGAAAAAATGGAGATGGAAATGAAAATAATCCAAAACATTTAAAAAGGGCTGAAGAAGCATACTTATATGTTGCTAAAAAATATCATTGGGATTCTATAAATTGTATTAAAACTAAAAAGATGAAATCCATTAATGATATTAAATCAATAAATGAAATATTTAATGAAGTTAAAAATATAGTTGATAAAAAAATTAATATGAAAGCAACAAAGATAAATAAAATGACAAGATTTTAGGAGGATTTAATGTCACGTTGGGATAAAGAATATTTAAAATTATGTAAAAAAATATTAAAAGATGGAGTAGAAGTAGAAAACAGAACAGGAACTAATACTATTAAAATACCTGCTTATAATTTTGAATTTGATTTAGAAAAAGAATTTCCATTTTTAACAACTAAACAATTATTTTATAGACAAGCAATAATAGAAATGTTATGGATATATCAAGCTCAAAGTAATGATGTTAGGTGGCTTCAAGAAAGAAATGTTCATATTTGGGATGAATGGGAAATAGATGATAATGGTATTTGGAGTGCTACTCAAATGCTTCCTAATGAAGAAGGAAAACTGGTTAAACAAGAAGTGAATAAAGAATTTGGTAAAGAATGGGCTCATACTATTGGAACTGCTTACGGATGGATAGTTAGAAAATATAGACAAATGGATAATCTATTAGATAAATTAGAACATAATAGAAATGATAGAAGAATGATAATAAATCTATGGCAAAATGAATATTTAGACACTGCAGTTTTACCATCATGTGTTTGGTCATCTGAATGGGATGTAACAAATGGACACCTAAATGCATATGTTCATCAAAGAAGTTGTGATGTACCATTAGGTCTTCCATTTAATGTAACACAATATTCTGTGCTTTTATATATGTTAGCAAGTGTAAACAATTTAAAGCCAGGTAAACTATATTACAGTATAAAAGATGCACACATATATGTTAATCAAATAGATGGAATTAAAGAACAAATAAAAAGAGGAAAAGAATTAGAAGATTATCCTGCTCCTAAAATATGGATAAATCCAGAAATTAAAAACTTTTATGATTTTGATAATAGTACAGATTTAAAAGATATTAAAATAACAGATTATAAACATCATGGTAAAATTACTTTTCCAATAAGTCAATAAGGAGGTATTATGAGTTATACTTTAATAGCTGCAATAGGTAAAAATAATGAATTAGGTAGAGATAATGAATTAATATGGCATTTACCAAATGATTTAAAATTCTTTAAAGAAAAAACTACTGGGAATAATATACTTATGGGAAGAAAAACATTTGAATCTTTAGGAAGAATATTACCTAATAGACATCATATTGTATTATCTTCTAGTAATGATTTTGATGTTCAAGTAGAGGTATTTAATACACTAGATAATTTATTAAATAAATACAATAAAATAAAAGAAGAAGTATTTATAATAGGTGGTGCTAGTATGTATAAAACATTTATTAATTTATCTAATAAAATGTATTTAACTGAAATAGATTCTTCATGTGAGGATGCTGATACATTCTTTCCACAATTTAATAAAGATGAATGGAATAGAGAAGAACTTTCATCAAATTCAGATAATGGCATAAATTATAAACATGTATTATATAAAAGAAAAAAGGAAGTTTAGGATTAAAACTTCCTTTTAATTGTTACATCCTTGGTTGCAACATCCTTGATTATTAACAAAACCAACTCCAAATATTATTACTAATAAAATAAATAGTACTAATATTATTGCGGCTCCATAACCAAAGTTATTATATCCAGAATATCCACCATAGCTATAATTAGCAGGATATCCACCATTATATCCATAATAATACATATTATTACCTCCTTTAATCTATAATATTCTATGGAAAATGTATAATAATTGACACAACAAAAACATAGTTTATTTACAATAACTTATATTTCTTATATAATTATATAGAGGATAATATGAAAAAAGTATTAAAATACATAGGTAAACAGTTTAAAGATTGTGACAAAACTTTATTAATATTTAGTATATTATATGCTTTTATAGGTGTGTTTTTAATATTATCTGCTTCGAGTATTACATCAAAACTATCTTTTGGAACGCCATATTTTTATTTTAGAAGGCAATTACTAATGGTAATATTATCTTTAGTAATAGGTTTGATAATAATGTGTTTCTTTCCAACAAGAACTTATAATTTTATAGGTAAATGGGGAACAATAGCATTATCATTATTATTACTTGGAATAATGATTAATAATTTTAGTTTTGAATCAGGTAATTCAGAAGTAACACTTAATATATTTGGATTAACTATACAGCCAGCTGAATTTATAAAGGTAATGTTAATTCTATATTTAGGATGCAGTTACTATGACTGGAGTAAAAAAGAAAAACATAAAAAATTTGATTTTATATTACCACTTATATTATGTATTATACCTAGCTTATTTGTTGTATTAGGTGGAGATAAAGGATCATTTGTTATAATTGCTGTATTAGTTGCTATAATATTTTTGTTCATACCAACTAAAGAACAATCATTTAAATATACAAAAGTAATAGTGTGTACACTTATGATATTTTCTTTTATAGGACTAGAATTTGCTTATAAAATAATACCTGATAGTTGTAATAGTTATATTTGTAATAGACTTAGATATAACAATCCTTGTGATAAATATACATCTGATAGTGGCTATCAAGTATGTAATGGATTTATTGCAATAGATAATGGTGGCCTTTGGGGTGTTGGAATAGGTAATTCAACTCAAAAATATTTATATTTACCAGCAAGTCATACAGATTTTATATTTCCAATAGTAGTTGAAGAATTAGGAGTAATAGTATCTTTATTAATACTATTAGGCTATATTTTAATAGCATATAGAATATTTGATATAGCAACTAAATCATATAATTTAAGAAACTCAATAATATGTTTTGGAGTAGGAATATACTTTTTGCTTCATATATTTGTTAATTTAGGTGGTGTATTAGGTTTAATACCTTTAACAGGTATACCACTTCCATTATTAAGTTATGGAGGAAGTAGTTGCTTAACAATATTTTGTGCTTTTGCTATAGTACAAAGAATTGCAATAGAAAATAATTTAACAAAACGAAAAAAAGAAATAAGAAAGATAACGGGTGATTAATATGACATTTCTAATGGCATGTAGAAGAAGTGATAAAATGATATCACATAAAAAGAAGCTATCTAAAACAATATTTGTTTTAGTAGTTGGATTAATACTGGGAGTTATTACTAAATTGTGTGGCTCTATTAATAATGATGGAATGTGGTTACATAATTTCATTATTAATATGGATTTAAGTGGACTAACATCGAGAGTAGCACTATGGACACTATTTGGAATAATGATTTCTATAGATGCTAATAGTCCTTTAAGAGCAGTATTAAATGTATTATTATTCTATTTATTTGTATTAATAGGATATTATGGATACACATATTTAATACTTAATGCTCCTATTGTATTTGAATTAAAACAATATATTATATATGCTATTTTAACTATAATTCTTCCACTAATTGTATGGTATTCGGTAGGAGAAGGATGGCTATCAGTAATAATATCTTCATTTATAGTTGGATTCTTTATTAGTGAAGCTTTAATGTTTGGAATATGGTATATAAATATATCATATATTCCTGAAGTTATTATGATGATAGTTTCTATATTAATACTATATAAAAATATATCTAAAACTTTTTATACATTATTATATTCAATTCCAATAGCTATACTATTTGAATTATTATTACCATATTTAGTAATTTAATTGATTAAAAAACATTATTATAATAAAATTACAAATGATATGTTAATTAATTTAAACTAATAATGACTAAAACCAGCAAGAAGTCATTTAAAAAAATATAAATTACAATAATTTGCTAGACATAATTATTTATTTGTGTTATTATTATATCGCTTAATCCGCTACTTAAAGTATGATTAAAGAAAGCACGTAAAGGAGATGAAATCTGATGAATTTAATCGATAAGATTAACAAAAAGCAAATTAATCCTAATGTTCCTGAATTTAGAGTAGGTGATACTGTAAGAGTAGACGTTAAGATTAAAGAAGGCAAAAGAGAAAGAATTCAAGCTTTTGAAGGAATTGTAACTGCAAGAAAAGGTGGAAGCGTTTCTGAAACATTTACTGTTAGAAAGAAATCTGGAAATGTAGGAATTAATAGAATATTCCCTGTAAATAGTCCAATTATTGATAAAATAACAGTAATTAAAAAAGGTAAAGTAAGAAGAGCAAAACTTAACTTCTTAAAGAAACTTACAAGTGGATTCAAAATTAAAGAAAGAAATTAGGTATTAACCTAATTTTTTTTAAAAGAGAAAGGATAATTATGAATAAATTTATTAAAGAATTAAGATCATATGCATTAATAATAATTATAGTAGTACTATTTAGAACATTTATAGCAACTCCTGGAGTTGTTCATGGTAGTTCCATGGATAATACTCTTAATGATAAAAATCTTGTTATAATCAACAAAATTACATTAAAAACAGAAAATATTAATAGATTTGATATTGTGGTTTTAAAAAACAATGATGATAATGATAAAATTATTAAAAGAATTATAGGTCTACCTAATGAAAAGATTGAATATATAAATAATGAATTATATATTAATGACAAACTAGTAGCAGTACCTAATTATTTAACATTTGAATCTACTAATGATTTTGAAGCGACTACTGGTAATAGTGAATACTTTGTTTTAGGAGACAATAGAGATGTATCTAAAGATAGTAGATATTTTGGTAATTTTAAATATGAAGATATAGTCGGAAAAGTGAATTTTAGATTTTATCCTTTTGATAAAATAGGGTTAATTAAGTAGGAGTATTTATGAATGTATGTATGCATAAATATATAGATAAAAACACATTTGAAATATTAGATAATGTTTTTGAAGTAGATGAACTAATTGCTTCTTCTATTTCATTATTAAACAAAAAAGGTTATCATGCTTTATTTTCATGTGGCGGTCATGTTAAAGATCCTAGAATCTATGAGAAATATAATATAGCTAAAGATGATGTAATAGAAGATTACGCATACAAAATTGACAATAATAATGTATTAGAACCATATTCATTTACTTCAATCTATATTAAATTTAATAAAAAATATTTTTTTGAAAATTTACCAGAAAATTTTGAATTACTAGATGATAATATATTAGAAAAAATTATTTATTATTATGATAATAATATTAAAAGAGAATCCAAAGAAATTGATAATGAAATCATAAAATATAATAATATTTTATACACATGGTGTGAAAAATTGCCTTATATTTATTAATAAGGCTTTTTTTATAAATTCATTCATTTACAATTATTTATTGGTATTGTATAATGTAAGTAGTAATTTTGTTAAGAAATGTAACGCTATTATTAGAAAATAAATGGTGGTTAAAATGAATGTATTATTATGTGTCTTATATCTTGTATTTACAAATTTAGGAGTACTTTTTATGAAACTTGGGGGTAATAGCTTAAATGTATCTTTTGTTGGAGGCTTTACTTTTAAAATAGGTTTATACACATTCTTAGGATTCATATTTTATCTATGTAGTTTTGTATTGTGGCAAAGACTATTAATATCCTATAACCTATCTTATATTATTCCTATATTAACAGGTATAGCTCAAATATTATCTTGCATACTTGCTTTTTCATTCTTTAAAGAAACAATAACAATTTATAATGTTTTAGGTATAATATTAGTTGTATCTGGAATATTCTTATTATCATTTAAAGGAATTAATTAATGTGAAAAAACTTAGAGTATATGATTTTGATAAAACTATTACAATAAAGGATAGTTTTAATGATTTCTTATTATATACATTTGGATATAAGAGATTTATTATGGCTTTTTTTATCAACTTTTTTTTAATAATTAAATATAAATTAAATATTATTACTAATGCTGAAGTTAAAACGAAATTATTTAAGTTCTTCTATTATAATGTACCATATAAAAAATATAAAAGTGATTGTTTAAATTACGTTAATAATAGATTAGATGATATAATAAGACCTGATTTTATTAAAATAATAAACAATAATGATGACAATATAATAATATCTGCATCTTTTAGTGAATGGATCGAACCTTGGGCTATAAAAAATAAACTGAAAAAAAATAATATAGAAGTATTTTTGCCTAATTGTTATGATGACCCAACTACTGAAGAAAGAATGTGGAAACTTGGTAAAGATGCACATCGAGATTTTAAAGCTAGAATGTTTAAGAGAAGTGAAGAATTAACATTAAAAATGGATGCTGTATTAGTACTAAATTTTGATAAAGAAAAAGATGGTATTATATTTAAAAACTATATTGGAGGAGCTACATTCTTAGAAATATATGATGCTTTTAGATTTAACAAAAAAATATATTTTTATAATGGTATACCTGAAGGAATGCTTTATGATGAGTTACAAGGGTTTAATCCTATTATTATAAATGGAAACATTTCACTTATTAAGTAGAATAGAAAGGAATTTTATAATGAATGAAGTTAAAATTAAATCAATATATAAGCACTTTAAAGGTGATTTATACTTTGTAGAAGATATAGCATTGCATAGTGAAACAGGAGAAAAATATGTAGTATATAGAGCACTATACGGAGATAATGAATTATATGTAAGACCATATGACATGTTTACATCTTTAGTAGATCATGATAAATATCCTAATATT